>NZ_QKZG01000004.1:0-464139 GCF_003254125.1 Pseudomonas sp. 478
GCCGAACTGGACGCGCAGTTCCCCGGCGTGCCCGAGCTCGGTGACGACATCGAACAATTCATGGAGGTCGCCCGTGCTCAGCACTGGATCGAACTGGCCTGAATCCGCGTCAGACAAGTTACCGCGCGAACCGGAAATCGGCCTGCCGCTGTGGTTGCTGGCCGAGCTGACGTATCGCTGCCCGCTGCAATGCCCGTACTGTTCCAATCCGCTGGATTTCGCCGAGCAAGGCAAAGAACTGAGCACCGAACAGTGGATCAAGGTTTTTCGCGAAGCGCGGGAGATGGGCGCAGCGCAATTGGGCTTCTCCGGCGGCGAACCGCTGGTGCGCCAGGACCTCGCCGAGCTGATTGCCGAGGCGCGCCAGTTAGGGTTCTACACCAACCTGATCACCTCCGGCATCGGCCTGACCGAGCAAAAAATCAGCGACTTCAAAAAGGCCGGTCTGGACCATATCCAGATCAGCTTTCAGGCCAGCGACGAGCAGGTGAACAACTTGCTGGCCGGCTCGAAAAAAGCCTTCGCCCAGAAGCTGGAAATGGCCCGCGCCGTGAAAGCCCACGGTTATCCGATGGTGCTGAACTTCGTGACCCATCGGCACAACATCGACAAGATCGACCGGATCATCGAGCTGTGCATCGCCCTTGAAGCGGACTTTGTGGAACTCGCCACATGCCAGTTCTACGGTTGGGCGCAGCTCAACCGGGTCGGTCTGTTGCCGACCAAGGAACAACTGGTCCGCGCCGAACGCATCACCAACGAATACCGCGCCAAACTGGAAGCCGAAGGGCATCCGTGCAAGCTGATTTTCGTCACCCCTGACTATTACGAAGAACGCCCGAAAGCCTGCATGAATGGCTGGGGCAGTATCTTTCTGACGGTCACGCCGGACGGAACCGCCCTGCCCTGTCATGGCGCCCGACAGATGCCGGTGCAGTTTCCCAACGTGCGCGACCACAGCATGCAGCACATCTGGTACGACTCGTTCGGCTTCAACCGCTTCCGCGGTTACGACTGGATGCCCGAACCGTGCCGCTCCTGCGACGAGAAAGAAAAAGACTTCGGCGGCTGTCGCTGCCAGGCCTTCATGCTCACAGGGGACGCGAGCAACGCCGACCCGGTGTGCAGCAAATCGGAACATCACGGCGTGATCCTCAAGGCCCGCGAAGAAGCCGAACACGCGACCCAGACCATTGAACAACTGGCCTTTCGCAATGCGCATAACTCGCGGCTGATCGCCAAGGTCCGCTGAATGCATGAATCCAGGCTCACCGTGGCCAGTCAATGAGCCCTCGCCGGCGACTTTAGCCGCCGCGCCGGCAGCCGCGGCCCAGACTTGCAACTCAGGGCGACGGCAGGTAGGCCATCGCGCGGGACTCGCCCATCAGCAGCGGATGATTGAGTTCAGCACAGGCGCGCAAATAGTCAGCTACCAAGGTGATCCGCTTGAGCTTGCGCAGGTCCTCGCTGTAGTACATCCAGAACTGTCGAGTGACTTCCACCTGATCCGGTAGCACTTCGCACAGGCGCGGGTCGGGACCGGCGAGGAAGCAGGGCAGGATGGCCAGCGCGCGCCCTTCCAGCGCCGCATGGTACTGGGAAACTACGCTGGTGCTGCGCAGGCGGCTGTGCGCGCCGGGCAGCAGGTCGTTCAGGTAGAGCAGCTTGAAGCTGAAGGCCAGATCCTCGACATAGGTCACGAATGGGTGACCGGCCAGGTCCTCGCGGCTGGCAATCGGCGAATGATTGGCCAGGTACTCCGGTGTCGCATACAGACGCAGACGGTAGTCGCACAGCCGCGAGCACACGTACGGACCGCGCTCAGGCCGCTCCAGGGTGATGGCGATGTCTGCCTCGCGCCGTGACAGATTGACGAAGTGCGGGACCGGCAGGATGTCCACGGAGATATGCGGATAGTGGATGATGAAGTGGCTCATCTGCGTGGTGACGAAACAGGAGCCGAAAGCTTCGGTACAGCCGATACGCAGGTGCCCGGCGAGCCCCCCGGTGGTTCCGGAAACCTGCTCGCAGGCTGCCAGCAGCGTACTTTCCAGAGTTTCGGCGTGACTGACCAGGCGCTGCCCCTCGATAGTCATGACGAAACCCGACGCTCGAGACTTCTCGAAAAGCAGTGCGCCAAGGCTTTGCTCAAGGGCGCGGATGCGCCGCGACACCGTGGTGTAGTCCACCCCCAAACGGCGCGCTGCGCCACTCGCGGTGCGTGCACGGGCGACCTCGAGAAAGAAACGCATATCGTCCCAATTCACGTGACTTTGCGTTGTGCTTTTTTGCATATTCATCAGGCTTTTCTGCCAATACATATTGGAAATTAGCCAACATATACTCGCATCCAGCCTGGTTTGACCAGCATCGTTTCTCAACCGGAAAGGCCCCGATTTCAACCAGGGCTAACGGCATGAATGCAGGGTAAAAAACACTGCTTTCAAGCCGAAAACAGGTGGCTGCGCGACAGCGCAATCACTGCCACCATCGCGCCCGCCGAGGGCTAATACGGCGGGTTTCCTGTCGGCGCCACACGTGCCATTTCAACCCTTGCCTCCGGAAGATCGCCAGGGCAGCAACGACTCCAGCAGCATTCAGGTGACGCTCCGCTTCGGGACGTCGCCCGGGTACCCGTACGCCCCTCAAAAGGCCGGAAAACAACAACAATTAAAAGCGGAGCCTCACTATGACGATTGATCATCCGAACCACGCCCAGACCTGCGCCCAGGTCAGGGCCAATCCCAAGTTCCAGCGACTCACCCGCCAGCGCGCGTTCCTGGCTTGGTCACTGAGCGGCGCAGTCCTGGCTGTCTATTACAGTTTCATCATGGTAGTGGCCTTCGCACCTGCCTGGTTGCACCTGCCACTGTACGACGGCAGTCACCTCAGCCTCGGCATGCCGGTCGGCGTGGCAATTATCCTGCTGTCCTGGCTACTTACCGCCTGGTACGTGAACACCGCCAACACCCGCTTTGACGCGCTCAGCGCGCAGATCCTCCAGGAGACCCGCGCATGAAACGCCTACTCGCCCTTCTCGCCCTCAGCCCCCTATTGGCTAACGCCGCACCCATCACCGTGGAGAAGCAACCGCTCAATGTGCATGCCATCGGCATGTTCTTCATCTTCGTCCTCGCCACTTTGCTGATCACTTGGTGGGCGTCCCGTCGCACGCGCTCCGCTGCCGACTTCTACAGTGCCGGCGGCGGTATCACGGGCTTTCAGAATGGCCTGGCGATCGCCGGTGACTACATGTCGGCGGCCACTTTGCTGGGCCTGTCGAGCATGGTATTCGCCAAGGGTTACGACGGCTTCGTCTACATCATTGGCTTCTTTGTCGGCTGGCCTATCGTCACCTTTCTGATGGCCGAGCGCTTGCGCAACCTGGGGCGCTACACCTTCGCCGACATCGTCTCCTACCGCCTAGATCAAACCCGCGTACGCAGCTTTGCCGCCCTCGGATCGCTGACCGTGGTGTGCTGCTATCTGGTGGTGCAAATGGTCGGCGCCGGTCAACTGATCAAACTGTTGTTCGGTCTCGACTACCGCACGGCGGTGGTGGTAGTCGGCGTGTTGATGTTGGTCTACGTGATCTTCGGCGGCATGCTCGCCACCACTTGGGTACAGATCACCAAGGCGGTCCTGCTCCTGGCGGGCGGCACGACCCTGGTGCTGATGGCCATGAGTCGCTTCGACTTCAGCTTCGAGACGCTGGCCGCCCAGGCTGTAGCCGTGCATGCCAGTGGCGTGCAGATCATGGGCCCGGGCACCTTGCTGGCCGACCCGATCAACGCGGTGTCGTTATCTCTTGGACTGGTCTTCGGCATCGCCGGCCTGCCTCACATTCTGATGCGTTTCTTCACCGTGCCCAATGCCAAGGAGGCGCGTAAATCCGTACTGTTCGCCACGGTATTCATTGGCTTCTTCTTCCTGGTGGTCTGCGTTCTGGGCTATGCCGCCATCGTCATCGTCGGCACGGATCCTCAGTACTACGTCGATGGCAAGCTCGGCGGGGCCATGATTGGCGGCAGTAATATGGTGGCCATGCACCTGGCGAAGGCGGTGGGCGGCAACCTGTTTCTCGGTTTCCTCTCCGCCGTGGCTTTCGCCACCATTCTCGCTGTCGTGTCCGGTCTGGCCCTGGCGGGTGCCTCGGCCATCTCCCATGACCTTTATGCTTCGGTATTGAAGAAGGGTCGCGCCGACGAGAAAAAGGAAATGCGCGTGTCGCGCATTGCCACCGTCTGCCTGGGCATCGTTGCGATTTCCCTTGGCATTCTGTTCGAGGGCCAGAACATCGCCTTCCTAGTCGGCCTGACGTTCGGCATCGCCGCCTCGGCGAATTTCCCGGTACTGATCATGTCCATGTACTGGGGCGGCCTGACCACCCGCGGCGCCCTTTATGGCGGCCTGACCGGCCTGATCAGCGCACTGGCCCTGGTGGTCTGCTCACCGTCGGTTTGGGTCGGTGTACTGGGACATGCCCAGGCGCTCTTCCCTTACGACCAACCGGCGCTGTTCTCAATGCCCCTGGCCTTCCTGGTCATAGTGGTCGCTTCCAGGCTTGACCGCAGCGAACGCGCCGACCGCGAGCGCGCCGCCTATGCCGACCAATTCGTCCGTGCCCAGACCGGCCTTGGAGCTTCCATGGCCAGCAGTCACTGACGCTGCTTTTTCCGGGGCTGATGCCCCTAGCGCGAGTCCGCTCCTTTGCTTCGCGCTTTTTTACGCCCGACCTGCGCCGCTCGGCGCAGGACACCCAAAAAGCGCCACTCCCTCGCCAACTCCAAATGGCGCGGGAGCGGCTCGTCGACAACAAAAACAACAAAAGGCATCCAATGAAACCTACCACCCTTACCCTGCTCCTGGCCGGCAGCGGCCTCGCCGTACAGGCTCACGCCGACTTCTTCGCAGACAGCACAGCCAACCTTGAGCTGCGCAACTTCTATTTCAACCGCGACTATCGCCAGGACAACGCCGCCCAATCCAAACAAGAGGAATGGGCCCAGGGTTTCCTGCTGCGCTATGAATCGGGCTTCACCGAAGGGTTGATCGGTGTCGGTTTCGACGCCATCGGCCTGCTCGGCGTCAAGCTCGATTCCAGCCCGGATCGCGCAGGCTCCGGCCTGCTCAAACGTCACCGCGACACGAGCAAAGGTGCACAGGACGAGTACGGCGAACTGGGCCTGACCGCCAAAGTGCGTGCCTCGAAAAGCACGCTGAAACTCGGCACGCTGCTGCCGAAACTGCCGACGGTACTGGCCAACGACTCACGGCTGTTGCCACAAACCTTCAAGGGCGGTCAGTTGACCTCGCTGGAGCTCGAAGGCCTGACCCTGGATGCCGGGCGACTGACGCAGGTCAATCAGCGCGACTCCTCGGATTACGAGGACATGGGCATCACCCGCACCGGCGCCAAGGGCATCACCAGCCGTCATCTCGACAGCGACAGCTTCGATTTCGCCAGCCTGAACTACAAATGGACCAGCAACCTCGCCACCGGCTACAGCTACGGCCACCTCGACAATTTCTACAGCCAGCATTTGATCAACCTGACCTATGTGTTGCCGGTGACGACGGGCCAGTCGCTGAAGACGGATCTGCGCTTCGCCCGCTCCACGGATGATGGCGGCAGCAATGTCGATAACAACGCCATCGGCGCGATGTTCACCTACAACCTTGGCGGGCATGCGTTGGGCCTGGGTTATCAAGGCATGAGCGGCGACACCGGCTACGCCTACGTCAACGGCACCGATGCCTTTTTGGTGAACTTCGTGCAGATCGGCGACTTCGCCAGTAAGGACGAAAAGTCCTGGCAGGCGCGCTACGACTACAACTTTGCGGCCATTGGCGTTCCGGGCCTGACCTTCATGACCCGCTACCTCACCGGCGACAATATCGATCTGGGCGGCAATCGTCCGGAAGGCAAGGAATGGGAACGGGATACCGACATTGGTTATGTCGTGCAGAGCGGACCGTTGAAGAATGTCGGGCTGAAGTGGCGTAACGCGACGGTGCGCTCGACCAATTTCGGCAGCGATCTGGATGAAAACCGCCTGATCCTCAGCTATACCCTGGCGCTCTGGTAAATCCCCCCGCCAGACGGGGGCCGCTCGCATCGCTTGAGAGTGCGAGTGGCCCCCCAATCCAACGCGCCACCTCTATGATTTTTTTGCACAACGCACCGGTTTTTATGAGCATTTTTAATTGATTTTTGCATGCATATACTGGGCTCAAGCGCCTGGTCATGAACCGCGCCAGACCCAACAAAAACAAACAAGGGCATACACCGTGAAGACATCCATGCTTGCCGCCGTCTCCCCGCTCTCAGGTACCTGCACGCGTCTCGTACGCATTGCTGCCCGCAGCGAAGCTCCCTTCGCCGCCTGACCATCCCGTACCTGTACCCGCGCCGATCGTCACCACGATCGATGGAGACTCCAATGAACAGCAACTGCCAACCGTTCCTCGCCGCTCGAGACTTCCTGCTGGCCCACCGTACCGACTACGCCACTGCCGTGCGTGACTTCCGCTGGCCGCAACTGAACGAGTTCAACTGGGCACTGGATTACTTCGATGCCATGGCCGAGGGCAACCAGGCCAACGCCCTGTGGATCGTCGAAGAAGACGGCAGCGAACAGCGCTACAGCTTCCAGCAATTGGCCTCGCGCTCCAATCAGGTGGCCAACCACTTGCGTGCCCTTGGCGTGCGCCGTGGCGAACGCATCCTGCTGATGCTCGGCAACGACGTCGCCCTGTGGGAAACCATGCTGGCTGCCTTCAAAATCGGCGCCGTGGTCATTCCCGCCACCGCCCTGTTGACCCCGGATGACCTGCGCGACCGCATCGAGCGCGGCCAGGTTCGCCACCTGGTGGTCGGCAATGCCCATGTCGACAAGTTCGTCGGCCTGGGTGAAGGCTGCAGTCGCATCTGCGTCGGTCCGGCCCCCGCCGACTGGACCCCATACAGCGCAGCCAGCGAATATTCCGAGCGGTTCGAAGTCGAGGGCCTCACCCTGGCCACTGACCCGATGCTGCTGTACTTCACATCCGGCACCACCTCCAAACCGAAGATGGTGCTGCACAGTCACCAGAGCTACCCGGTCGGCCACCTGTCGACCATGTATTGGATCGGCCTGCAGCCGGGTGACCTGCACTTGAACATCTCGTCACCGGGCTGGGCCAAACATGCCTGGAGCTGCCTCTTCGCACCATGGAACGCCGGCGCCTGCATCTTCATCCACAATGTCGCGCGCTTCAGCGCCACGGCTCTGCTCGGCGCGCTGGAGCGCTACGGCGTCACCAGCCTGTGCGCCCCTCCCACCGTCTGGCGCATGCTGATCCAGGAAGACCTGGCCAGTTACAAGGAGCGCTTGAAACTGCGTGAACTGGTGGGCGCCGGTGAACCGCTCAACCCGGAGATCATCGAGCAGATCCTGCATGCCTGGGACTTGCCACTGCGCGACGGCTTCGGTCAGTCGGAAACCACCGCTCTGGTCGGTAACACACCCGGCCAACTGCTCAAACCCGGCTCCATGGGCCGTCCGCTGCCGGGCTACAGGGTGACCATGCTTGACCCCGACGGCGTACCCGGCAACGAGGGAGAAGTAGCACTGCCGCTGGACGTGCGTCCGCTCGGCCTAATGTTGTGCTACGAGGACAGCCCGGAAAAAACCGCCGAAGTGATGCGCGACGGTTACTACCGCACCGGCGATACCGCACAGATCGATGAAGAGGGCTACATCACCTTCGTCGGCCGTGCCGATGACGTGTTCAAGGCTTCCGACTACCGCATCAGCCCTTTCGAACTGGAAAGCGCGCTGATCGAACACCCGGCGGTGATGGAAGTGGCCGTGGTGCCGAGCCCTGATCCGGTGCGCCTGGCAGTGCCCAAGGCCTATCTGATCCTGGCCCATGACGCTCCGGGCAGCTACGAACTCGCCGCCAACATCCTCGCCTTCGCCCGCGAGCACCTGGCGCCCTACAAGCGGGTGCGACGAATCGAATTCGTCAGCGAACTGCCCAAGACCATCTCCGGGAAGATCCGCCGGGTAGAACTGCGGCAAATGGAAGTGCAGCGTCGCCAGGGCGACGCACGAGGCCCGCAGGAATACTTCGAAGAAGACTTCCCTCACCTCAAGGGCTGAACCCGGGCCGGTACGCCGGCCCTCCTGAATTCAAACGCGACCGCTCGGCCAACCAGGCCGAGGGGCCTCACTCGACTCAAAGAAAGTAGACAGGACCCGAAAATGACCTCCTCCAGCATTCCTAGCGTCAAGCTTCTCATCAACGGCGAATTCGTCGAATCGCGTAGCACTCAGTGGCGCGACGTGGTCAACCCGGCCACCCAGGAAGTCCTGGCCCGCGTCCCCTTCGCCACCGCAGAGGAAATGGACGCCGCCGTCGCCAGCGCCAAGGAAGCCTTCAAGACCTGGCGCAAGACTCCGATCGGTGCCCGCTCCCGGATCTTCTTCAAATACCAGCAACTGATCCGCGAAAACATCAAGGAACTGGCCGCCCTGCTCACCGCTGAACAGGGCAAAACCCTGCCGGATGCAGAAGGTGATGTGTTCCGCGGGCTAGAGGTCGTTGAGCACGCAACCGCCATCGGCAATCTGCAGATGGGCGAACTGGCCAACAACGTGGCCAATGGCGTCGACACCTACACCTTGATGCAGCCGCTGGGCGTGTGCGCCGGCATCACCCCGTTCAACTTCCCGGCGATGATCCCGTTGTGGATGTTCCCGATGGCCATCGCCACCGGCAACACCTTCATCCTCAAGCCGTCCGAGCAAGACCCGCTGGTGACCATGCGCCTGGTCGAACTGGCCCTGGAGGCCGGTGTACCGAAGGGAGTGCTCAACGTCATCCACGGTGGCGTCGACGCGGTGAACCTGATCTGCGACCACCCGGACATCAAGGCCGTGTCCTTCGTCGGTTCGACCAAGGTCGGCACCCATGTCTACAACCGCGCTACGCAGAACGGCAAACGCGCACAGTGCATGATGGGCGCGAAGAACCACGCCATCGTCCTGCCCGATGCCAACAAGCAGCAGACGTTGAACAATCTGCTGGGTGCTTCCTTTGGCGCTGCGGGCCAGCGCTGCATGGCTCTGCCAGTAGTGATCCTGGTCGGTGAAGCGCAGGCCTGGTTGCCGGACCTGATCGAGCGAACCAAGACCCTCAAGATCAATGGCGGCACCGAACCGGGCACCGACATCGGCCCGGTGATCTCCTGCGCAGCTCTGGATCGCGTCAACAGCCTGATCGCCAGCGGCATTGCAGAAGGCGCCATGCTCGAACTGGATGGACGTAACCCAAGCGTGCCTGGCTACCAGGACGGCAACTTCGTCGGCCCGACCATCTTCTCCGGCGTCACTGCACAAATGTCCGTATACCGCGAAGAAATCTTCGGCCCGGTGCTGTGCGTCATGCACGCCGCCAGCCTGAGCGAAGCGATCGAGATCATCAACGCCAACCCGAATGGCAACGGTACTGCCCTATTCACCCGTTCCGGCGCTGCGGCCCGTCACTTCCAGGAAGAAATCGACGTCGGCCAGGTAGGCATCAACGTGCCGATCCCGGTACCGGTCCCGCTGTTCTCGTTCTCCGGTTCGCGCGCCTCCAAACTCGGTGACCTGGGCCCCTACGGCAAACAAGTGGTGACCTTCTACACCCAGACCAAGACGGTGACCCAGCGCTGGTTCGACGAGGACGACACCGGCGGCTCGGTGAACACCACCATCACCCTTAAATGATCTCTTCCGGCCGGCGCCCAGCGTCGGCCGGCCAGGAGCTGAACGATGGAATACCAGACATTAACGGTTGATGTGCAACAGCGCGTTGGCCTGATTACGCTCAACCGGCCGCAGGCGCTCAACGCGCTGAACAGTCAGTTGATCGCCGAGCTGAACCTGGCTCTGCACCGCCTGGAGGCCGACCCCGAAGTCGGCTGCCTGGTCATCACCGGATCGACCAAGGCCTTTGCCGCCGGCGCTGACATCAAAGAGATGGCCGCGCTGGGTTATCCGCAGATCTACCTGGACGATTTCTTCGCCGCCGCCGACCGCATTGGCGCCCGACGCAAGCCAATGATTGCCGCAGTGGCTGGCTACGCGTTGGGTGGCGGCTGCGAGTTGGCGCTGATGTGCGACTTCATCTACGCCGCCGATAACGCCCGCTTCGGTCTTCCGGAACTGAACCTGGGAGTGATTCCCGGGATCGGTGGCACCCAGCGCCTGAGCCGCGCCGTAGGCAAGTCCAAGGCCATGGAGCTGTGCCTGACTGGCCGCCAGCTCGGCGCCGAGGAAGCTGAGCGCGCCAACCTGGTGGCCCGTGTTTTCCCCGTCGCAGAGTTGTTGGAACGAACCCTGGAAGTCGCCCGCGGCATTGCCGGCAAGTCGCTGCCGGCGGCCATGATGATCAAGGAATGCGTCAACCGCGCTGAAGAAATCAGCCTCAGCGAAGGCATACGTTTCGAGCGTCGGCTGTTCCATTCGCTGTTTGCCGGCCACGACCAAAAGGAAGGCATGCAAGCCTTCGTCGAAAAGCGCGTGCCGAATTTCCTGCACCGCTGATCCCCACTCGCAAAAGGTAGTCATCATGCATATCGGATTTCTCGGCCTCGGCAACATGGGCGGCCCAATGGCCCGCAACCTGCTCAAGGCTGGACACAGCCTGACCGTTTTCGATCCTTTCCCGCAGGCGGTCGCCGCCCTGATGGAGGCCGGTGCCAGCGCCGCTGACTCACCCGCCGCTGTGGCCAAAGCCAAGGTTGAGGTGATCATCACCATGTTGCCGACCGCCGACCATGTGAAGCAGGTCTATCGCGGCAAGGAGGGCCTGTTGGCCAATATTGGCCAGGGCGTGCTGTTGATCGACAGTTCGACCATTGACCCGCTCAGTGCCCGCGAAGTGGCCAAATTCGCCCTTGCCCAAGGCAACCCGATGCTCGACGCGCCGGTATCCGGCGGCACCGGTGGCGCGACGGCAGGCACCCTGACCTTTATGGTCGGCGGCCCGGTCAGCGTATTCGACCAGGCCCTGCCAATCCTCTCGGCCATGGGCAGGAACATCGTGCACTGCGGCGCAGCAGGTAACGGCCAAGTGGCCAAGATCGCCAACAACATGCTGCTCGGCATCTCCATGGTCGGCGTCGCCGAGGCCATGGCCCTGGGTGTGGCCCTGGGCATGGACGCCAAGGTGCTGGCCGGTGTCATCGGCACCTCCACCGGTCGCTGCTGGAGCTCGGAGATCAACAATCCGTTCCCGGGCGTGCTGGAAAACGCTCCGGCCTCGCGTGGTTACAGTGGCGGCTTTGGTACCGACCTGATGCTCAAGGACCTCGGCCTCGCCACCGAAGCAGCGAAACATGTGCGTCAGCCGGTGGTGCTCGGTGCTGCCGCCCAGCAGCTGTACCAGACCTTCAGCCTGCAAGGTAATGGCGGCCTGGACTTCTCCGCCATCATCAAACTGTTTCGTGGAGAAGCAAAAGCATGAGCGAGCAGCAAGCCCCGGTGCTGGCCAGTGTGCGCAACCGCATCGGCCACCTGACGCTGAATCGACCAAGCGCGCTGAACACCCTGGACCTGCCCATGGTGACACTGTTGTGCCGGTACCTGTGGGTCTGGGAACAGGACCCGGAGATCGTCGCCGTGACCCTTCGTGGCGCCGGGGAAAAAGCCTTCTGTGCCGGTGGCGACATCCGCATGCTGTACGACAGTCACAAGGCCGGCGACAACCTGCACGAGCTGTTTCTCGAGGAAGAGTACGCCCTGGATGAGTACCTGCATGGCTATTCCAAACCGGTGCTGGCGCTGCTGGATGGGTTCGTCTTGGGTGGCGGTATGGGGCTGGCACAGGCGGCCTCACTGCGGGTGATCACCGAGCGCACGCGGATGGGTATGCCGGAAGTCGGCATCGGCTTTTTCCCCGATGTCGGCGGCAGCTATTTCCTGCCGCGCCTTCCGGGTGAGCTGGGTATCTATCTGGGGGTCACAGGCTGCCAGGTACGTGCCGCCGATGCCCTCTATGCCAACCTGGCTGACTACTGCCTGCCCAGTGAGCAACTGGCCGAATTGGATGCCGCGCTGGATCAGTTGAACTGGACCGGTGCGCCGGACCAAGACCTGCAAGACCTGCTCGGCGGCATGGCCACCGAGCGTATAGCGGGGGCGGAGCTCAAGGCCTATCGCCAGGTGATCGATGAATATTTCGCCCTGCCCGATGTGCCGGCCATACGCACCGCCCTGCAGCGCGAGCAGCGTCCTGAGTTACGCGACTGGGCCGAACAAACGGTCAAGCTGCTCGACAGCCGCTCGCCTCTGGCGATGGCCGTGACCCTGGAGTTGCTGCGCCGCGGCCGTTACCTGAGCCTGGCCGACTGCTTTGCCCTGGAATTGCACCTGGACTATCAGTGGTTCGACAAAGGCGACCTGATGGAGGGCGTGCGCGCCTTGATCATCGACAAGGACAAAACTCCGCGCTGGAACCCGCCAACCCTGGCGGAACTGGCACCACCGCGGGTGCAATCCTTTTTCAGCGGCTTCCGCCCGGCCTCCGCCAACCCTCTTCGCACCGCCTGATCGGCAGGAGACACTGCAATGCACGATATCGAATTGACCGAAGAACAACGCATGATCCGCGACATGGCGCGCGACTTTGCCCGCAGCGAAGTCAGCCCGCATGCCCAAGCCTGGGAGAAGGCCGGCTGGATCGATGACGCCGTGGTGGCGCAGATGGGTGAACTGGGCCTGCTGGGCATGGTAGTGCCGGACACCTGGGGTGGCAGCTACACGGACTATGTGGCCTACGCCCTGGCCGTGGAGGAAATCTCGGCTGGCGACGGTGCCCTCGGCGCCTTGATGAGCATCCACAATTCAGTGGGCTGTGGCCCCCTGCTGAAATATGGCAGCCCGACTCAGCAAGACGACTGGTTGCCGCTTCTAGCCAGCGGCCAGGCCATAGGCTGCTTCTGCTTGACCGAGCCGCAGGCCGGCACCGAAGCACACAACCTGCGCACCCGCGCCGAACTGCATAGTGGGCAGTGGGTGCTCAGCGGTGCCAAGCAGTTCGTCAGTAACGGCGAGCGCGCCAAGCTGGCCATCGTTTTCGCCGTCACCGATCCGGAACGGGGCAAGAAGGGGCTGTCGGCCTTCCTGGTACCGACCGACAACCCTGGTTTCGTGGTTGACCGCCGTGAGCACAAAATGGGGATCAAGGCCTCGGATACCTGCGCGGTGACCCTGAACAACTGCACGATCCCCGAGGCGAACCTGTTGGGCGAACGCGGCAAGGGCCTGGCCATTGCCCTGTCCAACCTGGAAGGTGGTCGCATTGGTATCGCCGCCCAGGCCTTGGGCATCGCCCGCGCCGCTTTCGAGGCCGCGCTGGGGTATGCCCGCGAACGGGTCCAATTCGGCAAGCCGATCATCGAACACCAAAGCGTATCCAACTTGCTCGCCGATATGCACACCCGGCTCAATGCCACCCGACTGCTGGTGCTGCATGCCGCACGCCTGAAAAGCGCCGGGCAACCGTGTCTGTCAGAAGCCTCGCAGGCCAAGCTGTTCGCCTCGGAAATGGCCGAGCGCGTGTGCTCCAACGCCATGCAAATCCATGGCGGCTACGGCTACCTGGAGGATTACCCGGTGGAGCGTTACTACCGCGATGCACGCATCACCCAGATCTACGAAGGCACCAGCGAGGTCCAACGCCTGTTGATCGCCCGCGAGCTGGCCCACTACGCGCTCTGAGTCCCCCCCCGTCCGGATGCGCCCGCCGCGTCCGGCCGCCCACTTTTCTGCCCCTCCTTGTGGAGTTGCCCATGCCCCGCTTGCGCAATATTCCCATCAACCGCCGACTGTGGTTGATCCTGCTGACGTCCATCCTGATGCTGCTGACTCTCGCCGGCATGATGCTCAAGCAGAACTATGACAACCTCTATGCAGCCAAGGCGCTGAAAACCCGTCACGTGGTCGAGACGGCCAGCGGCATCCTGCGCCACTTCCAAAACCTGGAAGAACACGGGCTCAGTCGGGAACAGGCGCAGCAACAGGCTATCGCGGTAATACGCGATCTGCGCTATGGCCACGAGGAGTACTTCTGGCTCGAAGACCTCGATACGCGCATGATCCTGCATCCCAATGCCAAGCTTGAAGGCAAGCGCATGGCTGGCACCCTCGACCCTGATGGCAAGGCGCTGTTTGACGAGATGGTTGCCGTGGCGAAACGCGACGGCTCAGGCCTGGTGAGTTACCGCTGGCCCAAGCCGGGTTCCGAAGCGCCGGTGGAGAAGGTTTCCTACGTCGAACTGTTCAAGCCCTGGGGCTGGATCGTCGGCTCGGGTATCTACATTGACGACGTGCAAGTCGAGTTCCGCCGCCAGCTGGTACACACCTTCGTCATCCTGATAATGATCACCCTGCTCCTCAGCTCGCTGATCCTGCTGATTGCCCGCAGCATCGCCTCACCACTGGCGCAAGCGGTCGATGCCATGCAGAACATCGCCAGCGGCGATGCCGACCTGACCCGCAACCTGGACAGCCGCTGGCGCGACGAGCTGACCGCCCTCAACGGCCACTTCAACGTGTTCACCAACAAGCTACGCACTGTGATCGGCCAATCTATGCAGACCGCCGGCAGCCTGGACCAGGCCTCGCAATCACTCGCTGAGATTGCCAGCGATAGCCAGCGCCACAGCCAGCAACAGTCCCAGCAGATGGAACTGGTGGCCACCGCCATTCACGAGGTTTCTTACGCCGTGCAGGAAGTGGCGAAGAACGCCGAACACGCCGCCAACGAAGTACGCCAGGCCGATGAGCAGGCACGCCAGGGCCAGCACAATATTGACAACAGCCTGAGCCAGATCGACCAGTTGTCCGAGACCATCGGCCAGGCTGTCGAGGTGATCCAGAGCCTGGCCCAGGAAAGCACCCAGATCGGCAGTGTGCTGGAAGTCATTCGCGCCATCGCCGAGCAGACCAACCTGTTGGCGCTGAATGCCGCCATTGAGGCGGCGCGCGCTGGCGAACAGGGCCGCGGCTTCGCCGTGGTAGCAGACGAAGTGCGCCTGCTGGCCCAGCGCACTCAGCAGTCCATCGCGCAGATCCAAGGCATGATCGAGCGCCTGCAGGGCAACTCGAAAGCGGCGGTGAAGGTCATCAATACCAGCAGCCAAGCCGCTCAACAAACCGTCGAACAGGCCCGCCTAACCGGTGAAAGCCTGCACCAGATTCTCAGCGCGCTGCGCAATCTCACCGAACTGAACGCCTCGATCGCCAGCGCCACCCTGGAGCAGTCCCATGTGGTCGAGGACATCAACCAGAATGTCACCCGTGCAGCTTCGCTGGCCCACGAAAATGCCCAGGCAGCAGGCCGGTCCAACGAGGCCAGCCAGGCATTGGGCCAACTGGCGGGTCAACTGAATCGGCTGTTGGGGCAGTTTCGCGTATGAAGGTGATGGCGGTACCTGCCGAACAAGGGCACCACTCGCGCTACCTGGAAACCCGGCACAAGGCTCTCGAGCTGTTCGCCAGGTGTGGCTTCAGCCGGGTAAGCATGCGCGACCTCGCCACTTATCTGGGGATCAATGTCGGCTCCATTTACAACCACATCGATAGCAAGGAAGCCCTGCTGTTCGAGCTGATCGAGGAACTCTACGAACAGTTGCTTCACGGCGCCAGCCTGGTGAATCGCCGCAAATCCGCACCGGCGGTACGACTGCACGGCCTGCTTGAGGCGCACCTCCTGCTACACGAGCGCATGGGGGCGCATTTCCGCCTGGCAGAGTACGACCTCCATTGCCTGAGCAGCGAACAGCATGCCTTGATCCTGACCCTGCGCCGACGCTACGAGGAGCACCTGGTGGAAACTATAGAGCAGCTCACCGGTAAACCGACCAGTGCCACCCGGCGTGCCACCTTGAGCGGCATCGTGTCCCTCCTCAACCAACTGCCAGCCTGGGTTGGGGAGCCCCACGCAAGCAAGGGAGTACGCCGCAAGCTGCTGCATGACATGGTGATGAGTACCCTTAAGGGTGCGTTGCAGGCGACTCATACCTCAGGCTCTGAACTCTCGTCAAAGCCGGGCTAATGGCCGGACGCTGAACATAAATCTCATGCACAAAAAAACGCCACTCATTGAGTGGCGTTTTTTTGTGAATCCTGGAGCCTTTCTCAAGTTCTGCGCAGGAGCGTATGAGGAGCCACACCAAAGGCCTTGCGAAAAGCATGACTGTAATGGGAGAAATCGGAGAAACCGAAATCCAGTGCAGCTTGAGAAATGCTGCGTACCTGGCCGCGTTCTATTGCCTCGCGACTGGCGATCAGGCGCTCTTTCCAGATCTCCGCGACCGGCGTTTTCTGGTAACGGGCAAACGCGCGAGTGACGGTTCGCGTGGACACATAATGCACTTGAGCGATGCGCTCGATCGACAGGTCCGGATCGGTCAGATTCTGCTGGATGTAGTTCATGATCCGACCGTAAAGATCCAGCTCCTCATGTGTCGTCTTCAAGTCCTGGAGTTCCAGGCTGATCGCCAGGAGGTCAAGCAAGGTGTTGGAAAACCGGCTGGATAGCCCCTCGTCTTGAAAGCTCGCAGGAATGCTCGCCGCTTGATGCAACATCTCGCGCAATGGAATCACCCCTGGACGGCGATCGTCCAGAACCACGGCGGTGCAACCTGCTACGCCCGGCAACCGCTGGCTGAGCAACTGTCGCGGAATGCGGACCAAGTGGTTTTCAGTACCACCCAGGCTGAATCGGAACGTCTGGGATGCGTCATAAAGAAACATATTGTCCGCCGCCAGCGTTGCCCTGCGCCCTGCCTGCTCCAATTCACCATAGCCACGCCGGGTGAAACCGAGCCATAGATCTTCATCAGGACCACTGCGCAAATGCTGGGAGGAGCGCTCCCAAAAATGCAGTGGCGAGGACAACGTGCAGATGTCCAGCGGCCCCATGCCGTGCACCTCCAACGCCCCGTTGAAATCGCTCTGCGCCAACGGTTTGCTGTCGGCCACGAGGCAGTGACGGCACACCACTTCTTTCCAGTAATCAAAGCGACGTGGAGCCGCAACGGCAAGGGTTGAATACTGATTGCTTTGACTCATGGCATTCACCTCACGGCGGCGGCTGGACAACAACGGTGACGGTAACGTTGGTTCCCTGTTTAGCAAATAGCAGGCCACTCCCCTTTCGGGCTGCCAACGATTCAGACAGTTGCATATCCGAATCCCGCTGACACCTGACACTGATTACACCTGCCCGATATCGATGCACACACTCGCCTGCTGACGAAGCGTGCGCACCAATTCAACGCATCGTAATCCTGTTTTCAGGGCCTGTCCTTTCTAGCCAAACGGTTGTCCGTACGAGCCAAGCGTACCGTGCCGTCCCCGCCTAACTTCTACCCCACACCGTGCCCCTCCCACCACAACTGATGAGGTGTCCCATGCAACTGCCAGAGCAGCAGCGACAGTCCGATTCATCCTGGCTTTTGCAGAGGCGCGACCTGGCACCTGAAGAGTTCGCCACCTACCTGTTAGAGCTGGGGACTCTGGTGCTGCTGCGTCGACTGGGTGCGCCCACCGCCCGACAGCCTCGCCCTTCGAAACGTTGAACAGATAACCGCATACCAAAAAAAACCAAGGAGCCCCCCATGGAATCTGCGATCGATAAACACCTCAAATGCCCGCGGACGTTGTCTCGTCGCGTCCCCGATGAATACCAGCCCCCCTTCCCCATGTGGGTTGCGCGCGCCGATGAGCAACTGGAACAGGTGGTGATGGGATATTTGGGAGTGCAGTACCGCGGGGAGGACCAGCGTGCAGCGGCCCTGCACGCCATGCGCCACATCGCCGCGAGCCTGAGTTTGCCCGACGGCCCACTGAGCCATGACCTGACTCACCACACCGACAACAGCGGTTACGACAACCTGATGATCGTCGGTTACTGGAAAGACCCAGCCGCCCATTGCCGCTGGCTGCGCTCGCCTGAGGTAATCGAATGGTGGTCATCAGAGGATCGCCTGAGCGACGGTCTCGGTTACTTTCGGGAAATTGTCGCCCCGCGGGCCGAGCAGTTCGAGACGCTGTATGGCTTTCGCGAGGAATTACCCGGTGTCGGCGCCCTGATGAACACCATCAGTGGCGAAATCGAAGAGCACGGTTACTGGGGATCCATGCGTGACCGCTTCCCGATTTCCCAGACCGACTGGATGGCACCTTCCGGTGAACTGACGGTGATCACTGGCGACCCGGCCAAAGGTGGGCGCGTGGTCGTGCAAGGCCACGACAATATCGCACTGATCCGCTCCGGCCAGGACTGGGCGGATGCTGGCGAAGAAGAACGATCACTCTATCTCAACGAAATTCTGCCGACGCTGCAGGCGGGTATGGATTTCCTGCGCGACAGTGGCAAGGACCTGGGTTGCTACAGCAATCGCTTCGTGAATTACATCGACCTGGACGGCAATCTTCTGAACCTGAGCTACAACATTGGCCACTGGCGCT
The DNA here is from genome assembly GCF_003254125.1 of Pseudomonas sp. 478. Taxonomy (NCBI): domain Bacteria; kingdom Pseudomonadati; phylum Pseudomonadota; class Gammaproteobacteria; order Pseudomonadales; family Pseudomonadaceae; genus Pseudomonas; species Pseudomonas sp. 478. The sequence continues at coordinate 18,513 of NZ_QKZG01000004.1, forward strand.
CCCTGGAAAAACTCGAGCGCTGGGCCGAATCCCATCCGACCCATCTGCGGATCTTCGTGACCTTCTTTCGGGTCGCCACCAGCCTGTCGAAGCTACGGCTTTATCACGAAGTCTCGGTATCCGACGCCAAGGATCAAGTGTTCGAGTACATCAACTGCCACCCGCAGACCGGCATGTTGCGTGACGCGGTGATCCCTAAAACCTGACGTCTGACGCTACCCGGCGTCCACGGGCGGTCTCGATCCGAATTCCGCCCTGACACGGATCTCGCTCCCAAACATCTTTTGGCCCCCCATCTCTAGCGCATGGGGTTGGGGGCCCTTTTGTCAGGAAATCGATCATGAAGTTGAGTCACTCTTTACTCGTGCTGTGCATGCTGCCGTTTGTTAAAAGCCAGGCCATCGAGGTAGCTCCCGGCGATTTCGAGCCATTGCCGGCCGGCGCCAACGCCTTGCTGCTCTACTACCAGCACGCTGACCGCTCCGACCTGTACCAGAACGGCCACAAGGTCTCCGACGACGCCAGGCTCAGTTCGGACATCGGCATCCTGCGTTATGTGCACGCCATCGGCCTGTCAGAAAACCTCTCATGGGAACCGCAGATTCTGTTGCCTTTCGGCCAGATGAACGCCTCGGGAGATATCGGTGCCTTGGGCGATACCCGCGGCATCGGCGACCCGATCATTACCGCGCCGCTGAAGTGGACGTTGCCCACCGCAAACAAAGACATCTTCGCCTTGGCACCCTATCTGTACTTCCCGGTGGGGAGCTACGACAAAAACGATGCCCTGAACCTCGGCGAGAACCGCTGGCGCGCTACGCTACAGGCGGCGTACATCCACCATTTCTCCCCGAAATGGGCGCTGGACACGGTGGCCGAAGCCTCTTGGGTGTCGGCCAACAATGACTTCGGCCCGACCGGGGCGAAACTGGAAGAAAACACCCGTTACGAGTACCAGGCCGCCGTGCGCTACAACTGGACGCCGAGCACCACCTTCGCCGTTGGCGGCGGCTACATCACCGGCTCGGCGACCACCGTCAACGGGGTCGATCAGCACGATGGGGTATCCACTTCCTACGGGCGTTTCACCGTCACGCACTTCATCGAGCCCACGCTGCAGATTCAAGCGCAGATCGGCACCGACATCGAAGTCGAACAAGGCTTCAAGGAAGGCGCACGCCTGAACCTGCGCGTCTTGAAAGTGTTCTGAGCGCGCCACGCTTGGCAGGTTGTCCTTTTCAACCAAATGGCTGTCCTTCTCAGCCAAGCAAATGCTGAGAGGGATGCCTAACTTGAACCCTGTTACCCACATCGATTGATGTCGCTCCAGGTGCCCGGCGCGAGGTGTTTTGCGAACACCGTCGAACGCTCCCGTACTGACTGACCCGTCGTCGATCACAGACAAAAAAAATAGGAAAACCATGGCCATTGTTCGCCCTACCCTCGACCAACTGCAGGACATCGCTGGCCGGCTGAATATGCAGCTGACCCACGAGCAAGCAGCGGAATACCTGGCACTTATGCAACCAAGTTTCGACGCCTATGACCTGGTCGACGAGTTGCCGAATTTCACCCCGCCGGTGCGCTACGATCGCAGTTCCGGCTACCGACCTTCGAACCCGCAAAACCTGCTCAACGCCTGGTATTACAGGACCGAGGTGAATGGCGCCCGTGAGGGCAAACTTGCCGGCAAGACTATTGCGCTCAAGGACAACATCTCCTTGGCTGGCGTACCGATGATGAACGGCGCTTCTATCCTGGAAGGGTTTGTACCGTCGTTTGACGCAACCGTGGTGACTCGTTTGCTAGACGCCGGGGCTACCATCCTGGGCAAGGCGACCTGTGAGCACTACTGCCTCTCCGGTGGCAGCCACACCTCTGATCCGGCGCCCGTACACAACCCATACCGGCAAGGTTTCGCTGCCGGCGGCTCCTCCTCCGGAAGCGCTGCATTGGTGGCAGCGGGCGAGGTGGACCTGGCGGTTGGCGGCGATCAAGGCGGCTCGATCCGCATCCCTTCAGCGTTCTGCGGCACCTATGGCATGAAGCCGACCCACGGTCTGGTGCCCTACACCGGGATCATGGCGATCGAGGCCACCATCGACCATGCCGGTCCCATCACCCGCAACGTGCGTGACAACGCGTTGATGCTGGAAGTCATGGCCGGTGCCGACGGGCTCGATCCTCGCCAGGCCGCCCCTCAAGTCGACGCCTACTGCGACTATCTGCAGCGAGGTGTGAGCGGACTGCGGATCGGCATCCTGCAGGAAGGCTTCCAGCTGGCCAACCAGGATCCACGAGTTGCCAACAAGGTACGCGGCGCCATCGCCCGACTCGAAGCCTTGGGAGCCCGCGTCGAAGAGGTCTCCGTTCCCGAGCACAACCTGGCAGGTTCGCTGTGGCACCCCATCGGCTGCGAAGGTCTGACCATGCAAATGATGCATGGCAATGGCGCAGGCTTTAACTGGAAGGGGCTCTACGACGTTGGCCTGCTGGATAAACAGGCCGGTTGGCGGGAACAAGCGGACGCATTGTCCGCGTCGCTCAAGCTGTGCATGTTTGTCGGCCAGTACGGCCTGGAACGCTACAACGGTCGTTTCTACGCCAAGGCACAGAACATCGCACGCTTCGCCCGGGCCGGTTACGACAAGGCACTGCAGAACTACGACCTGCTTGTCATGCCGACCGTGCCGATCATTGCCCAGCCCCACCCTGAGCCGGGTTGTTCGATCACCGAGTACGTGGCCCGAGCGCTGGAAATGATCGGCAATACCGCGCCGCAGGACATTACCGGCCATCCGGCCATGTCGATCCCGTGCGGTCTGGTGGACGGCCTGCCCGTCGGGCTGATGTTCGTTGGCAAGCACTATGCCGAAGGCACCATTTACCAGGCGGCGGCAGCGTTCGAGGCCGATGTCGACTGGAAGACGTTGTAAGGCTGCCTCCCCCCAAACCTCCCGGACATCAATAAAAAACCGGGGGCTGTTCTTCACTTTTTTGACCGTGTTAAACCGATGAGGAGTTACACCATGAGCGCCACTGTATCCCCAGCATCCACTTCGACGCCCAGCGAGCGAGCCTGGGCCTTGTTCAAGGTGATGAAAGAAAAGGAACTGATTCCAGAGGGCTATATCGAGCAGCTGACCGAATTGATGGTGCACCAATGGAGCCCGGAAAACGGCGCCCGTGTAGTCGCCAAGGCCTGGGTCGATCCACAGTTCCGGGAGCTGTTGCTCAGAGACGGCACCGCCGCGTGCGCGCAGTTCGGTTTCACCGGCCCGCAAGGCGAATACATCGTGGCCCTGGAGGATTTGCCCCAGCTGAAAAACGTCATCGTCTGCAGCCTGTGCTCTTGCACCAACTGGCCGGTCCTGGGGTTGCCGCCGGAGTGGTACAAGGGTTTTGAGTTCCGTGCACGCCTGGTTCGTGAAGGACGCACCGTGCTGCGTGAGATGGGCACAGAGTTGCCAAGCGATGTGGTCGTCAAAGTCTGGGATACCAGCGCGGAAAGCCGCTACCTGGTCCTGCCCGTAAGGCCCGAAGGCTCCGAGCACATGAGTGAAGAAGAGCTTCAGAAACTGGTGACCAAGGATGTGCTGATCGGGGTTGCCCTGCCCCGCGTACGTTGACCCAAAAGACGCTCTTCATCTTCTAATTTTCGGAGGTTTTTATTATGGATGGCTTTCACGATCTCGGTGGTTTTCAAGGCTTTGGCAAGGTTCCCCATGTCATCAATAGCCAGGATTACAAACAAGTATTCAAACAGGAATGGGAGCACCTGGCTTACAGCCTGATGTTTATCGGCGCCGACCAGTTGAAAAAATTCAGCATCGATGAAATACGTCACGCCGTAGAACGACTCGATGTCCGCCAGCACGTTGGCACGCAATATTACGAGCGCTACGTTATCGCCACGGCCACGTTGCTGGTCGAAACCGGCGTCATTACCCAGGAAGAACTCGATCAGGCATTGGGTTCAACCTTCAAATTGGCCAACCCTCCCCACGACAAGGGCCGCCCCGCCATCACTGGCCGCCCGCCATTTGAAGTGGGCGACCGGGTAGTGGTTCGCGACGAGTACGTGGCCGGACACGTGCGCATGCCGGCGTATGTGCGCGGCAAGGAAGGCATCGTCCGACACCGCACCTCGGAAAAATGGCCGTTCCCGGACGCCATCGGTCACGGCGATTTGAGCGCAGCGCACCAGCCCACCTACCACGTCGAATTCCAGGTGAAGGATCTGTGGGGCGATGCCGCGGATGATGGCCTGGTTGTCGTCGACCTGTTCGAAAGCTATCTGGACAAGGCCGTCGATGCGAAAACGGGGGCCGCATGATTGACGGGGCCCTGTCGGGCCGGCTGCCGGTGACGGTCCTTTCAGGCTTCCTCGGCTCCGGCAAGACGACCCTGCTCAACCACATCCTGCGCAATCGCGCAGGCATGCGGGTGGCGGTCATCGTCAACGACATGAGCGAAGTCAACATCGACGCCGAGGACGTAGCACGCAATGTGTCGCTGCACCGCGGCAGCGATGAACTGGTCGAGATGAGCAACGGCTGCATCTGCTGCACGCTGCGCGCTGATCTGCTTGAGCAGATCAGCCTGCTGGCGCGTCAACAGCGCTTCGATTACCTGCTGATCGAGTCAACCGGAATTTCCGAACCGATGCCGGTCGCCGAGACCTTCGCCTTCCTCGACTCGCAAGGTTTCAGTCTGAGCGAACTGGCGCGGCTCGATACCTTGGTCACCGTCGTCGACGGCAGCAACTTCCAGGCGCTGCTGGCCTCGCGGGACACCGTTGGCGGCGCGGACGAAACGGGCACGCCATTACGCCACTTGTCCGATCTGCTGATCGAACAGGTGGAGTACGCCAACGTCATCCTCGTCAGTCGTCTGGACCTGATAGGCGAGAAAGGCTTTCTGGAACTGAGCGCCCTCCTCGCAGGCCTCAATCCGAAGGCAGAAATCCTGCCCATGACCCACGGTGCCATCGATCTGTCGAAAATCCTCGACACCGGCCGCTTCGATTTGCCGAGTCTGGTGCAGTCACCCGGCTGGATGAAAAGTCTGGAAGCCAGTGACGAGCATCCTCCCGAGTCGGACACCTATGGAATTGCTTCCTGGGTGTATCAGGAGCGTGCGCCATTCCATCCGCTACGTCTGCTGGAGTTCCTGCAGCGGCCCTGGCTCAACGGGCGGCTACTGCGTTGCAAAGGCTACTTCTGGGTCGCCAGCCGGCATCTGGACATCGGCATGCTGGTGCAAAGTGGCGGGCAATTTCGTTGGGACTATGTCGGGCGCTGGTGGGCATTCATCGCGCAATCGCAATGGCCCCAGGACGACTATCGCCGACAAGGGATTCTGGCCAAATGGGACGACATCACCGGTGATTGCCGGCAGGAAATCGTCTTCATCGGTCAGGGTCTCGACCTGGATATGTTGAAGCGGCAACTGGACGCCTGCCTGTTGACCCCGGAAGAGATCATGGACGGTCCACAGATGTGGCCAACCTTGCCGGGCGCAACCTCCTTCGACCTCCAGGCATTGTCACACTGACTGCTCGGTGAACAGCCTTTCAATACACCCACTTTAGCGAGGCAGGGCAAACCTCGTTATGACCTTTGACTTCAATTTCACAGACTGAGAGGCGCTGTATGTTGTTCTTCAGCAGAACTACTCATCGGACACTGGCTTCACTCGCCGACAGGCTGGATCGACCCGAGATCGCTGACTCATCGATCACGTCGGCCGATCCGCTGTTGCGGCGGATTCTGACAAGGGTGGAGAGCCTTCTCAGCGAGCGGCGAGATCTGCGGGCGCGAGAAGAGAAGCTGAGCCAAAACCTTGAGCAAATCACCTCACGCCTCGCCGAGCGGGACGTTCAGTTGCAACAGCTGGAGACTCGCTGGGAGCTCGCCGTTCAAGGGTCGGGGGACCTGTTCTGGGAATTGGAGCTCGGCGCAACCACACAACCAGATACCGATAGCGCACTGCGGTGGTCGGGGTCCTGGCCGATCCAGACACCGATGCCCGACCAGCTCAATCTCTGGAGCGAGCGGCTGCACCCGGGTGACCGTCAGCGCAACCACGATGCGTTGTCGAAGCATCTTGCAGATCGCAGCGGCCGAACATCCTATGCCCTGGACGTTCGAATGGCCTTCGAAGGTGAATATCGCTGGTGCTGCATCAGCGGAAAATCCCGCCGCGATGCCCAAGGCATGCCCGTGACCATCGCCGGAGTGTTGCGCGACATCCATGCACAACGCTTGCAGGACGAGGCGCTTTCACTGGCTGCCACCCGTTTCGAGATTGCCCGGGAAATGCTTCACGACGGGCTCTGGGACATCGAGGTGGTAGCTGGTGATCCGGCCAATCCGAAGAACGCCATCTGGTGGTCTTCACAGATGCGTCGCTTGCTCGGCCATGCAACGGCCGAAGAGTTTCCCAACACGTTGGAAGCCTGGTCGTCACGCCTGCATCCCGAGGACAGCCAGCGCGCTATAGGCGCCTTCGTCGCACACGTCGATGATCGCAGCGGCAAGACTCCCTTCGACGTCGACTACCGGCTCAGGCACAAGAACGGTGAATACCGTTGGTTCCGCGGCCGCGGCCAGACCCGGCGTGCGGCTGACGGTTCGCCGTTGCGAGTCGTAGGCGCGATCACCGATATCCACGCGAGTCACGAGGAGAGACAGTTGCGCGAGACCCAGGAACGACAACACCAGGCCATGCAGGAAAACCTCACCAAACTGACGCAGATCGTTGCCGCCATTCAGGGCATCGCCAACCAGACCAACCTGTTGGCGCTTAACGCAGCGATCGAGGCCGCCCGCGCAGGCGAGGCCGGACGCGGCTTCGCCGCGGTTGCCGACGAAGTTCGCAAGCTCGCCACTCGCACCAGCCAGGCGACTCAACAGGCTGCCGACATGATAGAGGGCTACTGACCCGCCACCGTGAATGAAGCACCCCATCGGTTGCGTAATTCGGTGGCGCCGTCCCGAACTCGCGGAGTGCGAGTTCGAGCCCCATGACAAGTTCAGTAATGGGTGCTGGAAAAACTACTTAATCAATTTGTAATGGAAATGCTCAGGGTTAGGCTGATTAGTACCGATAGGTTGCCTGCACTGAAACTCCATTAGCACTATTGTCGTAACTTGCACTGTATTGCGGTTGAAGACCTGAGTTGTTCGCCTGCTTTACCGAGACTTTGGAATCCCAGAGATAACCATAAGCAAAGTCTATCGTCAGGTCGGCATTGGGCGAATAAGCACCGCCCAAAGTCACCGCTTGGCGATTCCCAACCGGAATGCGCACGCTGCGATCGGCATTTCTAACGGGCGATGGATCATAGGCGTAGCCTGCGCGCAGCAGCCATTGTTGGTTCAATTGATAGGAGGCGCCCACTGCGGTGCTCCAAGTGTCACGCCAGTTCATTTCTTCGGTCACACTTCCAAGGCCCGCCGCCTCGCCCACAGGGGAAAGACCGCTGTTGACTGCCTCGACCTTCTGGATCCGGCTCCAACGTTTCCAGGTGGTCCCCAGGTAACCCGTCCAGCGACTATTGAAATGATGGGTGATTGAAGTGTCCACGGATTCGGGCATCGTGAGGTCTATCTTGTTGTCATACGTTCCGTCCAGCGGGATAACGCTCGGGGAGCCAGAAACCTCAGTATGCCCTTCGAGTTCATAGTCCACCTTCGAGTGATAGTTGATTCCCCAACGGGTAGCCTCAGTAAAGTCGACCAGGATGCCTACGTTGTAGCCAAGCGCCGTGTCATCGCCTTTGATGGTGACGAGTGTGTCCTCGCCATTGTTCAGGGCGCCGGTGGCCAGGTAATTCTTAAGCTTTGCATTGAAACGGTTGATGGTCGGTCCACCACCAATGGACACGTAATCATTGATCCGATAGGCAATGGTGGGCTGCAGGGTTATTTCCTTGGTCGTGCTATAGGAACCATGGTAACGGCCCTGAAAGCTGCTCTCATAATCATTGATCAAACCACTCGGAGCATAGAGGCCCAGACCAATCGAAAAGCGATCATCAAGTGGCGTCGACATATAAGCGAAGGGCACGACGCCCAAAGGTACCGAGTCCCCTTTATTGGTGCCCGGGACATTGCTTTGCGCATCACTGATGTCGTCGCTCACCGAGACGACCGCGGCTCCGCCGGAAATCTCACTACGCTTCAACTTGGTCAAGCCTGCTGGATTTCCAAAGATGGTGCTGGCGTCCAGCGCGGATGACGACCTTCCCGCATAAGCAGTTCCCGCACTGCTTGCACTTTGTTCGTTCAGGGCAATGCCATTGGCGCCCGCAGTTGTTGAAGCGCCGAGTATGGCTACGGCGCCGGTTAACTTGATCCAGGAAGCAAATGCTTGCTGAACAGAGAAACACGGGGTCGCACGGTTATTCACTTTCATTGTCCACCTCTTATTCTTTTTGTTGGTTGCACGCAGGCAAGGCTTGGCCTTCCCGTGCACATGTCAGTGCCGGTTGGAGTTGATCGAAGTTGTGAAAAAGGCCCTGGCTGATGAATACCAGGGCATGTTTGTTTAACTTATGAAGGCGAACTCACACTCATTTAAGCCACTCCACTTGAAAGCTATAGCGCCCTAGAAGAAGGGCCAGCGACTCTTGGTTTCCTCCCGCCCGGATGCATGCGACTAGCCCGCGTCGTCCATCCTGTACCACCTCTACCTCAACTTCCTGCAGACACATACGCTCCACTTCCTGTCGGACTACTCTGGCAATTTCCCGCTGCTGCAAGGCGGGCTTGAATATCTTGCCCACGGCAGTCAGTGGCAATGCTTCGAGGATTTCAATGCGCTTGGGAACGGCTGCCCGCTCGCTGATATTGAGATGCGCGAACGCCTCAAGTTCTTCCGCGTTGCAAACTTGCCCGGGGCGCAGTTGAACGTAGGCGATCGGCACCTCGCCTGAGTAGGCATCGGGGCTGCCGATTGCAGCGGCCAAGGCGACAGCAGGATGCGCCTGAAGAGCCTCCTCGATTTGCTTGGGATCGATGTTGTGACCGCCACGGATGATCAACTCCTTCTTGCGTCCGGTCAGCCAGAAATAACCCTGCGCATCCTGGCGACCCAAATCACCCGTATTCAGCCAGCGCTGACCGTCGATATCGATCCAGAGGCCCTGGTTATGACGCTCCTCCAGATAGCCATTGAAGAGATTCGGACCACTGATCGTGATGAGGCCAATCTCATCCACGTGGGCGTCGCGCAGGTACTCTCCCGAATCGTTGAGCAAGACCGCGCGCATATTCTGGTAGGCGATCCGTATCCCGATGGAGCCTATATGGCGCTCGCCATGGGGCGGATTGATCGAGGAGACGCAGGCGCCCTCGGTGAGGCCATAACCTTCAAGGATCTTTACCCCGGTCCGGCGCTCGAACTCTCGGAAAAGCTCAGCAGGCATGGGTGCGGCGCCACACATGGCAAAGCGAAGACTGGATAGGTCGCGGCCCTGCCATTCATTTTGCAGAAGTGCAGCATAAACAGTAGGCACGCCGGAAAAGAGGTTGATACCGAAGTGCTCGACCATCTCCCAGAATCGTGAAATCACCCCCTCGCCACGATACCCCTGAGGCGTCCCGAGGATCACATGGTCGCCTTCAGTCCAAGGCATCAGTCCAGTCACCAGCTGGCCATTGACATGAAACAGCGGCAGGCCACAAAAGATAACCTGGCCACCACTGCGTGGCTGTAAGTGAGCAGCCACGGCCCATGCATTGAAGACTTCCGAGCCATGGGTACGCGCCGCGATCTTGGGCAACCCGGTGGTGCCGCCCGTACAGATGTAGGAGGAGCACTCCTCTTGGCGGATTTGCCGACCGCTCTTGAGGTGTGTGTGCGGCTGAGTCTTCATCAGCGATTGCAGATCGTGAATCGCAATACCGTTGTGTAAGTCTCGCTCCTTCAGTGCCGCGACTTTGAGAGCCTCACGCACAGGTTCGGCGACATAGGGTTCCATGCTGACCCAAACGACAGACCTGACCGTGGGTAACTGATCCAGCTGCGAAGCCAGTTTGGGCCACAGATCGCTGCCGGGAGTCGGCGCGAGTGTCACCACCACAGATGCCTTCGCGGCATTCAGCAAGCCAGCCATCTGCTTGGCCTCGAGCAGAGGATTGATCGCCATGACGATCCCCGCCGCCTCCCCGCCCCAGATAGTGAAATGGGTTTCCGGCAGGTTGGGCAGGATGAAGGCCAGCACCTCACCCGGTTTTATACCCAGGTCATGGAAGGCATTGGCCGCTCGGGTGATCTCCGCAAAGAGCTGGGAGTAGTTCCACTCGCAGGTGCGCTTGAAATCGGCGGCATCGGCAAAGAAACTCAGCGCTGGTGCCTCGGGGGCACGCTCGGCCCCCTGACGCAGCGCTTCATAAGTGCTGCAAGCCAGGCCACGCTCCGACAAGGGGACTCGTTCAAGACTTTCGATGTCGTTCAGGGTCTGCACAACCATTCAGGCTTCCCCCACGACGCGGTTGCGTTGCACACCGAGGTCGACCACACCATCGGTGCTGCGAATGCGTGCCTCGACCACGTCACCTGCCTTGAGATACTGCGTCCGGCCTTCCTGCGCCTTGAGGAAAAGCTTCCATTTGGTGGCTTCCGGCATCAGGGCCGCAATGCGCTGTTTCGCAGGCGAAGGGATCGTTAGCGCACAGCCCGCTGGAGTGCCGGTGGCGATGAGGTCTCCAACAGCGAGATCTTGCAAGTCGGAGAGTTCGGTCAGGGTTTCAGCGGGGCCGTAAACCAGGTTGGCCGTGCTGTCGTTCTGTCGCACCTGGTCGTTGACCGTCAGGCGTAGCTGCAGGTCTTTCAGGTAATGAATGTTCGAGGCATCCAGAAGGCAGAGGTACGGGCCGACCGGGCCGAAAGTGCGGTAGCTCTTGCCTTTGTAGAACTGCATCTGGGGAATCTGAATGTCACGCGCCGAGTAGTCATTGACGATGACGACGCCGGCGATGAACTCATGCAGATTGGCGTCAGTGACAGACATTGAACCGGTGATCGCGCGTTTCATCACCAGTCCCAGTTCAATTTCGTAGTCGAGAAAGCGCACGTGGCGCGGCTTGATCAGATCGCTGTCAGCCGCCACCAGGCAACTCGTCGCCTTGGTGAAGATCATGTTGAATTTCTTCGCATCCGGGTCCATGCCCGACTCGATCATGTGCTGACGGTAATTGGCGCCCTGGCAAACGAACTGCTGGTTACGGGTCACCGGCGACAGCAGTTTTACTTCGCCCTCCGCAAGCTCCGGGCCTTTCAGTTGAGCGAGGTCGTCGATACTGTTCTGGCGAACGAAGTCACCGGTGGTTTCAAAAACACCGGGGACAATCGTGATACGGCCCTGGCGAAGCACGCCCCAGTGGATACCGTTCTGAAATTCAAAGCGGACTACGTGTACAGCAGACATTGAAGGTACTCCTGGAGCGGCGTTTGTCCCGCGTTCGGTTGCGCGAGAACTGAGGTGTTGTTCTGAAGGCGGACTGACAACGGTGTAGACCCACGCACCGCCAGCAATCAAAGCGCCGGTTTTAAGCACGTCCCGCCGGCCAAACCGGGTTGAGTTGTCCGACATGGCGGCAGCTCTACCCGAACATCCGCATGAGTGTTATCAACTTGCGAAAGGTCAGGTCCGGGCTGCGTCGCAGGTTGCGGATCAGCAGAAGCACATTGCTCAGGTTCATCTTGGGTTTGGTAAAACTCTTGGGCATGCGCTGCCCCCACTGCGCCATTGCCTCGGGACTCACCGGATGAATGCCCGTAGGCCGAGTGGCCGTGAAAATATCCCCGTCGCAGTAATGCTCGTGCTTATCGCCCCAAGGGTCTTGCCAGTAATCGAAGATCTGACTGCCCAGAATGTGCCGGCCGATACCCCATGAGTGCGCCCAACCGCGCTCGCGCAGGACGCGCTGCCCCATACCCACGGCGTCTGCATCGACGACTTCATAGGCGCTATGGCTGTAGGTGGCCATGAACCCTTGCGCAATCGCGAGCGTATGGTGATCCGCGGGAATATCACCGAGATCAAGGCGCATGAAAGTGACGATAGGCGTGCCGTCGGGGAGTACCTGCACATCGCTGGGAATAAACCCGAAATGCTGCGTATACCAGGCACAGGTCGCTTGGTAGTCGGCCACTTCAATGACGATGTGACCGAGTTTGAGTACTTCAGGGGGAGCAATCGGCGGGCGCTGCGTGGCGTTGATCCGCGGTTGCTCGTGCACCAGGTTCCAGTGCAGAGGAGCTCTATGTGCCAGCGTCTTGCCTGGCGTCTGGTCGCAAACGGCTTCCACAATGAAACCGGACGGATCCGTCAGCCTGACGTAATACCCTTTACCCGGATGTTCCGATTTCTCGACCGATGACGCACCCGGGATTCGAGTGAGCTTTTTCAGATCTTCCAGAGACCGCACTGCAAGTCCGAACCCGATAAAACGTGCATGTTCGGCACGATGGACGCGATAACAATACGCAGTGGCTTCGGTGGCCCGCAGGTAGAGCGTATCGGCCTCCTGCCGACTTACCGTCAGGCCGAAGTCAGTCAGGAAGCGCGCGGCCTCATTCAAGTCCGGTCGTTGGAAGATCAGGTGAGTCAGATCCTGGGCCTTTACCGTCGGCTGCGGATGCCGCGCGGGGTGTGGTGTCGCCAACCGATGCAATTCGTTTTTGTTGTTCATTGTTCTTGTTTTCCGGGTTTTTAGGGCAAAGCTGTCCCGAACCCCTGAAGACTCAGGGGTTTATTCAGTCAAATCAATTACGAGTTCAGTCGAGAGATGGAAGTGCCGGCAACTCTTTGGTCGCCAACGCACGAGCCTCCTCTGACGGCACACCCAATGCCCGCAGTACCAGCTCGGCGGTGTCAGAGCCCGATTCGCGCCACGTCCTGTGACCTTCCAGTACCAGGAAAATCGAGCCGAGCACGCTGCTCGATATCAGCGTCAGTACCGAGAGCAATTGCTCCTGCGCAAACGTGTAGCGCCCAGTGGCAAGCCCGCTCAGAAGATCCTTGGTCGCTTGGCTGCTGAACATTTCGCGCAACGCAGAATTGCTCATGGCGAATTTATGGATGAACGCGCCCCACTGGGAGTCTTCGTGGGCTCGGCGAATGAAGAACCGAATGCCATTGGCAAGGCGCTGAGCTGGATCCGAGAGGGAATTGAAGCTCTTATTGACGCGCTCATGCATCTCCCTCGCGAGATGGCTGGCGACCGCCTCGAACAGGTTTTCCATGCTGCCGATGTTGCTATAAACCGTTCCGCGTGCCACGCCTGCCTCTTGCGCGAGGTCAAGGATGTTCACTTGTGAGGTGCCTCTCTCGGCGAACAGGCGAAAGGCAGCTTGATGAATGCGGCGTTGTGTTGGATTCAGGGATTCCACGGTTCTCTCTCCAGGATTACCTCATAAGTCGATTGAACACTCGTGTTCATTTTACGTCAACCCTATTTTTAAACCTGTAGGTCTTTCTGTCGGAAAACAGGCCTACAACCTAGTAATCTGGATGCTGCGATCGATGTCTTCTGGTCAACAAAAGTCCTGCGCATTGACATAATTGAACACGCATGTTCAGTTATGTTGGCGAACTTTTATTAGCTGAAGGACAGAACATGACCGGCTCAAAGCTCTTCAAACCGCTTCGATTGCCTAACGGCACGGTGATTCCAAACCGAATTGCCAAGGCTGCCATGGAGGAGAACCTTGCCAATGAGGATCACGCTCCAGGGGAAGCGCTAATTAAGCTCTATCGGCGTTGGGCGGAAGGTGGGGCCGGTCTGATCATCACTGGCAACGTCATGGTTGATCGCCACGCCTTGACCGGACCGGCTGGCGTCGTGCTTGAGGACGATCGGAACCTGGTGAATTTCCGGCTATGGGCCGATGCCTGCCGCAGTCGTGGGGCCCAGGCCTGGATGCAAATCAATCATCCCGGACGGCAGCTATTGGCTTCCATGGGGCAACCGGCAAGGGGTCCCTCCGCAGTGGCGGTCGATATCCCCGGACTGTCAAAAGCTTTTGTGCCGCCCAGGGCCTTGAATGAGCAGGAGATCGAAGAGCTGATTGAACGCTATACCCAAGCGGCGGTGCTGGCTGAGCGCGCCGGATTCACTGGCGTGGAAATTCATGCAGCGCATGGCTATCTGTTTAGCCAATTCCTGTCGCCTTTGACCAACCAGCGTAATGACCGCTGGGGCGGTAGCCTGGAAAATCGTGCGCAAATTCTGCTGCAAACCATCGACGCGATACGTCAGCGAGTAGCACCGATCTTTTGCGTCGCTGTGAAACTCAATTCCGCGGATTTTCAGCGAGGCGGTTTCAATGCCGAGGATGCGGCTCGCGTGGTGGAAATGCTCAACGCCAAGGCGGTCGACTTGGTCGAGTTATCGGGTGGCAGCTACGAAAGCCCGGCGATGCAGGGGCAGACCCGCGATGGCAGCCGCTTGGCTCGAGAAGCCTACTTTCTCGAGTTCGCGGAGAGAGTAGGAGAAATAGCGCGCATGCCGCTGATGGTCACTGGCGGCGTGCGTAGAAAGGAGGTCGCGGAGCGAGTGGTGAGCGGCTCAGTGTCGATGGTCGGACTTGCCACTGCGCTGGCAATCGAGCCCGCCTGCCGAGACAGTGGATGGCAGGTCGGGACATCAAAGTGGAGCCCATCGTCGTTCACTGGAAGAACAAGGCGCTGGCATCGCTCGCACTGGCGTCGGTGATCAAGAAGCAGCTTGGCTTGCTGAGCCAAGGCAAACAGACACAACCCGGGACGTCGCCCCTCATGGCATTGATCGGCAATCATCTGAAGTCTCGTCGCCAGGCAAAGCGCTATCGGCGATGGATTGATCAGGCCTGGCCTGATCAAGGATGACATCGGCTCAGGCAGGTAGCGGCTTGCCGGCGATTCTCTTGGCTCTGGCAGGTGTTACGCCCAGAGCCCGGAGAATCATTTCGGCGACCCGCAGATCGTGCTCTGCCACTGCACGTCCCTCGACAACCGAGCGCATTGCTCCGGTTGTGCACGAGACAACCATGTCCAGGGCAATGCCTTCATCCTCGTAAGCGAAAGTGCCCTCGCGCAGACCTTCACGCAGGTCACCAAGCACATGGGCAGCCAAACGCGAGCGCATGGCCTGATCGAAATGGATGATGCGCAGCAGTGCATTGGCCCATTCGTGATCGTCGGCGGCCCGGCATACAAACATACGCACGCCAATCGAAAGCCGCTGTGCGCCGCAGTGCACGTCCGTGCTCAGGACGGAAATGGCATCGGAAAACTCGGCGGCCATGGCGATGCCCACCGCCTCCAGTACTTCGTCGCGAGTTCGAAAATAGTTGTAGATGGTACCGTTGGATACCTCTGCTTCCGCGGCTACCTCGAGTAGCGCGATCTCCCCCACCTCCTTACGTGCGACAAGGCGCAATGCCGCGTCCACCAGGCCGCGACGGGTGCGTTCACGCTTCTTGTGGCCTCTCGTGAGAGGTTCTGGCGCAGCTTCTAAAGGAAGAATGGGGGAATGCATTATCAAGCTCGCAATCTAGTGGGCTCGTTGATGGTAACGGAAACGCTGTCAGGAGTGGCGTGTTCGCTAACCAGCAGGAGCCGGCAGTCACGAAGGAGACTGTCTGCCTCTGCGCCAGGGGCGTGGTGCATGATGATACGGTCAGGACGAACCGCGACCAGCGTTCCTTTAGGGGCCAGCGGCAGGATGTCATGGTTCATGTCTTCAATGAAGTCACAGCTGCCGCCGGAACGTTGGCCGCGTGTTCTGACCTCTAAGAAATGGCCTCCCATTTTTTCCCAGGAAACGATCTGATCAGGGGTTAGCAGTGACAACGGGTCAACACCCAATCCAACCAGGGTCAGGTTGTCTCCCAGAGCATCGTCGCTCAGCTTGATCTGCTTTTGCATGTTACGAACCCAGGCCTGGGGAAACAGGCTGCCACGTACCAGTTTGTCGCCCCGACGATGCGGCACGAACAGGCCGAGCTTGAAGGTGTTCTTAGGCTTGATGTCCAACTGTTCGAAGTACCTCCTGGTAGCGGGAGTCAACGCCAGCGTGCGCATCAAGCCGTGGATAAAGAAAGCTGCGATCTTGTTTTTGGGCATCACCAGGCGGCCCATGAGTTTCGCTAGATTGATCATCGCCTGGGCATGGGGGCGGCGCTCTACGTCATAGGTATCGAGTATTGCAGGCGCGGCATGGCCGCGAAGGACCCAAGCCAGTTTCCAGGCAAGGTTGGCGCCATCCCGAAGTCCCGCTACGAGGCCCTGCCCGACAAAGGGAGGGGTGATATGCGCTGCGTCGCCAGCGAGGAAGATGCGTCCCTTGCTGAATCTGTTGCAGCAGCGCGCGTGGAATCGATACACCGCCTTGCGCTCGATTTGCAACTCTCGCGGGTTGATCCATGGCGCGATTAGCCGGGCTATGCTTTCCGGGCTTTCCAGCTCTTCGCGCGATTCACCGGGTTGCAGCATGAACTCCCAACGCTCCCTTCCACCGGGTGCGGGCATGTGCGGCGTCGGCCGCCGCGGATTACAGAGAAACTCAATGTGATCAATCGCCGACTTATGCCGGTTCATGACATCGACAATCAGCCAATCCTCCGCATAGGTCTGCCCTTCGAACTCCTGGCCAATCAGTGCCCTGACCCTGGAGCTTGCGCCATCCGCACCGACCAGGTACTGGGCGCGAACGGAATGCGATTGCCCATTCTGATCCCGTACGGAGGCGACGACGCAATCCGACTCCTCGACCAGACTTTCAAGCTCGAAGCCACCAAGACTGGTCACTGATTTCAGTCGGGAGACCTGGCTACGCATCGCGTGTTCAAGGTCGGGTTGATAGAACGTCACTAGTTTCGGATGGCCGTCGATGCATCCCTCAGTATTGGCACGACCAAATTGCCCGAGTACCGGGGAGTGCATCCTCACTTCAGGGATAACGATCTTCTCGAAAGCGTCTTCCGACAAACCGGCGAGTTGCAGGATGCGCAGCGCCTCGTTGTCCAGAGCAATGGCACGAGGCATCAGTACGACCTCATGGGTCTTGTCCAGTACCAGGGTCGTGACCCCATAGCGGCCGAGCAGCGCCGCGATTGTCGCACCTACCGGACCGTTACCGATGACCAACACGTCGACAGCGGAAGGAGGCAATTCGGAAACTTTCTTGTTGTTGTTCATCTTGAGCCCTTTTTGTGATTGAAGTCGTGAGGCGCGCAGGTCTCATCGTCAGGCACGATGAAGGTATTCAATATTGAGAGATATTTCAATATTGATGTTTTTGTCATTGTTTTTTTGGGATCATGCTCAAGCCGCGATGAGGCCTAGGGGCGAGCCGAAGTGCGCGGTTTGAACCGAGTTTGCGCGAGTGCCAGTTTCCGACCGGCGACGCTTGGCTTCAGAGCCGATCAGCGTTGTCATTGGAACAATGGCTCAAGACTGCCGAGGCTGGAGAGCAGTTGATTCAAAAGGCTGGTCGATAGGACCAGGAAGCCGGACACACCGGTTTTCAGTATCGAACCCTTTGTGAAGCTTCGCGGTGCACAACCCTGTTTTAGTCTTTAGGAATTAACCGTGGCACGTCCGCAGCCCCATCCGAACCCAGTATTGCTCTGCTTCGTCGAATTCGAGCTCGACGAGTCCAACGCCTGCTTGTTACGTAATGGGGAAGCCGTTGCAGTGGCGCCGACGCCTTTCACGTTGTTATGCGTGCTGGCACGCCAGCCAGGGTCGTTGGTGACCAAGGATGCCTTGCTTGATGCCGTGTGGGGGCATCGGTTTGTCAGCGATTCGGTGCTGAAGACGGCCATCAGCGATCTGCGCAAAGTGCTGGGCGACGACCCCAAACGGCCCCGCTATATCGAGACCGTGTCGAGGCGCGGCTATCGCTTCATCGCTCCGCCCTCCTCCGCACCTTCGAGGCCGCCTATATCCGCGACGGTGCCGGCGGCCGGCGCGCACTCGTCACCGCCATTCATCGGTCGCACCGACGAGGTCTCAAGACTGCAACGAGCGTGGGAGCGAGCGGATGGCGGCCAGCGCGCCGTGGTTTGGCTCGCCGGCGAGCCGGGGATCGGCAAGACCACGTTGATCGAACATTTCCTCACTGGCCTTGGCGACATCGCCTGCGCACGCGGCCATTGCGTGGAGCACTACGGCGCCGGCGAGCCGTATCTACCGGTGCTGGAGGCCTTAGCCGATCTGTGCCGCAACGACCCTACCCTGCCGGCCCTGATGCGCGCCGTGGCACCGACCTGGCTGCTGCAACTCCCGTGGCTGAGTACCACGCAGGAGAAAGACGCGTTGCGGCGTGAGCTTGCCGGCATCGGCCCGGACCGCATGCTCCGGGAAATGGGCGAATTGCTGGACCGCTACACCGAGCAGCGACCGCTGTTGCTGGTGACCGAAGACCTGCATTGGAGCGATCGCGCGACGGTCCAGCTCATCAACTATGTGGCGCGGCGACGTGGCCGCACGCGGCTGATGTGGCTGTCAAGCTTCCGCCTCGCCGAGGTGGTTGCGCTCGATCATCCCCTCAGCTCGTTGCGCCACGAACTGCGCCTGCAACGTCTGAGCGAGGAAGTGGTGCTCGACCCGTTCTCGGAAACCGAGGTCGCTGACTATGTTGCGCTGCGTTCGACCTCGCTGGCACGCGATGAAGCCTTCGTGCGCGCCCTGCACGAGCGGACCGATGGTGTGCCATTGTTTGTTTCGTCAATCACCAGTGAAGTGATGGACCCAAAGGACGACAAAGCCACCATCGAGGCTCGGCTTGCGAATCTGGCGGTTCCCGAAAACCTTGCAGCCATCATTGATCACTACATCGCCAAGCTTGGTCCGGAGCAACGTACACTCCTCTCGGCCGCAGCGGTGTGCGGGGTCGAATTCCGAATCGAGACGGTTTCACTGACCCTCGAGCGCGACCTCGCTTCGGTGGCCCACGCCTGTGAAGAGCTGATACGCGAACAGGTATGGCTCATACGATCGCGGGCCACAGAAGTTGAAGAGACGGAAGAGCTACCCCACTCCTTCCGGCATGCGCTCTTCCGCCAGGTGCTGTACGACCGCACGCCGCGTTCATTGCGCACCCAACTCCATCGCCAGGTTGGCGCTGCCCTCGAACGCGAGCGCACGGCCGGCGTGCCGGTTGCTGCCTCGGAGCTGGCGATGCACTTCGACCGCGCTCGGCAGCCGATGATTGCGCTGCGCTACTACGCCGAGGCCGCAGAAGCTGCGCTGCTGCACTTCAGTCCGGACTTGTGCACTGGCCTCACTGAGCGCGCCTTGGTCCTGTTGATGCAGACTCCCGAAGGGACGGAGCGCAATGCCCTCGAAATTACCCTGGCCACGCTGCAGGGGGTTTCGGCTTTCCACATGCTCGGTGTCGGCAGCGAAGCCAAGAGCGCCTTCGAACGTGCATACAGGCTGTTGACGGATGTACCTGAGCACCCCATGCGTGGTCGCCTCCTGCACGGATTCGGCTATCTGCTTGGTCTGCGCGGCGACTATGCGTTGGCGCTCGAAGTGGCGGAGCGTGCCGAAGCCCTCTCCTGCGACGCAAATGATCAAGAGCTCATGCTGGCGGCGTGCATCGTCCAGGGCGAGGTGCATCACCTCCAGGGACGCACGAAAACGACTCGCCGCTGGCTGGAACGTGCCCTCGCGATCGCCGAACCGCTGGACATCGGGACGAACGAGATCTTTGCGGCTGATCCCCAGGTCATGCTGCACGGCATGCTGGCTATAGAACTCGTGCGTTCTGGTCTGGTCGAGCAAGCCCGAATCCACCTGCAGCAGGCACGGGCACGCGCGCAGGCGTTGCGCCAGCCCATGACCTGGCTGGTCGCCGCCTGGCAGGAGGTGTTGATCGAGGTGAGGATGGGAAACCACATGCGTGTGGCTGCGCTGGCCGACGACATGCAGGCGCTGGTCGATGAATATTCGCTCGCACTTGGGCGAACGGCTTGCCGCTGGTGGCGCGGCTGGGCCGACGCGCGCAACGGTGCACCGCGCGACGGCTACCGTCGCATCCGCGAAGCCTATGAAGAACACACCGGGCTTGGAATGCGCTCCGGAGCCAGCGAGGTACTCGGCTACGCCACCGAGGCGTTGCTGCTGGCGGGTGATTACGACGCCGCACAAGTCGAGCTACAGGAAGCATTTCGGGTGGGCGAAGAACTGGGCGAGCGCGTCTACCTGCCGCAACTATTGCTGCTGGAGGCAGCAATCTCGCGAGCGCAGGGTCAGCCCGACGCCGGCATCGCTGCGGCGCGGCGCGCGATTGAGGAGGCTCGCGCCCAGGAAGCACCGTGGCTGGAGCTGCTCGCGCGGGTCGAACTGTGCGAGCATCATGACGCTACGCCCGAGGACCAACAGGCATTGGCCACGCTCGTTGATCAGTCGCCCGAAACTGACGGAACCGAGCTGGCGAAACGTGCGCGCTCGCTTCTTCAGGCTGCACAGTCGACTTGAAGCGTTAAGGACGAAAACTTGTGGGAGCGAGCCTGCTCGCGATGACGGCGGGACATTCACCGCCGCTATCGCGAGCAAGCTCGCTCCTACAGGGGCTGCGGGTGTTCAACGCCTTAACTTAAGGTGTTGTCCTGACCGAAGTCTGACCTTTCGCTTACGACTCGCCCCAGGGGGCCGCTTACGCTGTCGTCGAACTTTCCTGCCCCCCTGGTCTGCGATGATCCTGAACCCTGAATCCAAATACCCGAGCCGCCGCTCCTACGTAGTGAAGCTGCGCAGCGACGCCGCGCCGGGGGCCCTGGTGGGCCGCCTCGAAAACCTGGTCACCGGACGACAGCGCGAGTTTTCCTCCGCCGAAGAGCTGCTGGAGTCGATTGCCTCGGACCTCGCGTTGTCAGCCGGCGATGAGTGACGCCTCCACCACGAATGAGCGCTCGATATGGCGACCGAACGGCGACCCTTCGCTGACGACTTCGCGCACACCGAGCCCTACGCTGATGCCACCTCGAATCTTCACGAGTCCAATCCGATGCCGCGACTTCCAACTTTCCATCTGTTGACCCGCAACGGGCAGACGCCCCTGCACTATGCCGAGCGCGTGGTCAGCATCGTCATGGGGGCAGCGCTCGCCGCGTCTGTTGCCATGGTCTTGACAGGGTGCTCCACGGAGGTGCTCACGCCGTCGGTAGACCTGCCGAGCAACTTCTCCGCGAGCACGGCTTCCGAAATGGAACCCGAGGCGGCATGGTGGGAGGTTTACCACGACCCGGTGCTGACGGATCTGGTGCGCCGAGCAGCGCGCGAGAATCGCGACGTCAAGATTGCCGCCGAGCGCCTGCACGCCGCGCGTGCTGGCGAAACGGTCAGCCGTTCATGGCTGTTCCCGAGTGTCGGCGCATCGGCCTCCGGCAGCGATCGCAGCAGCGGCTACAACTCGGCCACGAAACAGGGTTATCCGGATACCAAGACCACCAGTGCCGGCCTGGACGTCTCGTGGGAGCTCGACCTGAGCGGCCGCCTGCGCGCCGGCGCAGCGGCGGCCGACGCCGATGCGCTGGCCGCCGAACACAGCATGCGTGGAGTGCGCCTGCTGGTGATGAGCGACGTCGTTAGCAACTACTTCACACTGGTCGGTGCGCAACGCCAGGTCGCGACGCTTCGCGCAATCTCTGCGATGCAGGATGAGACGCTGCGTCTGGTCACTGCGCGCCAGCAGGCAGGGCTGGCATCAGCCTTCGACGTCGAACGCGCGCAGACCGACGCCTTGTCGGCGCGGGCGCAGATTCCGCCGCTGGAAACGCAGGTGGCGGTGTCGCGCCATCGTATCGCGGTGCTGATTGCCGACCAGGCCTTCAATACCGCGAACGTCCAGACTTCGATTAGCGATGTGACAGTGGTGCCCGAGGCCAAGCCGGGCCAGCCCGCCGAGCTGCTGCAACGCCGACCTGACGTGCTGGCGCTGATGGCGCAACTCGATGCAGCCAATGCGCGCCGCAAGCAAGCCGCGGCCGAGTGGTTTCCGCGGCTGTTCCTCGATGCCTCCTTCGGCCGCCAGGGCTTGAGCCTGAACGGCGCCGATCTCGGCGTTGCACGCTTCACCAACGTGGCGGGCCTGCTGGCGATGCCGCTCTTTAACGCCGGGCGCACGCAAGCAATCAACGATGCTGCCGAAAGCGCTCAAAAAGAGGCGTTGCTGCGCGCCGAAGACGGCATCGTACGGGCGCTCGAGGATGTGGAGAACGCCCTCGTCACGCTAGCGCAGGAGCGGCGCCGCGCCGGGTCGCTGCAATTGGCCGCCGCGTCCGCCGAGGCTGCGCAGAACCGCGCCCAATCGCTCTATAACCGCGGGCAGATCGACCTGTTGCCACTGCTGGATTCGCAGCGGGCGCGCCTGGCGGCACGCCTGAACTCCAATGAAAGCAACACCCGCCTGCTGATCGATAGCGTGCAGCTTTATAAGGCACTGGGCGGGGGCTGGCAGGTGTTCGAACAACCCGTCACCCCCACCGCAGCGACCAAAGCCGACCTGCCACCACTTTCTTAAGAATCTGCCGTTTACTAGAGGAATCGCCTTGAAAACCTCCCTTACTGCGGCCGGCGCCCTGGCCGTAGCCGTCATGCTTTGCGCGTGCAGCCCGGACAAGCCGTCCGTGCAGGCACCCCGACCGGTGCGCACCGTTGCAATCAGCTACGACAATGCCCACGAAAGCAGTCGCTACGTGGGAACCGTACAGTCGCGACATGAAGTCGACCAGGCCTTCCGCGTGGGTGGCAAGGTAGCCCAGCGCAAGGTCGATGTAGGCCAGTTTGTGCGTGAAGGCGACATCCTGGCTGTGCTGGATGACAGCGACTACCGCCTCGCTGAGGAAGCATCGCGACAACAGTGGACGGTTTCCGTCGAGCAGACTCGCCAGGCCGATTCTGATCGCCAGCGCCTGACCGCGCTGAAGACTGACGGCTCGGTCAGTGCGGCCGACGACGAGCGCGCACATACGAATGCCCAAACCGCGCATGCGACCGCCGAGGCTGAAGCGCGAAAGCTCGAACTTGCGCGCAACCGGCTCAAGTACACCGTGCTGCGCGCCTCGCGTAGTGGTGTTGTCACAGCTGTGCGCTTTGAGGCGGGCCAGGTCGTGGCGGAGGGCCAATCGGTTGTCTCGGTTGCGAATCCGGATGAATCCGAGATCGTCATCGATGTGCCCGAGGATCAGCTGTCCGTCTTCAAGGACGCGCGTTTCAAGGCCTCGCTGGCCAGTGCGCCGAACGAGATCTTCGATGCCACGCTGCGCGAGCTGTCGCCGCAGGCTGCGACGCAGACGCGCACCTATCGCGCGCGGCTCAAGCCGTTGCAAGCGCTGCCTCTGGGCGCCACCGCCACAGTCATGGCCGAGCGCGAAATGACAAGTGTCTCGGTAGCGGCGATACCCGCCACGGCACTGACGCAAAACGGCGGCCAGCCGGCGCTGTGGGTGGTCACGCCCGAGGGCAAAGACCCGGTAGGCATCGTCGAACTGGAGCGTGTGGCCGTTTGGGGCTACCGCAAAGATGAGGTGCTCGTCTCTGGGCCCAAGGCTGGCGTATTGGTCGTCACCGCCGGCGTCCAGAAAATGACTTCCGGACTGAAGGTCGCGCTACCCGTGACGACAATCGTTGACGCGAACACCACGCAGCAGGCGGCCCGATGAACAATTTCAACCTCACCGACTGGGCGCTGCGTCATCGCGCCATCGTCCTGTTCATGCTCCTCCTTGTCGCGGTGGCCGGCGTCTTCAGCTTCACCAGGCTGGGTCAGCTCGAGGATCCGAACTTTTCCGTGCCCTCCATGACTACCATGGTCATCTGGCCGGGCGCCACCGCCCAGCAGATGCAGGACCAGGTCCTGAACCGCATGGAGAAGAAATTCGAGCAGATCGACAACTTCGAGAAAGTGGTCACCTACGCGCGGCAAGGCTACGCGGGTATGACGCTCACCGTGCGCGGCGGCACCTCCAAGGCCGATCAGCGCGAGGCCTGGTATCAGGCGCGCAAAAAACTCAATGACCTGAGCCTTGAGCTGCCTGACGGCGTGATCGGCCCGATCGTAAACGACGAATACGGCGACGTGTATGGCCTGATGTACGCGGTCAAGGGCGACGGTATTGGCCATGCTGACTTGTCGGACGCCGCCGAGGACATCAAGCGCCGCATGCTGAAGGTGCCGATGGTCAAGAAGATCGATGTGATCGGCAAGCAGGCCAAGCGTGTCTACGTCGAGTTCTCGCACGAGCGCCTGGCAGCGCTGGGCATTACACCGCTGGCCATCGCCGAAAGCCTCAAGAGCCAGAACGCCATGTTGCCCGCAGGCCAGATCGACACCAACGGCGACCGCGTCATGGTGCGCGTGAGCGGCCAGTTCACCAGCGAAGAGGCTATCCGCAACGTTCCCATCGCCGCAGGCGGCCGGCAGATCAAGCTCGGCGACGTTGCGACCGTTACACGTGGCTTTGAGGATCCGCCAACCTACACGGTTCGCCACAACGGCCAGCCAGTGCTGATGCTAGGCATCACGATGACCAGCGACGGCAACATCGTGGACCTCGGCAACGCGATGGAGACGGCGGTCGACAAGATCCAGTCCGAGCTGCCGCACGGCGTGGAGCTGGAACGCGTAGCCGACCAGCCCTCCACTGTGAAAGACGCGATCTGGGACTTCGAGCGGTCACTGATGGAGGCGCTGATCATCGTCATCGCGGTGAGCCTGGCCAGCCTGGGTTGGCGCACTGGCATTGTGGTCGCGACCTCGGTGCCGCTGGTGCTGGGTGGTGTGGCGCTGGTGATGCTGGTGATGGGTTGGAACCTCGAGCGCATCTCGCTCGGCTCACTGATCATCGCGCTCGGCCTGCTGGTCGATGACGCGATCATCGCTATCGAAATGATGGTGGTGAAGATGGAGGCCGGCATGGACCGCGTGAAGGCGGCCGCCTTCTCCTATCAGTCCACCGCCATGCCGCGCCTGACCGGGGCACTCATCACCGTCGTGGGCTTCCTGCCCATCGGCCTTTCGAAGTCCACCACCGGCGAGTACGCGGGTGGCATTTTCTGGATCGTCGGTGCCGCAGTGCTGTTCTCGTGGATTTGCTCGGGTATCTTCACACCGTACCTGGCGGTCAAGATGCTGCCCAAAGACTTCGGCAAGCACCAGCATGCCGGTGATCCGTATGACACGAAGCCCTACCGCAGGCTGCGTGGCCTGATCGATACCGCCATTGAGCGCCGCTGGGTTGTCATCGGAGCAACGTTTGGAGCCCTGGCACTTGCACTGGCCGGCATGAAGTTTGTGCCGCAGCAATTCTTTCCCAACAGTTCGGCCCTGAGTTGGTCATCGACCTGCGCTTGAAAGAGGGCTCGTCCATCGCGGCGACCACCGAGCAGGTGAAACGGATGGAGGCGTTGCTGTCGAAGGACGAAGAGGTCAAGTACTTCACCGCCTACACCGGCGCCGGCGCACCGCGCTTCTACCTCTCTCTCAACCCCGAGCTGCCGAACCCGGGCTTTTCCCAGTTCGTTGTGATGACCAAGGACCTGGATGCACGCGAGCGAGTACGTGCACGACTGGTGGCCGCGGCCGACCAACAATTCCCCCAGGCATGGGTGCGTGTAACCCGGCTTGAGCTGGGTCCACCCGTCGGCTACCCCGTGCAATTCCGCGTCGTGGGGCCCGATACCCAGGTTGTACGCCAAATTGCCCGCCAGGTGGAGAAGGTGGTCGCGTCCAACTCGAAGGTGCGTGATCTCCAGCTCGACTGGAACGACCCGGTTCGCACGCTGAAGGTCGAGCTGGATCAGGACAAGGCGAGCGCGCTCGGCCTCACGCCGGCCGACGTGTCGTTGGCGACCCAGACCGTGATGAACGGCGCTACCTTGTCGCAGCTACGTGAGCACGAGGACCTGATCGACATCGTGGCTCGTGCCGTGCCAGAGGAACGCTTGAGCCTCGACACACTGAAAGACATCAACCTCTATACACGTCAGGGCACGGTGGTACCGCTGTCGCAAGTCGCACAGGTGCGCGCTGAACTGGAAGAGCCGGTACTGTGGCGTCGTAATCGCGACATGGCGATCACTGTGCGTGCCGATGTGAAGGACGGTGCACAGGGTGTATCCGTGACGCAGGAAATCCAGCCATTGCTTAAGGACCTCGAAGCCAAGCTGCCGACCGGTTACCGCATCGATGTGGGCGGAGCGGTTGAAGAAAGTGACAAGGCCAACAAAGCGCTACTCGCGGTGGCCCCGCTGATGCTGGTCACTATCCTTCTGTTGCTTATGCTGCAACTGCAGAACTTTTCCCGCATGTGGATGGTGGTGCTGACTGCACCGCTGGGCTTGATCGGAGTGGTGCCAGCGCTGCTGGTGTTCCAGTCGCCGCTGGGCTTTGTTGCGATCCTGGGGATCATCGCACTGGGTGGCATGATCATGCGCAACGCGGTGATCCTGATCGATCAAGTGCAAATCGAGATCGCTGAAGGGCGCGACCCGTGGAATGCTGTGCTGGATGCCGCCATCCACCGAGCCCGTCCAGTGATGCTGACGGCGCTGGCCACCGTGCTTGCAATGATCCCGTTAACGCGCAGTGTGTTCTGGGGCCCCATGGCAATCGCAATCATGGGCGGCCTTACCGTGGCAACACTGCTGACGATTTTCTTCGTCCCGGCGTTGTACGCAGCATGGTTCAAGGTGGGTCGCCAGACGGCCGCTGACACCCAACAGGTCCGGGGGGACGCCGCGCTCGCATCTGAGTGAGCCGCTATATATCCGTGAATGAAACACCCCATCGGTTGCATCCAGCCTTTGGGGTGCAATTCATCAAGCCATCAAGAGCGCCCTACGGAACCTGTGACCGGAAGATTCCCCAGCAAGTGGAGCCCGGTACTCTTCACGAAAGCGTCATAGTCCATCGGTCTCTCGATACGGGTTTCAGCGTTGGGCAGTACGTAGGCCCAGGCACGCTTGGACGATGCGTCGTAAACCAGCTTGAACAGACGGGTCGGCACCCAGACCTTGTTGTCGCCGATGGTGGTGTGGCCTGAGTCAAAGAGCGGGCCGGTAAAGACAAAAACATTGCCATCGGCGCGCTTGGCAAATTTTCTGACATCCGCCTCGACCTTACTCCAGATCTTCCGATTGTTGGTGGGGTCTTGCGGCACCATGTTCGACAGCGCAAAGGATTGGGCCATTGCATTGGGGTTCGGTGCATCGGCTGCCGGGGATTGATGGCCACGGTCCACGGCCGGATGTTGGCTACGGTAGTCGCTCAACTCTGCCCGTCCACTCTTGGGGATGCGTGGGTCCGGGTAGAACTGGTTGGTGCGCTCCTCCCCTTTGGCATCCTGTAGCTGGGAGGCATTAAGGCGTTCGACCACTACCAGCGGCGTCTTGCTGGTTTGCGAGTACAGCACCGCAAAGTTGTCAGAGCACAGGGCCAGGGGTTTCATGGTTGCAGGCACAGTGGCCATGTTGATCGGTTTGGCTGCCGGGAACAGATCTGTACAGCCGTCAAACGATGCCTGTTTCTGTTTGTTTGAATAGAGTTCCAGCGCCGCGTTCTGGCTGATCGAGCCCGAGCGGGACACGTGTTCCTGATGCTGGGTGGGCGGTTTGAGGAGATCCAGCAGACTGCGGGCTTCTGCCCCGGTCGAGAGCAAAACAAGGGCCGACAGCCCAACTGCAATTTTGCGTAGGTGCATGCTTTTAATCTTCGAATTGGATTGAGGGGTATACGTACGGCGAGTCCCGATTCACGGAACCAGGTGGAGGCGGTTGCTGATTATCTTGCGGCGAGCATGCTTTCACTGTCCTTGATCAAAATACCAATGCGGATCCGGTCGGCTCCGAGCAGTACGACCGCTGACGGTCGTGCGGGATTTATTGACCATGACAAGTCACTTTAGTGCTGAGCAGCGATTACATTCTACTGGCCAATGTCTAAGCGGACTCCTTAACTGGCGCGAAACGTTGTGCGTACTCCTTTGGACTCACCCCCATGCGTCGCACGAAGGCTTTTCTGAGCACGTCGACACTGTGATAACCGCATCGGCGCGCAACCTCTTCCATCGACCGCCTTCCCAGCTCTATTTGCCGACAGGCCGCTTCGACCCGGACGTCCTCGACGTACTTCGCAGGCGTTGTCTTGAATTCCCGCTGAAACATGCGAATCACGCAGACCAATGCGAGCACAAGATCGATTCCCGCCCAGATGCCTGCCGAGATGGAAGCCGCGAGCTCAGGTGACGGCGTTTTTGTGCTGGATGGGCAAATGGTCGATGCGCCGGTCATTGGTCGTGCGCACTCCATTCTGGCGCGCGCGATTTGACTCTGACAGCTCATCCGCTGCGAACACCCAGATAAAAATCAAGCCCCAAAAAAACGCGGGGCTTGATGTGAGTCACACCTCATCAGGATTTACGTCCGCTACCAGGGCCTTGCTCGCCTCCTTCTCGCCCTGCTTGAGAGCCTTTATCTCTGTCGTCGGCAAAGTTACCGCCGCGACCACTACCCTGGCCGCCGCTGGTCGACTTATCCGCATCGGTGGATTGCCGACCGCCCGAAGCCTGGCCACCTTTCTGGCCCGACTGCGAGGCTTTGTCGCTGTCGTCGGTAAAGCTGCCTCCGCGTCCTGCGCCCTGACCACCGCCGGACATACGGTCAGCATCTTTTGACTGCTGTCCGCCTGAAGCCATGCCACCTTTTTGGCCAGCCTCAGAAGCCCGTTGTGGATCGTTGGCAAAATTACCGCTTGATGCCTCTCCGCCTTTCTTGCCGGCTTCTGAGGCTTTGTCCCGGTCTTTGCCAAAGTTTCCGGGGTTGTTGTTTCCAGTGTTAGCCATTTTTGTTCACCTCTTTCTCAAGGACGAGCGCGTGTGCTCGCCTTCAATTACGAGGTCATGAAAAATCGAAAGTTTGAACGAAAATACCCTCTCGGGACGGGCGGAATGGGCAAGATAGTTCCCGAAAAATCTGCCCTGAGCGACTGGCGGCACAGTCACCGCCGATCACCCTGCGATTGGATTATTTTTCAAAAGAGTTCAGATTTTTACTAGGCTATAGAGGCTTTAAAATCCTGCGAACGTCGTGCATGGGAGGTCAGTCGATGACCGAACACATCGTCCATTTTCACTGCCAGATCGATCAGGGAACGACCGAGCGCTTCAGGGATTGTTGTCTTGAAGCCATCGATCAAGGTGCCACGTCGCTGCTGTTGAACCTGTCCACGTGTGGTGGCAGCACCAATTTCGGCTTCACGCTCTATACCTTCCTGAAGTCATTGCCGGTGCCGCTGTGCGCGATTAATGCGGGCAACATCGAATCAATGGGCATTATCATGTTTTTAGCAGCAAGCCGACGCATCACGTCGCCGCATGCGCGCTTCCTGATACACCCCATGAACTGGTACTTCAGTCAAAAATCGGTCGACCATCAACGCTTGCGCGAATACCTGTCGAGCCTCGACAACGACCTCGCCCGCTATGTACAGATTTTCAACCTCGAAACCGCTGAGGCAGAAACCAAACTCGATATTTTCCATTGCCTTTCAGCGGAAGAAAAAGTCATCGCAGCCCACGAATCCCTGGCCTACGGCATCGCTCATGAGATGCAGCAGATGGTCTTCGCCGACGATGTCAAACACTGGAAAGTCAGCGGTGGTTGAGGACAAAAAAATACCCGACTCAAACGCTTCAGAGGGTCTGCCAAACACTTTGAATTTTTCTTGACGCGCTCACTCCTTTGTCTATGAACATAAGGAGGGGTCTCATGAACCGCACCGATCTCTTCGTCATCGAGTACAAGCTCCATGGAGAGCCGAGGTCCTTCATCATCAGGGCAAAGACAATGTGCAATGCGGATGCCTGGCATTGGGCGAGTTGTGATGCCGGATTGGCACCTATTCCCAGACCCGGGAAACCGCCGCTTAAAGTCGTATCCAAACCCCAGGCAGAGCGATACGGGGTCACTGATGTGAAATGGCGCGAGTCCGCAGCGCTGGATTGGACGGATATTTAGTCTTCATGAACGGTCA
This sequence comes from Pseudomonas sp. 478, assembly GCF_003254125.1. Classification (NCBI taxonomy): domain Bacteria; kingdom Pseudomonadati; phylum Pseudomonadota; class Gammaproteobacteria; order Pseudomonadales; family Pseudomonadaceae; genus Pseudomonas; species Pseudomonas sp. 478. The sequence goes on from NZ_QKZG01000004.1 coordinate 48,551, forward strand.
GCGGTCATCGCGATGACCGTAATAAGAACAGATAAAAAAACGGGAGGTCAGTTCAGGCCTCCCGTCGTTCATTCGACCTTTTACGAAGTGCCTAATCCTCGTGATAGATCGGCAGGCGAATCGGATGCTGGACGGCGCTCCCCATCCGGTCTGATTTGCGTGCCCGAATGATCAGTGGTCTTTGTCACGGTGTCGCGCACCGCCTCAAAGCCCTCCCGTGCCTGTTGCTTGACCTTGTCGGTCAGATCCGCGCTGGTCTTGCCAAGGTACCGTTGTTCAGTTGCCGTCGACGGCAATGCCGCCCCCAGCATGGCGCCCAAAGCGATGCCAGCAGCGGCGACCATCAAGGGTTGTTCCTTGAGCAGATGGCTGAATTGATTGCTCATGACGTGGGTGCTGCGCACCATCCGGTCGCCGACATCATGCACGGCGTGGCTGATGTTTTCGGTGGCGGCACCCAGATTATCCGTCAGGTTGACGGCTTTGCTTTTGACCGTTTGATAACCCTCCTTGAGCGTATCCGTGGTGCGGTGCAAATGCTCGCGCGCACTGTCGATACCGTCCGCCAGGCCATCGGCCCACTCGCCAACCCTGCCCTGATCGGGGACCGTTCGATAAACCGGGGTCGGCGGACGGTTCTGACTCATCATCAACCACAGCAACCCGACTGACGTCAGTACAGCGGGAACGGGATTGTTACGAACACTGGTGCCCAGGTTGTTCAGGAACATCGAGCCATTGCTCTGCATCAAACCCAGCGCCTGATCGAATATCTGACCTGGTGTGAATTTGCTTTCCAGCGCATCAACGATATTGCCGATGCTGGCCCGCTGCGCATCAATTTCACGCTCGATGGCTTCGGGGCTTTTTTGTGATTCCAGTTCAAGTTCACGGTTCATGAGACTTTCCTCCGCAGGGCTTCCTGGTCTTTATTCAAAGCGTCCAGTGTGCGATCTGGCTTGAAGTGAGATGGCTCGAATTGTTTTCTTCCTGACTGCAACATTGCGAACCCGATGATCATCACCACCACACCCACAATCAGCGCAGCCAACCAGGGCGCCATCACGAGGCTCAGGCCGTAGACGGCAGACATCAACAAGATAATGAAGCCTGCCAGCAGCACAATCGCACCGCCCGCGACCGCGGCAATGCCGGCCTTGAGCGTCGCCAGGCTGGCTTGAAGTTCGGCTTTGGCCAATGCCAGTTCCTTGGTGAACAACGCTGGCACTTCGCGCGATAGCTGGCGTAACAAACCGACAACTGATGCGTCATGTTCAGTGGCGGACACCGGTCTTGTGCTAGGGAAATCCGAATCTTCTCTGTTCATCACAGTTCTCCTTTGAAGGCTGTCGAGCCAGGTGTGGAACTCGTTGCGAAGTCCGAAGGACGATCTTGTTCATTCGGTGAAGCCGGCGTGATGCCTGTGTCCTGACCGGCGCCTGGATCGGTACGGGGTGCAACGGAAGTTTCGTAAGGTCGTTGGGCGCCAAAACCGCCTGGGGGCGGCATTGAGTGGCCTGCTGCCGGGTCGCCGGTATCGGGGAATGTCGCCGCAGGGGCGCTGCCGGCTTTCAGGAATCGCGACAGGCCAAAACCCAGCGCAACACTGCCTGCGATGAAGAGTGCGGGGTTGTTACGCGCCAGGTTGGCCGCGTCGTGAAGCAGCTGTTCGGCACTCTTTCCACGCAGGTTGTCCGCCAGACCGCTCATGGACTGCGCGATGTCTGACAGGTAGTCGGACATACCGAGCGTGTCTTTGCTTTCAATCTCGCAAACGAAGGATTTCGTTCCCTGCGCCAACGCCTCGATCTGGTCTGCTGCCGTGTCGCGGTATTGCCCAAACTGGGCATCGGCCTGCTGTCTTGCGCCGCCAATCGCCTCTGTTACGTGTTCCTTCAAGTGTTGAAAATCCTGCTCCGCTTTTCCGGAACCCTGCTGGTCGGTCTGACCGTCCGTTCTGGTGTCTGAAGTATTCATGACTGCCCTCGCCTTCTGGATGAAAAAAAGCGGTATCGGGTTCGCCACGAAACGCCCGTAGCCCCCCTCATTGCAGATGACGGAGCCGCGTTACGGGAGTTCCAATGAAATGATGAGCGATGCGCGGGCAAGACAGTTCGGGAGTTGTGTGGATCATCGTCGAAGCCTTCCGCCCGAGTTTCGGTGGCGGATTCCGTTCCGCTTCGGCCGCCGAACTCAAGACCCAATTGGCAGCCTATGACGGCTATCCGCTCTACCTGTTCGACGGACCGCAATACGTGTCCGATTGGTGGAGCAACGGGTGCGCTAATGCTCATCGCCTCAATGGCACCGAAACATCCAGAAACTGTCGCACGTTAAACAGCGCTAAATTTCTCGCGCCAAGATTGAATGCGGAGATTTAATCATGAGCACAACACACCGACAGCCGTTCTCTGGGCATTTGCTTATGGTGGGCTATGGCAGCATTGGCCGCGGTGTGTTGCCGCTACTGCTGCGCCATATTGCAATTGATCCGGACAGGCTAACTATCATTTGCCCTTCCGCCGCTGCCCGTGAAGCGGCGCAACAATATGGGGTGAAGGTGCAACAGGAGGCGTTGACTGAAGAAAATTTTCACCAATGCCTGCAAGCGCAACTTCAACCTGGGGATTTCTTGCTCAATTTATCGGTGCAGGTCTCCAGCCAAGCGCTACTCGCCTTTTGCCAAGCGCATCAAATTCTTTATCTGGATACCTGCACCGAGCCATGGACAGGTGGTTATAACGCGCAAGACCAAGTGCCAGAAGAACGCACCAACTATGCTTTGCGACATGGTGTCCTTGCTTTGCGCGCAAGCAAGGAAACGGCAACAGCGATCATTACCCATGGCGCCAATCCAGGGCTGGTATCGCATTTGGTCAAGCGAGCGCTGGAGAATCTTGCAAATGATACAAATCACACATTCTCTTCCCCCCTGCAACGCCAAGACTGGGCCAAGTTAGCCTATGACCTTGGAGTGAAAGTCATTCATATTGCCGAATACGATTCTCAGTGTGCTGACCGCCGTAAAGAAATCGGAGAGTTCGTAAACACATGGTCAGTGGAAGGCTTCATCGCGGAGGCATGCCAGCCCGCGGAACTTGGCTGGGGCAGCCATGAACGTGCACTACCTCCTGACGGACGGCGACATCCCTATGGCAGTCAAGCGGCAATCTATTTGGAACGCCCCGGCGCTGCCACTCCGGTGTATACCTGGACGCCCGGAGTGGGGTCAACGCTGGGTCTGCTTGTCACACACAGCGAAGCTATTTCCATTGCCGAATATCTGACGTTGGGTGAGGGCCATCATCCCGACTATCGGCCTACGGTACATTACGCTTATCGGCCTTGTGACGATGCGCTTCTCTCGCTCTATGAACTGGCGGCGCACCATTGGCAGCCACAAGATCGCCATAGAGTGCTCGATGACGATATTACTTCTGGCTGCGACGAACTGGGCGTTCTGCTGCTAGGGCATGAGCGCACCGCCTATTGGTACGGATCACGACTCGGCATCACTGAGGCGCGAACACTTTGCCCCAATAACAGTGCGACCAGCCTTCAGGTCACTGCCGCTGTAATGGCTGGCGTTGTGTGGAGCCTGCGCAATCCTCGCCGAGGAATTCTTGAACCCGATGAACTGCCACACCGGGAGATCCTTGATCTTTGCACGCCCTACTTGGGAGAACTGAAGGGTTTTTATAGTGATTGGACGCCACTTGCGAATCGTCAACCGATGTTTCCAGAGCACAGCATCGAACCGGACGACCCTTGGCAATTCCGCAATTTTCGAGCCAGCTGGTGAATGCCTGTCCTGAATGGCAATGGCCGTCGTCAGTGGTATTCCAACCTGCATGTCGCCTGTGGCAAAGCTGACACCTATCGCCATCCCTTCCGGCAGGTTATGCAGCGTAATTGCCAGAACGAAAAGCTAGGGTCGACTCCCTGCGGTTTGTCTCAACCAGTACAGGCGTGCGTTCCTACCGTCTTGCCGAAGGAATTTTTGGAACCCCACATAATCATTCGTTCATGAGTGACAGAAGAAACTCATGATTGCAGCGCATGTTCAGACCGATGGCCAAGCGTTTTGGTGTCACCGAGGTGCAAGGGCGCAACTCTGCTTCGCTCGCCTGGGAGGATCGCGAAAATGAGTGAACGAATTTCGAGCTTCACCGATGAGCGTTATTGGGACGATAAAATCGCCACCAATGCCGAACAATTCCACGAAGCCGATCGGCTCGATGTGGAAGCGTACAAACTGATTCAAGACGATCGAAGCCCCGAAGCATGGGCGCGATTCACCGAGGCAAAGACCAAGGCTGACGCGAAGCGAGCCGCTGCATTCCAGGAATGGGTGCGCCTGAAACGCATGATGACAAAGGAGGTGAGCGATTGAGAATTTGATTGAAAGAACAGGAGGATTGTTCGCCTTCTTAATCGACATGGCGAGCAATCCCCCTGAGAGTTCATCCCATTTCGTTGATGCACACTACTTTGGGTTGTGTCATGTCCTCATAGGCAAATCGAACGCCTTCTCGTCCCAGACTTCCGTACTTGAAGCCACCGAAAGGCATGGCATCAAAACGGTAATCGGAAGAATCATTAATCATCACTCCGCCGGCTTCGATTTGCCGCGCCAACTTCAAGGCCTTGGAAAGATCACGTGTGAACAGTCCCGCATGCAAGCTGTATTCCGAGGCGTTGGCCAGAGCAACAGCATTATCAAGGTGGTCAAACGGTTCCAGGATAACCACCGGCGCGAAGACCTCCTGCTGCCAAATCCGACTGTTATGGCTTACACGCTCCAGCACGGTCGGAGCATAGCTTCCCGCTTGGCGATGATGTCCGCACAGAAGAAGAGCACCTTCGGCCAGCGCTTCATTCACCAGCTGTTCGGTGCGGCGAGCCGCCTGCTCTGTGATCATCGGGCCAACATCCGTTGCTCGTTGATCAGGATCGCCAAGTACCAATGCACGTGCCTGGCTGACAAAGCGTTCACGGAAATCTTCGTAGATTGAACTGTGCACGAGGATGCGCTGCGTGCCGATGCAGTTCTGTCCCGCTGCCCAGAAAGCACCCGATACACAAGACTCTACGGTCGGTTCTAGATCACAGTCTTCGAGCACGAGAACCGGTGCATTTCCTCCTAGATCCATCGCCAGTTTCTTCAAGCCTGCACTTCGCGCAATGGACTCTCCAGTGGCAAAACCACCCGTGAAGGAAATCATCCGCACTTCTCGCAGCTCCACCAATGCTTTACCCAGATCGACGCCTCCGGTCGCCGGGGTTACCACGGACGGAGGTAGGCCCGCTTCCACCAGGCACTCAACCAGTTTGAGAGCCGACAACGGAGCGAGCTCTGAGGGTTTCAGGATCACAGCATTGCCACCGGCGATAGCCGGGCCCAGTTTATGGGCGACCAGGTTCAGCGGATCGTTGTAGGGGGTGATCGCGACGATAAGCCCCAGCGGCTCACGAGTGAACCAGCCTTGGCGCGATTCGGAGCCTTCATAGGCCTCGAATGGAATCACTTCCCCGGCGTTACGACGAGCCTCTTCCGCCGATAGCTTCAGCGTGTTCACACAACGCTTCACTTCCTTCTCTGCTTGCCGCAGCGTTTTTCCTGCCTCTGCAACAATGAGTCTGGCGAATGCCTCTGCCTCGTACTCTACACGTCGAGCCGTTTCCTCAAGGATGCGTGCGCGCAGGTGACGGGGCATTGCCGCGCTCTCACGCACGCCGATTCGCGCACGCTCCAGCAAGCCAGGAACTGCGGCTGCATCGAGGCAAGGTACGCTTCCCACCAGGCGACCATCGAATGGACTGAACACATCAATCTGTTTGGCATCAACAAGCTGAATGCTGGCCATGCTGGATACGCTCATGACGACTCTCCTACTACTTGCCGTGGGTGGTATGGATAGCGACGATGTCCGACAGCAACGCAAAGGCAGTCTCGATACGCCCTGCCCCAGGCCCGGACACCGTGACAGCCCCCAGAAGTTCGGTGTTGAACGACACCGCATTCGTGGCGCCGGAAACGCCTGCAAGAGGATGCGAATTCGGCAGCAGTCGAGCTTCCACACTCGCTCGAACCGAGCCATCAACTTCGCGATTTGCAGAACCGATCAGCTTCCAACTTGCACCGTTGGCACTTGCTTGAGCGATGTCCCCTGGACTGATGCTGCTAATCCCTGAGCAAGCCACATCACTGACGCTCAATCGAGCATTGAGCAGTTCGTTGGCGAGGATCACCACCTTGAGACGAACGTCAAAACCCTCCACATCAGCAGTTGGGTCTGCCTCGGCATAGCCGAGCTGTTGGGCCTCTGTGACAGCGTCGTTAAAAGTCAGGCCGTCCTTCATGCGGGTCAGCACATAATTGGAAGTTCCGTTCAGGATGCCTTCAAAGCCTTGAACCTCTGCACCTGCCAGAGCCTGTCTTGCCAGGCGAATCACTGGCGTACCACTCATAACCGAACCTTCGTACTCGAAGGCAACACCATTACGACGCGCCAAATCCTTAAGCTCAGCGCCGTGTAACGCAATCGGCCCCTTGTTGGTGGTCACAACATGGATGCCGCTTTCCAGTGCCCAGCGGCAGAACGTAGTAGCGGGCTCACCATCGACAGGGTTGGTGAAGGTGGCTTCAGCAATCATGTCAGCACCAGAATGCTTGATCACGGTTTCATTGAAGGCCTCAGCATTGCCGCCAGGCAGTTGAGCGAAAGCACCTTTCTCAACGGGCAGCGCGACCAACTGCTTTGCATCCAGACCGTCTTTGGCAACGATGGAGCCCAGAAACAGATCGGTGACACCGACAATTTTGATAGTGAAGCCCAGGGACTCTTTCCACTCGGCATTACGATCGGCGACTAATTGGGCGAAGCCACGATTCACGCCACCAAACCCTACCAAGGCAATTTTGTACTCAGTCATAAAGCTGTTCCTTTATTGATGTTGTTCGATAGGAACATCCTAAGAGCCGAGCTTTGGCAGTTGAATATGGCAGAGTGCTGTATTTGTTGGCCGTTTTGCCCGTACAGCAAGACAAGGTGTGTACGGGGCAGAAAGCGCCTTTCTTTGTGCTCAAAACACTGCAGAAAGGACGAATGAGGTGACGGTGTTTTCCACCCCTGGCATCGCAGAGATTTCCTTCCAAACGAGATGGACACGTTCGGGAGAGGCCGCATTGACTCGAAGCATCAAATCAAACTCACCACTCAAGACTTCACACTGAACCACCTCGGGGAGCGAGCGCAGCGCGGCAAGTACCTCTTCTCCACGCATGCGGTCGTAGCGGTAGACAAAGATCACTGCACTGATCAGCGAAGAAGGCCGTCGGGAATCACCGAGACGTACCGTATAACCCTGGATGGCGCCGTCTCGTTCAAGACGCTCAATGCGCTGGCGCACAGCATTGCGAGACAAGTTGACCTTGGCGCCCAACTCAACATGGGCGATACGAGCATTCGCTGTAAGTTCGGCAAGTATGCGCTCGTCCAGCGGGTCCAGAATGCGCTTCATACGTGCCTCTGCTGTGCCAACAAAAGGGCCCGGCATAGACCGTCTAGATCGCCTTTAGCCAAGTACGGTGACTGAGCAAAAATGTCAGGAGTTGTTGGCACCTCTCCCTGCCAGACACCTAACTCGGACAACAGAGCCGCAGATTTGGCCGGAGCAATTTGCCCAAAGGTCACCATTGGAGCCCCCAGACTGCGTCGATGAATTCGGCCAGCCAGCACACCTACAGCAGTATGTGGATCGATTGCAGACCCGGTCTCACAGAACAACTTGACGACTTCGTCGCGAACCTGTGATTCGTCTACGGCATAGGAGTCGAACAAAACTCGGGCTCGGAGCCACTGCTGGTTGCCAATGCTTAACTCGCCGCACTCCTCAAAGTGCTCCATTAACGCCTTCGTTGAGCTCCCATCGTGCCCATACAGCTCCCAAATGAACCGCTCCAAATTGGAAAACAGGGAGAAATCCATCGCTGGAGACAGCGTTCGGTTGCTCACTCGGGTCGAGTAGCGATTGCGGTGAATGAACTGGTGAAGTGCGTCATTGCTGTTTGTAGAAATGATCACCTGGTTGATGGGTAATCCCATTTTCTGAGCAATGTAGCCGGCATAGATCTCAGCAGAGCTGGCTGCTGGAACGCTGAAGCCTACAGGACGTGTTCCGCCCCCCAGTTGCAAGGCAGCATGGAAATAAAAAACGATCTGCGCGAGGACGCCGACCCAGTTCGTGGAGTTGAAACAGATCGGTATTACCCCATCTAACGGCCAGGCCCGGAAGAGCCGAGAAACCAACGTCTGGCAGTCGTCGAAATTACCGTCGACTGGAAAAAGCTGAACCCGATCTGGGTCTGCCGCCTGCAGGACAGAGAGTTGCTCAGCCGGTAGCCCATTGCGCGGATACAGTATCGCCATCCGAGTGCCCGGGCAGTTAGCAAACGCCTCAAGCGCAGCCAGCCCGGTATCGCCATTGGTCGCGCCGACGATCAGCGCCTCTCCACCGACCTCACCCAAGAAATGCTCCACCAAGCGCGATTGCAGTTGCGCAGCGAAATCTTTGGACGAATGGGTCGGGCCATGAAACAGCTGGAGTATCCACTCGTTATGGCCAATCTGCTCAAGCGGCGTAATAGCACGGTGGTTGAAGTTTCGATAGCTGTCGCTCAGCAAGGCCCGCAGCGTGCTTTCGTCCATGGAAGAGCCAACGTAGGGTGAGACCACTCGCCAGACCAGCTCATCGAATGGTAACCACGACCAACTGGTAATTTGCTTCTCAGTGAAGACAGACAAACTTGCCGGGACATAGAGACCACCATCTTCAGCAAGCCCCGACAGAACTACACTGCGAAAATCCGCCCGCACGTCACCGCCGCGTGTGCTTACGTAATGCATGAAGACCCCACATCAGAATTACAAAAGGCGGTGAGCTTGAGCCACCAACCAAGTAGAAAAAGTCGCGGCATCAGGCGAGAGCTGCTCGGCCTGCTCACGCACTAGATAAAAAGACTCGCTGGCTTCGATTCGGTGATTGAACGGAGCAATCAGGTGCCCACTCTTGAGCAAATCTTCCACTACGGAAGACCGCGCCAAGGCAACGCCCTGACCTAGTTCTGCCATGCGAATTGTGGAAATCAGTGTGTCGAACTGAAGACCACGGGAATAATCGACTTCGTTTGCTCCAACCCGCTTCAACCAGTAACCCCAACCTTCCTCGTACCCCAACACATGAAGCAAAGAATGGTTCATCAAATCGCGAGGCTCACGTATCGGTGATTTGGCCATAAGCTCTGGCGAGCAAACGGGTTGGAGGATGTCCCACGTTAATCGCTGAGAGTGCAATCCCGACCACTCACCGCATCCCCAGCGAATTTCCAGGTCATCCTCTCCGTCCGGTTCCTTCACCCAAATGTTGCTGATGTATCGGATGTCGATGTGGGGATACTCTCGACAAAAATCTTCGAGCCGAGGGGCCAACCAATAGTGAAGGAAGGAAAGGCTGCCACGCACCTTCACATGCCTTCGATTACGCTGACCAAAGATCTCGTTGGTCCCCACCGCCAGACGACTGATTGCGTCCTGTACCACTGGCAAGTACGACTGCCCTTCTTCGCTCAAGCCAAGCCCTCGGGGCAGGCGCTTGAAAAGCGCCACACCGAGATGCCCCTCCAACTGACGGATCTGTTGACTGACTGCACCTTGAGTCAGGTGCAACTCCTCCGCTGCATGGGTGAAATTCAAATACCGCGCCGACACTTCGAATGCCCTCAGCCAATTCAAGGGTGGTAGTGATTTCTGATTCATCGGCGCAACCTTATCGAAACTTATCGGAGCTCAATCATTGCCTGAGCCAATCAAGCTGCGCCAGCGGAATGATGGACAGCTGCCGCCAATGCCAACCGTTCTTCTCGCTTCTTGCGAGTGATCCAATAAACGAAGTAGCACCACGCGATAAACGGAAGGCCGAAGTAAAGTGCTACACGCTGTTCCGGATCAAAGGCAATACCGACACAAGCCAGCAAGCAGCACAACAGCGCACCAATTGGAACCCAAGGGTAGCCGCGTACACGGAAATGCAGATCCTCAACTCGCCCGCCATTGGCGACGTATTGTCGGCGGAAGGCTATCTGACTCGCAGCGATGCTCATCCACACGACCACCACTGCAAGTCCAGAAATCGACACCAGGGCCAGGTAAACCGTATTCGGTGCAAGCACACTGCTTAGAAGAGACGCGACAGCACCGGCCATACTCAAGACGATCGCATTAACCGGCGTACCCTGGCGCGATAGCCTGGCGAAACGCTTAGGCATGTGCCCTTGATCACTTAACGTCCAAAGCATGCGCGAAGCCGCATACAACCCTGAGTTAGCCGCAGAAATCAGCGCGGTAAGAATGACAAAGTTCATGATGTCAGCTGAGTACGGGATACCAATCAGTTCGAACACCATCACGAATGGACTTTCGATGACGCCGGCCTGTTCGCGGGGCAGCAAGGTCGCAAGGACAAAAATGGTACCTACGAAGAACAGCGCCAAACGTACTACTGTGGTGCGGATCGCCTTGGGAACGCTTGTCTGAGGATCCTGCGCTTCACCTGCCGCAATCCCGATAAGCTCAGTCCCGGAAAATGCGAAGGAGACAGCTAGAAGTGTCATCGCAATGGGTAAGAAACCTGTAGGGAAAAGCCCTTCGCGGGTAAAGTTGGAGAGTCCGGCGCCCTGCAAATGCTGTACTTGGAAGAGGCCGCAAATAGCCCCACCACCAATGACGATAAAAGTGATAACGGTCAAAACTTTAATGAGCGAAAGCCAGAATTCAGTCTCCGCAAATAGACGAACAGATACAACGTTGCTTACAAAGACTGCAATGGCAAAAAAAGCGCTCCAAATCCATACCGGCGTATCGGGGAACCACCGAACCATCAAGATACCCGCGGCCGTAAATTCAGAGCCAATAGCGACTGCCCAAGTGAGCCAGTACAGCCAGGCCACCGTATAACCCGTACCTGGGCCCAAGTATCGAGTTGCATAAGTACTGAAAGATCCGGTTTCTGGCATCTGTACCGCCAACTCACCGAGACAGACCATTACCAGATACACCATCACCGCGCCGATGATGTAGGCAATTACCGCACCGAGTGGCCCTGCCTGATTAACGGTGTAACCGGAAGTAAGGAATAATCCCGTACCGATAACACCGCCCAACGCCAACATAACAATGTGACGGGTTTGCATTTCTTTCTTGAAGTTTAACCCTGGATCGGACTGATCGTTTTTTGCTTGGATAGTCATAGTTATATTCTCATGAAATGTTCGGACAAAATTTCTCGTTACCGACTACTAGGCAGCACAATTAATTTGTCGCTAGTTGTTATTGTTTTCACTCTTCATGAACGGACGTATTGCCGAGTTCAGCTTCCCACCTCGGTGAAACGCTCGGTGTTTCCAGCGTGAAGGCTTGAATGAAATTGTTTATTACGAACCCACTCAAATGCTTGTTTAAGATCAGCCAGCAAGTCGGCCGTATCTTCAATACCTACAGAGACCCTGACCAAGCCCTCAGAAATCCCAAGTGCCTCGCGTTCCTCCAAGGTGTTTTCCACATGGCTTGTCGTCCGTGCCGGCCCGTAGATGGTTTCAACCGCTCCCAGGTTGCCCGCACGATGGGCATACTTAAGCAGCGGTAGCAAACGAGTCACTGTTTCCATGCCTCCTACCAGCACGAAGCTGACAATTGCGCCATATCCACGCATCTGCGAGCGAGCAATGACATGACCTCGATGTTGAGGCAGTCCCGGATAGTTCACAGATTCAACCAGCGGCTCGGTGCAGAGATACTCGGCCAGTGCTTGTGCACTCACCTGCTGCTGACGAAGACGCAAAGCCAGAGTCTTGATGCCCCGGATGATGAGATAAGCCGAGAACGGATCCAGCGAGGCCCCATTGATTTCGCGGTAGTGGCGAACTTGAGACATAAGATGCTCGCTGCCGCAGACCATACCGCCAAGCACATCGCCATGACCGGACAGAAACTTGGTTGCGCTGTGAACTACCACATCAACCCCTAGGGCAAGGGGATTCTGATTTAAAGGCGTCGCGAACGTATTGTCTGCTATGACCAAAGCCCCAACGCGCTTCGCCGCCGTCACCAGGCGTCGAATATCCAGAACCTTCAGTGTTGGGTTCGTCGGGGTTTCCAGGTAAAGGACATTGCAGCCTTTTGCGATCTCATACTCGATAGATTCGGTGTCGAGGGTATCGCAAAGCGTGACCTCGACTCCCATGCGAGGGAGAAACTCTTCGAAGATTTTGTTTGTGCCGCCGTAGCTGTCGCGGGTAGAAACCACACGCTGACCACAGGACAGGAAGGTATGCAGCACTCCACTGATTGCGGCCATCCCGGTACTGAACGCGACAGCCGACTCTGCGCTTTCAAGCTCGCAGAGTTTGTCTTCCAGGACAGAGACCGTAGGGTTGCTCATGCGGCTGTAAATGAACCCCGGTTCTTTACCCAATGCCACGTCATACCATTCATCAATGTCTTGGTAACCGTAGGCGGCACTGACTACGATGGGAGTTTGGGTAGCGTTGTAGGGATGCTGAACTTGCTCCCCTCCCCAAACCACTCGCGTCCCCAAACCAGCACCCTGGCTATGGCCGGGTTTTATCTTGTCATCCATAAATCTATCTCGCATCGATGAAACACAGATGTGTTCCGATTGGGCTTGCGATGACTATAGGGAAGGCTTGAGCGTGTGAAAAATCATGTTATCTGGGGCTAAGGGGTGGTTTTTTTAATGGATGTCGATATGAAAAAGCCATGGGCATGGCTTTTTCGTCAGTGAAGCTCAATCGCGCTTCCGCCGCGCCAGGCAATTAGTGACCGCGAATATACTGTTCGAGTTGCAGAATCAGGTTTGCTTGTTCTGTAATTGCAGCTTTGACCAGATCACCAATCGACAGCAAGCCAAGTAGTTTTTCGCTTTCTACAACAGGCAGATGACGAAGATGACGTTCGGTCATAATTCCCATGCAGGTCTCAATACTCTGACGAGAGTCCACCGTTATCACGGGTGAACTCATAATAGTCCTGATGGGTGTGCCCGCCGAGGAACGCCCCTTCAATACCATCTTGCGCGCGTAGTCTCGCTCACTGATAACACCGATAACAACTCCGTTCTCTACGACAGGCAACGCGCCAACATTCCGTTCAGCCATGGTCCTGACAGCATCAATGACCATTTGCTCTGGTGCAACGGTGTAAACATCATGATTATGTTCGGATTTCAAGCAGAGTAATTGCGCAACAGTTTTCATAATGAAACCTCTCTTATTTTTATCAAACACAAGTACCCTACACCGGGAGCTCAGACAGCAAACAACTCAACGAACAATACAACCAGTCTGAATCAGAAAAAGAATCTGAAAATTAAAATCCAGCGTTAGAATCCGCCAGTACGATCAATGCTTTCGACTCCGTTCAACCGTCTTCGATGGCACTTCCAAAAATAATTTCTTGTAGTCGGATGAGAAACGACCCAAGTGGTTAAATCCCCACTGCATCGCCACCGCTGCAATGTTTCCATTGCATCCGCCCTCCAGCAACGCCTGTCTTACAGCTTCAAGCCGAAAACGCTTTAAATACACAGTCGGCGTAATACCGAAATATTTCTTGAAGTCATCATAGAGCTTGAAACGGGATACACCCACCGCCCGCCCGACCTCGTCCAAATTGACTTCATCGCAGGCATGCTCATGTATAAGTTTTTTGGCTTTTAATAAATATTCAGGACAGCGAATCTGCGAAAGACTAGCCAACTCGCTCGAATAATTATTTGGCTGCGACAAGATCAAACCCTTTATCAACGCTTTTTCAATATCACGGGTAATGGAGACATGACCAAAAAAATCACGTGCCTGATCCATCTCCACAAGCAGAAATTTTACCAGCCGCCACCATGCAGCAGGAGCGCCGTCACTTGTACTTATTTGGGCTTCGAAGACAATCGGCTGTTGCGAGGGCCTCTGTAACAGTTCCTCCAACACTTGCCGCATTGCCGTACACGTAATGGCGACCTGAATTTTTCGACAATTACCTGCAATAGAGAGTTCTTGCTGATCATAAGGCGATACGATTATTCCGTTTCCGCTATCGGACATCAGCAATCCATTGGGTTTTCTCAGTTCCTGCGCACCACTGATTGGTAAACTGATGCTGTAACTATTGAGTACTGACGCGTCAATATCGATAGTGACATCGGTACCGTATTCGATATATCCAATCACTGTAGACATCGACTTCAAAATATTTCCGGCATGTTGAAAATGAAGGCGCTGCGGGGACGATGCCTTGAGTTCGTGGGGGCCGCAGATATTCACCATCCAGGCTTGCGCACCTTGTACATCATGATGCACTGCATGGATGTCTTGAAATTCAGCATTATTCCCAGCATGAGTTTGCAGATTCATCGCAGCACCAAAAAAGTTACCGATCAGGCTATAACCATACTTTCAACGTCTCAGAATCACTATCCGCATAATGCAAAAATCGTCATAAAAACGCACAAAAGAAACCCGCCATGATTTTCCCACAAAGAGCGAGCCTTACCACCTCAGAAGCGGATAGATATCGCCTCGAATACGGATAGATGCACCACACAGAAAGGCTTTCAATCGGGGTGAGCCTAAAAACTACAAAAGGGTGTACCTGATGAACAACTCGAGAAGCATTGCGCAGTGGCAAGAATACATCCAGGGCTGCCTGGATTTCCGTCCAGCTGAAGGCATTTACCGCATTGCCCGTGACATGTTTACAGAGCCGGAACTGTTCGACCTGGAGATGGAACTGATCTTCGAGAAGAACTGGATCTACGCCTGCCACGAGAGCGAAATCGCCAACCCCAATGATTTCCTGACGATGCGTGCTGGTCGTCAGCCCATGATCATTACCCGCGATGGCAACAATCAGCTTCATGCACTGATCAACGCTTGTCAGCATCGGGGCGCGACACTGACTCGCGTCAGCAAAGGCAACCAGTCCACTTTCACATGTCCGTTCCACGCATGGTGTTACAAAAGTGACGGCCGCCTAGTCAAGGTCAAGGCCCCGGGGGAATACCCGGAAGGCTTCGACAAAGCAACCCGAGGTCTGAAGAAAGCGCGGATTGAAAGCTACAAGGGCTTCGTTTTCATTAGCCTGGATGTCAACGGCAGCGACTCCCTGGAAGACTACCTTGGCGATGCCAAAGTGTTCTTCGACATGATGGTCGCCCAGTCTCCTACCGGCGAGTTGGAAATACTGCCCGGCAAGTCGACCTATAGCTACGACGGCAACTGGAAACTACAGCATGAAAATGGCCTGGACGGTTATCACGTCAGCACCGTGCATTACAACTACGTTTCCACGGTGCAGCATCGCCAGCAAGTCAATGCCGCCAATGGCGGTGGCTCCAGCACACTGGACTACAGCAAACTGGGCGCGGGTGATGCAGAAACCGACGACGGCTGGTTCTCGTTCAAGAATGGCCACAGCCTGTTGTTCAGCGACATGCCCAATCCATCGGTGCGCGCCGGTTATACCACGGTCATGCCGCGTCTGATCGAGGAATACGGCCAGCAGCAGGCCGAGTGGATGATGCACCGCCTGCGCAACCTCAACATCTATCCAAGCCTGTTCTTTATGGATCAGATCAGCTCGCAGCTGCGTATCGTGCGCCCGGTGGCCTGGAACAAAACAGAGATCACCAGCCAATGCATCGGCGTCAAAGGTGAGTCCGACGCAGACCGAGAAAACCGTATTCGTCAGTTCGAGGATTTCTTCAACGTTTCAGGCATGGGAACCCCGGACGACCTGGTTGAGTTTCGCGAAGCCCAGCGCGGATTCCAGGCGCGCCTCGAGCGCTGGAACGAAGTGTCTCGCGGCAGTGAAAAATGGGTCGAAGGTCCCACCCCTAACAGCGAGGTTCTGGGTATCAACCCGGTACTGACCGGCACTGAGTTCACCCATGAAGGGCTCTACATCAATCAGCACGGATCCTGGCAGCGCTTCCTTTTGCAAGGTCTGGAACAAAAAGCCCTGAAGTTGAAGGAGGTGTGAAATGAGCGCACTACAGTATTCCGTCGAACAATTTCTCTACCGCAAAGCCGAGCTGTGTGATCAACAGAACTGGGACGCCTATATCGCCCTGTTTGATGAGCAGAGTGAATTCCACCTGCCGCAATGGGAGTCAGAGCATGTGTACACCACCGACCCCAAGCGCGGCATGTCGCTGATTTACTACTCGAACCGCTCCGGTCTGGAAGATCGCGTGTTTCGTTTGCGCACGGGTAAATCGGCGGCTTCAACGCCGATGCCGCGCACCTTGCATCAAATCAGCAATGTGCGCATCAACGAGCTCGACAACGGACTTCTTGAAGTCAAGGCAGCCTGGGTCACGCTCTTCACGCGACAAGGGTTGTCCGAGCAGTTCTACGGCCATGTGACCTACCACCTCAAACCCGTCGCGGACAGCTGGAAAATTACTCGCAAGCACATCGTATTGCTGAACGACACCATCAACTCAGTGCTTGATTTCTATCACCTTTGAGCTGTGGAGCACGCTGTCATGAATCATAAAGTCGCTTTCAGCTTCGCCGACGGCAAGACCTCGTTCTTCGAGGTCAAACCAAACGAGTTGCTGCTCGACGCCGCGCTGCGCAATGGCGTAAACATCCCCCTGGACTGTCGCGAAGGTGTTTGCGGGACCTGCCAGGGACGCTGCGAATCAGGCCAATATACTCAAGATTACGTTGATGACGAGGCCCTGTCCGAACAGGACTTGGCGCAACGCAAAATGCTCTCTTGCCAGACCCGCGTGCAATCGGATGCCTCGTTCTATTTCGACTTCGATTCGAGCTTGTGCAACGCTGGGGCCACTCAGTTATTGCAAGCGGTGATTACCGGTGTAGAGCAGGTTTCGGCCACCACGGCGATCCTTCATCTAGATGCTTGCTCCCACTCCCAGCAATTGGACTTTCTTCCGGGGCAATACGCTCGATTGCATGTACCTGGAACCAGTGAATGGCGCTCCTACTCATTCGCCAACCGGCCCAATCCCAATAATCAGCTTCAGTTTCTCATCAGGCTGTTGCCTGATGGAGTGATGAGCAACTTCATCCGTGAGTATTGCCGCCCCGGAGAAGTGCTCGAGTTCGAGGCGCCTTTGGGTAGCTTTTACCTACGTCAGGTCAGTAAGCCTCTCGTCCTGGTGGCAGGAGGAACCGGCCTATCGGCCTTCCTCGGAATGCTGGATACCATTGCCGAAAAAGGTGGTTGCGGACACCCGATCCAACTGTTCTATGGCGTCACGCAGGATAATGACCTCTGCGAAACTCAACGCCTGGCTGATTATCGCGAGAGAATCGCGAACTTTGATTATCACTTGGTGGTGTCGAAGCCATCAGAACACTGGAAAGGTAAAACCGGCTGGATTCCTGATCACTTCGACCGCCAGTCGTTCGAAGCCAATCCATTCGACATTTATTTGTGCGGTCCCCCGCCGATGGTCGAAGCGATTAAAGCCTGGTTCAGCGATCAGAAGATTGAGCGGTTCCAGATGTATTACGAAAAATTCATCGAGAGCAATTCCAAGCATTGAGATTGCATGAGGAATATCTGGTGCAGACCAGATATTCCTGTGCTTTTTTCATTATCCGCCGACGCTGCTGATCAATACCCCACCGTCGAACTCTCAGCGATCAAAACGATCTGCCAAATGCCGTAGCGCTTTGGCCTGAGCGAGCAGATCCTCGCCAATCCGCTGACCGTCCAATGCCTTATCTACACTTTGCGTCGACAGCTCGGCCACTTGCACAACCTGTTGTGACAAGCTCTCGACCACTTGGGATTGTTGCTCCATGGCGGATGAAATCTGCATGCTCATGCCAGATATTTGGGTCAGTGACAAACTCACTCCAGCCAAATTACCTTGGACTGATTCCACCTCGCTCGTACTGTTTCGCGCGAACTCCCGCCCCTCGTTGGTCAGTTGTACGGTGCGTTCGGTCGCATTACGCAGTTGCAGTAACAGCGGTTGGATTTGCTGTGTTGCTTCCTGAGTCCGAGTCGCCAGTTGCCGTACCTCGTCGGCAACGACGCTGAACCCCCTGCCTGCTTCGCCGGCGCGAGCTGCTTCAATAGCCGCGTTCAGAGCAAGTAGATTGGTTTGTCCGGCAATCGAACTGATGATGTTGGTAATAGCGCCAATGGACTCGGTAGAGCTGGCCAGTTGTTGAACCGCCAGTGCAATATCCCCAACCGATGTACTGAGTTGCTGCATCGCATCGAGGCTCTTGCTGGACAATTGTTCGCCATGATTGGCAAGCCGGGCAGCTTCCTGAGTGGCCAGATTGGTGGCCTGAACGTTGCTGGCAACTTCCTGTATGGTGGCGCCCAATTCGCTAAGGGCGGTCACCGACAAATCGGTTTCATCGCGTTGCCGTTCGAGGCGCAGGGTTTCGCCCTGGATCAACTGGGCAAGCTCGACCACCTGCTGTTCTACGACGCCCCCGGTCGTCCCTATTCGTGACAATGCGCTTTGCAGACGACGTTCTTCGGCAACCAGTGCCATCTCCATCAACGCTGCAACACCTGGCGCGCTGCTGTAAATTTTCGCGGTCAATCGATCGGCAAACGCTTTGGGATGCGCCACAAAAACTTGCTTGACGGCTCGGGTCTGCCGCCAATCCTGAATACCCGCTATAACGAGCGATCCAGCAACAACTAAGGCGCTCTGAGTCAAATGGGAGTTCAGTTGCCAAAGGCCTGCTGACAACAGTAATCCGAGCGGCAGGGTCGGTAATGCAACGCCCACTAGTTGATGGATATGAGAGCTCCACTGCAGAACGCCGCCTCCTGATTTCAATCGCGAGTAGAGCTTTTCTGCACGCTCACATTGCGCTTGCGAGGGTGAGCTATAGACAGCCCCATATGCCTGAACTCCATCATCGCCGAACACTGGTTTTATGTAGACGTTCAGCCAGTACGTTGAACCGTCCTTGCGCCTGTTCTTCAAAAGTCCCATCCAGGGCTTTCTTTGTTGCAGCGCGCTCCACAGGCTAATAAAAATATGTGCAGGCATATCAGGGTGCTTCAGAAGACTGCTTGACTGTTGCAACAGCTCCTTACTCGTATAGCCGGTAAGTTTGATGAACGCGTCGCTACTCTGGGTAATGCGCCCCTGCAGGTCGGTGCGACATATCAGAACAACATTGTCAGAAGAAGTAGGAGATGCAGACATGGCTGAAGGTCCCAAAAATGAAAAAAAAGCCCGCCCCCTAGGGGCAGGCAAAAGACCAAAGTAATCGAAGCTATGGAGCACAATGACTGTGGCGGTCTAAAAATGATGGACATACCGCACTTGCACACGACTACCTTCAGGACGATTCTCGACGTCCTGTTCGAAGTACGCATTCACAAATACATGATCCTCTTTGGAAAAGCTGTACATCGCCCCAGGCCCGATTGCCCATACCTTTTCGCGGCGGCCGGAAACCTCATGACCGTCAACTTTGGTATCCGTGATTTGCTTCAGCCAATAGCCATTGATACCCAAACGCAGCTGCGGCGTCACCGCATACTCAGTAGCAAAGTTTGCGTGTAAAGCCTGGCCGGCTTGCATATCGTCGGCGCCACCAAACGCCGGGCCCGGATCATCGTTCTTGCCGTTGTAAAGATAGTGAGCACGAACGGATGCAGTCCATTTTGGAGTAAACCAATAAGTGGCCGCCCAATAGGGGTCAAACGACCAAGCGTTGGCGCCCGGATTGATGTCATGCTTACTGTCGTATTTGCCAGTCGGCACGTTCACCTGCAACTCAATGCGATGCGCGAAACGCGGTCCATCGGGTCCCATGATTGGATCAAACTGAATCATCGGGCCCAAAAGCAGATCGCCTACGCCACTTTGAGCCTTCAGCGCCACATTATTGAGTCCGTCATCAACATCCATGCTCGTTACAAAAGGAAGCACGGCATTCATACCCAGCGTAGCGTTGCCCAAGCGAAGGTCGGAAAAATAGCTGACTTGTGTCACCGCGACCTGATAATCCAGCTCCTGCTTGGGCAAGCCCAGCGACTTTCCATTTTGATCCCGAAAACGATTGGCACTGTAATTCTGGAAGTATTCCTGAAAGTACCACCCCGCCCCCGCTGGCGGCGCACCATCGAGAAAAGTTGTTAAACCCAGATTGACGACTGGCAGGTCATACGCCTGCGCGGTTTCAATTCCCAAGAGGCTAGTGCTCAACACATATACCGATAGCAGTTTTCTTTTTATTTTCATGACGCTCTCCACTTACAGCAAGGCTAAAGGCAGAGAAGTTGAACGTAGCAATGGGCGCGTAAAGGCTGTCCGTTACCACATAACGTTGAACCCTTGCCGCACAAGCAGCGCATCAACAAGTCTCAACACCTGTAGGATGTTCAGCAGGCATTAGTGTTTTTACAACCACCATTTTTTTATTTGGGGGCTGGGCTTGATCATGATCACCGCCTCTCTTTCTGACTATCCGCCAACTGCATGGGCTATCCACTATGCGCGAGTAAATCCAACAGGCTATTTGTTCAAGATGACTAGCCCACCTTCGGCATTTAAAATGCAACGCGGTTTAGGCTCGCCTCAGCAATTAAACGGCATCAGAGCTTTTCAGTTAATTATCCGAGAGCACTAGTCACTTCATATGAATAGCCCTAGAAAAATTGCGCTTGTAACGGGTGCTGGACAGTGTACCGGGCGGGGAATCGCCCTTCGCCTGGCCAGAGAGGGGGCTGATATCGTATTGGTCGATAAGGACGCAACGCTGCTGCGGCATACGTCCGAAGAGATCATTGCAGTGGGGCGTCGCGTGTCAGTTTTCCTAACCGATCTGACCCGACAGAAACAACTTCAAGAGGCAGTCGATCATGCGGAAAAAACATTCGGCAGCTTAGATATCATGGTCAATAACCCTGAATTTGAGAGAGAACACCCAAACGCTGATATTGGCTATGACGAAGTTGCACGACTGATCAATCACAGTGTTCAAAGCACACATTGGGGCATTCAGGCCGCCGCGGATAAATTTCGTCAGCGTTGCCAAAAAGGCACGATCATCAACGTATTGTCCAGCGCCGGGCATGAAAACCCGACACTGATCGATATTCTCTCTGCGTCAAAAATGGCGGTGCGGGTGCTGACTCAGGCCGCATCCAAAGAACTGGCTCCGGCCGGAATCATAGTCACTTTGCAATGTTTCGGATCCATCATTCCAATGGCGAGATACGTGTCGTAACAACAGGCGTACTTCGCCGTTCGAAAAGAACGGCGAGGTTCAAGCCCTGACTTATCGATTTACCCCGGGATGTTGCGCAGCCACTCGATACTGCCCGCCGTGAAACACCAGCGGCTCCCCTGCGCCGTGGCGGTAGTGTTCGATTTGTCCAAGGAATATCAAATGGTCACCGCCCTCATATTGAGTGACATTGCGGCAGACCAGCGTGGCAATCACGCCATCGAGCAGAGGCACCCCGGACTCTCCGGCCTGGAAGGCCACACCCGAAAACTTGTCTGGCGCAGGTCGTGCAAAACGTCCGGAAATATCGTGCTGATCTGCGCCTAGGACGTTGATCGCAAAATGCTCGCACGACAGGTAGTCCGGCAGACTCGGCGCGTTGCGCGCAATACTCCAAAGCACCAGTGGCGGATCGAGTGAAACCGACGAAAAGGAGTTGGCGGTCATGCCAACATTGCGTCCATCGGTCGTGCGCGTAGTGATTACGGTCACCCCAGTGGCAAACTGCCCGAGCAGATTGCGCAGTTCGCGTGGATCGCAATCCTGCGCGTTGACCAGATCATGTTCGATGGATTCTGCGGTAAGTGCATTCATGATGAACTCCTGGCTCGATGGCGGCTCAAGCGGCCTGACGAGTCTTTTTCTGAATAAAGGCCTGGCAAGACTGGGCGTCGAACCACCAAGGTGCGAAAGTGCGTGGATCATCGAAACCATTGGCGATGGCCGATGCCAGAGGTTGTGACTGGCTCGCGGCACCGAGCAGTTCGAGCAGGTGCTGAGGCGGTGGTGTCAGCATGGTGTTGGTCCACTTGACCACATGCTGGGCATAGCTCCAGTACTGCTCGAAGGTGTCATGCATCCAGTCAGGGCCAAAGTCTTGCGTGCCACGAGCGATAATCGCATCCAGGTAAACCTTGCTGCACTTGGCAGCATTGTTGGAACCTTGGCCCGTAATCGGGTCGTTGACTACAAGAGCATCGGCCATACCAAAGACCTTGCGTCCCGACGGCAGCGTCAATACCGGTTTGCGTACCATTGGCGTGAATCTGCCGGACAAGAATCCCTTGTCATCAGTCATTTCCACGGAGCGGCAGCGTTCGGCTTCCCAAGGGACGTAACGATTGATCAGCTCCAGGCTTTTTTCGAGATGTTGCTCGGCAGATGTAATCCCCTGCCAGCAGTCCATCGGCCCACCCGGAATTCCTTCAAAGACCATGATTTCGCAAGGTCCGGTGGTCGTCAGGCAAGGAAACACAAAGTACTCGCCTACACCTGGAATCAGGTTGAAACTGACCCGGGAAAACGGCGACATCGGTGTCATACCCTTCACATAGGTCAACGACAGCGCCCTTTGCGGCTGCTGAAACTGAGTACGCTCGGCGTCTTTTTCAAACAGATTGACGATTTCGCCCTTGCCCGCAGCCAGCAGTACCAAATCATGGGTGGTCGACAAGAGCTCCAGCTCGGCTACCCCGACATCCTGGATAATGACCTCACCGCCACGCTTTGCGACCTCGTCCAGCCATACCGGCATTTTCAGGCGCTGATCGACGGATTGGGCATAGCGATCCAGCCGGGTACTCCAGCTGAACAGTGGCTCATTGGGCTGCTCTGGGTTAGGCACTGCCAGACCAATACCTTCAACAGCCGGGCATTGGTCTTCCCAGAAGTTCAGCCCCAAATCACGCTCACTCTGCAAGGCGGCGTTGAACATACACTGACTGGACATCACTTTACCGTTGCGAATGTCCTCGCCATTACGATTAGTGGTCAAGGTGACATGGTAACCCTTGGCGAGCAGGCCTAGAGCGAGTTGCAGGCCGGCTTGACCGGCTCCGACGATGGCGATTCGACGCATTGTTATTCTCCTGGTTATCGACGGTTACAGGTGTGGCATTCGGCAGTCGCCGAACAGGGTTTCTTGTTAGGGTTTTGTGTTACTCGGCAAGCCGTGGTATCGCCGGCAGGTTCTGTTCCGGTCCCATGACCGAGTAACCTCCATCGACGGCATAATCCGCGCCCGTCACAAAGCTGGCGGCGGGTGAACATAGAAACGCCACCACATTGGCCACTTCGGAAGGTTCTCCCAAGCGCCCCAACAGGTGATAGGAAGCGGCGACCGCATCAGCCTTCTCACGGTTATCGCCACTGACTTCGGCGATCACTCGCGACCAGGTCCAGCCAGGCGATACCGAATTGACGCGGATGCCGTCAGCAGCCAGATCCATGGCCATGCAGCGAGTCAGCTGCACCATCGCGGCCTTCGAAACTGGATAGAGCCAACGGCCGGTCTGGGCACACTTGGCCGAGATGGAAGTGAAATTGACAATCGCACCACGTCGCGCTTTAAGGTCCGGATGCACGGCTTGAGTCAATGCCACCGCTGATACCAGGTTCACATCAAGCGCTTGTAGCCAATCCTGACGGCTGGAAGCAAAGCCCTGATCGCTGTAAGTGCAGGCCAGATTGATCAGCAGGTCGACTCCACCAAAACGTGCTCGAACTTCTTCGACTGCATGCGCGATGAGCTCGTCATCCGTCACATCGAGATGAAAAAATGCGGCTCGCTCACCCAGTTCGGTGGCGGCCTTGAGACCCGCTTCACGATCGATATCGAACAGTGCAACGCTAGCCCCCGCATCCATTAACGCCCGAGCCACGGCGGAGCCAATCAAGGTCGCACCACCGCTGATAACAGCCACTTTGTTCTGTAGATGTGACATGGTTATCCCCTTAAACCGACTTGTCGGCGCTGGAGGCCCAACTCGGCATCAACGTATTGGAAGGCAGCGATTCATCGAGCAGTTTCCGGGCAGTCACTACACCGGCCACTGGCAACCCTGTCGGGTCAAGCAGGCCGATCTGAACCAGCACACTGGCCTGATCCCAGTAGATGTGTTCGTGATAAAGCTTGGGGCCGCGGAACTTGACTACGCCAAGCATCGGGATCTCGACATAGCGTCCGGTTGGTGCTACCCCGGGAAGCATCCAGTCGATCTCGGAGTCATGGGTAAAACTCATGATGAATTCATCAACGATCTGTGACGCACCGACCGTGCGAGACAGCGGCGTGAGCGCCATGTCCTTGGGATTGCCATGGACGAAGTGATGTTGGTAGAAGCGGCTCAACTCTTTTGCACCCACGCCGCCGGTCATGGTCGGGATGTGATTGACGTAAGGTTCAGCGACCATGGTGGCCATAGTTGCAGGTACGTCCCGGGTATCGAACTCGTGTCGCACGTGTTCATCCCAGAGATCAGAGAGGTTGTAGTCAGGGCCTAGAACCCGACGCAATGCAGCCACAGTCCGTTCGTGAGCCAACAGTGCCGACGGTTTGTGATAGTGATGGCCGTTAGGGCGAGCGAAAGCATGATCAACTCCCGGATAAACGTAAAGTTCAACACCTGGC
Source organism: Pseudomonas sp. 478 (assembly GCF_003254125.1). Lineage (NCBI taxonomy): Bacteria > Pseudomonadati > Pseudomonadota > Gammaproteobacteria > Pseudomonadales > Pseudomonadaceae > Pseudomonas > Pseudomonas sp. 478. The sequence continues at coordinate 73,285 of NZ_QKZG01000004.1, forward strand.
TTGTCGTTCAGTACCTTTTGAATCGCGGACCGAGCCTCGGCAGGACAGAACTGATCTTGTTCGGCCATATGGAGCACCAGGCGACCTTGCAAACTTTCAGCTTCCGGCAAGGCGTTTTCAATACCCACGCCGTAGTAGCCGACGGCACAGGCTACTTCAGGTAACCGACACGCCGCCAGGTAAGCCAGCTTGCCGCCCAGGCAGTAGCCCACAACACCCAGGTCGCCCGGCTTACATTGGGGCAAGCTCTGCAGGGCATTCAGACTGGCGCGAATATCATCGATACCAAGTGCCTCGTCGAAACCTTGGTAGAGCTCGTAAGCGCGACCAAAGTCTGCCTCGGTGTAACCTAATTCGACACCGGGCTCCTGGCGCCAGTACAGGTCCGGTACCAGCACGGTGTAACCTTCTTCGGCCAACAGGTCAGCGACTTCACGCATAGCCTGGTTAACACCAAAGATTTCCTGACAGAGCACCACGCCCGGGCCGCGACTATCGACGGAGGTCGCCAGGTAAGCCTGGAAATGACCACCGGACGCAACCGGCACGCTGACATATTGGCCTTTCATATCGATTCTCCAAGGGTTCAGGAACGTTGGAGATGATATTGGGCACCTTTAGAGGTGCCGACTATCCGCTGAATGCGATGCCTGTCCGTGGTATGCAGGAAGTTACACAGGCCAGAATCTGATGCGCAAAATGAAACAAAGCTGTGAGAGTGGCCAGAAAGAGCAGACGCCGAACGTTCACCTCATCAACCAACTGTTTGAAGGAGAGCCGAGCGGGGACGTGACTGCCGCGCCTCACGCTCTTCAAAATGCTCGACGAGCAAAAAAGTGAACCAAGGGCGGACCGGTATAGGAGGAGAACAAAACTTGTTCAGTACAATCCTTGAAGGTGAAAGCGCAGTACTAAACGATGGCGGTTCTCTGAAGCAGTCCGGGCAGGGCCAGCAGAAGCAATCGTAGTACCGAGAAAGGATGAGCCGCAAAATTGCGAACCTGATCACTGCGGCTTTCGCCGTAGAGGCACCAGTTGCAAAAGTGTTCACAGTTGTTGGTCAGCAGCCGGTATTGATTTTCACCTACCCGAGAGAGCGCTCGCCGGATGATTTCTTCTCGTTCGAATCTGACTTGCTGGGCGCTCTTTACCCAAAGCCGTTGCCCGGACGTAAACCGTTGCAGTGTCAGAACTTCTATAGGGCCTGCGTGCAAACCGGAGTAGAGCCCTGAGTAGTGAACGACTTGGTATTCACCCAGGTAAATCCCATGATGGTAATAGCCGTTTCGTGAGGTGATGAGGTGGCTCCCAATGGCGACCTCTGCCTCAGCTTCCCAGTCCCAGTCTTGCCATTGGCTGGTACGGAGCTCTTCTACTGCAGCGAATTTATAGGAGATGTTCATCATGTTCCGCCTTACTGGGCATGTGTGAGTGCTCTTGTTGGCACTCCCACCTCAGTTAATTCAGAAGCGTTGGAACGATATTGAACATCTGCACCGAGCGGGACTATCCGCTGGGCGCTAAACCTGTCCATGACGTGCAGAAAGATTTCTGATTCGCAACTGACTTGAAGACAGTGCTTTTTCCTCCTTCGAAAACGCCAAATAGCCAAGAAAAAAACGTTGGACACCTAATGTTTGCGGGGGGATTCTAGGAACCAATGAATCAAGCTTCGCAGCAGGCTTGAACACTTGAAAGCTGTCTGGCATGCCCATTGCTTGAGTAGGTAGAAGGCCCCGATGAGGGCACATAAAGAAACGGACATGCATACAGGTTATCCGGTTAACGCAGCGACTATCCTTATCCTGCAAAACCTCGGTAACACTACTGTGCGCCATGCCTTGAAACCGTGCATGCAAGTGAGTCGACCATGGGCCTGAATCTCATCCCGGAGAGTTGCGGCAGTCTCTTTGACAGAGCTTCGCTGTTCACTCCTAAAAACCAGTTATTTCTTCTCAATGACCTGGATGCCATTCGTGACGGAGTCAGTAGCGTTTTCAAAAAACACGAACTGCGCTGTATTCAGGAAACCGACCGCATCAGCGCACGGATGCACCATGTCAGTCGCGGGCATTTGTCCCTGAACCGACTGGAATATGGAGCCCGGGTAAACATCGATCCCGGTCGCCTTGAAGATTTCTTTTTAATCCAGGTTCCCATCAGCGGAAAGGCACGCATCATTTGTGGCGGACACGACTTCATCTCCTCCCCCAACATAGCTTCCTTGATTTCACCGAACCTGCCGTTATCGATGTGCTGGGATGCCAATGCTCCCCAACTGGCACTTCGAATCGAACGTGACGAGGTTGAGTACCATTGCGCTCAACACCTTGGACATGTGATGGACAGACCACTGGAGTTTAATCCTGAACTCGATCTGACCACCCCAGGCGGAAGCTACTTGCTTCAGCTGATTTCCATGCTCGCAGATGCAATTACATTGGATGAACATCCGCTCCACCACTCTCTGGTGCTCAAACAGTTCGAGTCAGTCCTGATCAATGCATTGGTCTATGGCCAACCCAATAATCTGCGAGAACAACTGGAGGGTGCCAGTAAACCAAAAGCACTCCTGCCATTTTTCGTCAAAAGGACCGAGGAGTATATGCGGGCTCATGCGAATGAACCGCTGAGCATAGAGCAATTGGCCGAGCACGCAGGAGTCAGCGTTCGCACATTGTTTGCCGGCTTTCGCGATTTTTGTGACACCACGCCCATGGCCTACCTGCGCAACCTGCGATTGGAGCAGGTGCATCTTGAATTGAGCAGTCATAGCCATGACGCTTCAGTAACCGATATCGCGCTCAAATGGGGCTTTGCCCATTTGGGACGGTTTGCTCAGGAATATAAAAAACGTTTTGGCGAGGCACCTTCAACGACGCTCAGATTCCGACGCTGATATCGGCCCAGACACCCACGACCTGCCAATAGAATTGGTCGTAGGCGCTCTGATTGTGCAGCTCAGGTGTCAGTTTGTACGCCAGCCACGCGAGCCTTCCTCTACGAATGCTCCGCTTGTGACCATCCATCCCGAAAAGATCACCCCGATTGTTCAGGATTTCAAAATCTTGATACTTGCGAAGGTTGACTCATCACGTGCCTGATCCAGCAAGCTCATCGGCCTTGCCAATGGCAAAGCCTGCGCAATCGATCTTGCTGTCACTAGCGGTTGCGTTTCCGCCACCAGGCGCTCGTCGCTGGGTGGAATGCCGAAACACTCGCGATAGCACTTGGAAAAATGGGGGGTGGACACAAAGCCACATACCACCGACAACTCTACGATGGAGATCGGCGTTTGCTTGAGCAACTGACGTGCGCGAATCAGGCGCAGTTTGAGGTAATACCGCGAAGGCGAGGAATGTAGGTATTTCTGGAACAACCGCTCAAGCTGTCGACGCGACAAGCCGACGTAATTCGCCAGTTCGTCCAGATCAATCGGCTCTTCCAGATTGGCCTCCATCAAGGCGACGACTTCCTGCAACTTTGGTTGATGGGTACCGAGCATGTGCTTGAGGGGCACTCGTTGGTGATCCTGCTCGTTGCGGATTCGCTCGTAGACGAACATTTCGGAGATGGCCGCTGATAGTTCATGACCATGATCGCGACTGATCAGGTGCAGCATCATATCCATTGGCGCCGTTCCACCAGAGCTGGTGAAGCGATCTCGGTCGAGGGTGAATAAACTGGAGCTGAGGTTCACTAGCGGGAAAGCTTCCTGCATGGCGGCCAGAAATTCCCAGTGCACACTGCAATCGAAGCCATCGAGCAGGCCCGCCTTGGCCAAGGCCCAACTGCCAGTGCACACGCCGCCGATCCGCTTCGAACGTCGCGCCAGGGCTCGCAACCAGGTTACGTGCTCCCGGGTCACAGCGCTTTGAATGCCAATGCCACCGCAGACGATCACGGTATCAAGCATCGGTGCGTTAATGATCGAGGTGTCCGGAGTGATCGGCATGCCGTCGCTTGCCCAGACCTGCTCTCCCCCCAAACTCAAGGTATGCCAACGATAGAGCTCTTGACCGGTCAACTGATTGGCCATTCGTAGAGGCTCTACTGCAGACGCCAGCGAGATCAACGTGAATTGGTCCAGCAGCAAGAAACCGATAGTTTGGGGAGGAGCGGCCTTGGAGGTGTCGTATGCCATCGAAGATTATTCTCGCAGTGACGGTAGTGGCCCGTGGCGCAGGCGGCTTTTGCCGCCTCGCCACTGGTCGAGCACTGATGAGGTCGCCAGCAGGTTTACGCTGGAGATGGCTGCTATGCACTTTCCGCCGACACCGCCCGCTGCGGCTGACCATGGTGACGCGTAGTCACAAGGCCGATAAAGGAAATCACCAGCGCCAGGCCGATGGTCGAAGAAACCTCCATACGGTGCTCGGGGGTCACCATCATCACCGCCAACGCAGCGCAGATGAACACGATGACCAACCAGGTGAGCCAGGGAAACAGCCACATCTTGAAAGTCAGCGTGACGTTCTGCCGACGCAGAATCCTGCGCATGCGCAATTGCGACACGGCGATAACCAGGTACACCAGCAAGGCGATGGCGCCGGAACTGGCGAGCAGAAACTGGAACAGTCCGGCAGGCATGAAATAGCTGAACAAAGTCACGCCGGCACCCAGTATGGTGCTGGCGATCACCGCAGCTCTCGGCACGCCCGCCGACGACGTCACCTTCAGCGGCTCCGGTGCATCACCGCGCTTGCCCAGCGAGAACAGCATGCGCGAGGAAATATAGATCGAGGAGTTCATGCAACTGGCCACGGCAATCAATACCACCACATCCACCAGTAACTTGGCGTGGGGAATGTTCATCAGTTCCAGCGCTCGCTGGTACGAGCCCACCGACGCCAGCAACGGATCATTCCAGGGCACCACGGAAATGACCACGAAAATGGACAGCAGGTAGAACACCCCAATGCGCCAGATCACCGAACGTGTGGCTTTGGCAATGTTCTGCGCAGGATTGCTGGATTCGGCGGCAGCAATGGTCACCGCTTCTGTACCGATGAAGCTGAACATGATGGTGATGAATGCCCCTACGACCGCTGACAAGCCGTTGGGCGCAAACCCGCCATGTTCCTCCATGAGTCGACTCAACCCGCTGGCTTCCCGCTCGGGAATCCAACCCATCAACACCGCAAAACCAAGACCGATAAAGCCGATGATCGCCACGACCTTGGCCATCGCAAACCAGAATTCGAACTCGCCGTATTTGGACACGCTGAACAGGTTAGTCACGACCAACAGGATGATCGACAGCAAGGCAAACAACCAGGTATCGATCTGCGGGAACCATTGATTCATGACATGCCCGGCCGCGAGCGCTTCGATCGGAATCACCAACACCCAGAACCACCAGTAGAGCCAGCCGATGGTGAAACCGGCCCAACGCCCGATCGCCTGATCGGCATAGGTTGAGAAAGAACCGGTGTCCGGGTTGGCCACTGCCATTTCGCCCAGCATGCGCATGACCAATACGACCAACAGGCCGGAGCACAGATAAGCCAGCAATACCGCCGGACCGGCAGCAGCGATGGCATGTCCCGACCCGACAAACAAGCCTGCGCCGATAATCCCCGCGATGGAAAGCATGGTGACGTGTCGCGGCTTGAAACCCTGTGCCAACTGACCGTTCGAATCTTTGGAGTTCAGGCTATTCATTGTTTTTTTTTGTTCTCTGGTGATCGACGTTAGCGCGTGCTGACTGAGGGTCAGGCGATCATCATTTCTTCCTGTTGCCCCTTATCGAAAGCGGCGAACCTCAGCGCTTTGGAGCATTCCCCATCAGTCAACGCAACTGCACACTGACATGAAATGACACGCCACCTTACGCGCCCACTCATCCACGCAAGTAGCCTGAGCGCGCCACGTGCGAGTCTGATTTCGACATGCATCAGTGCGTAGGGTCTCTGGCCTTCAAGAAGAGATCCCTCATCCAACCGATAAATTGACCGCCGGAAGTAGACTTTAAGGCCCCACATCTTCTTTTCCGACGTACAACCTGTCCTTTGGGAATTACTTCTTAATCTTTCACTCATTGCTGCCGATGCCTCTAGATTAGGGCATAGGAGCAATACAGATGAGAAACAACCAACCGGTTACGCAGCGCGAGGTTGCCCTTGGACCTCAACAAAAACTCATCTCGACAACGGATGCACGAGGTGTCATCACGTACTGCAATGACGCCTTTGTTGATATCAGCGGTTTCAACAAGTCCGACCTGATCGGCGCACCTCAAAACATCGTTCGTCACCCCGACGTACCCTCCGCCATCTTTGCCCATATGTGGGGCGCGCTGAAGCAAGGCAAGCCGTGGATGGGCATCGTCAAGAACCGCTCCAAAAACGGCGACCACTACTGGGTCAACGCCTACGTCACGCCGATTTTCGAAGGTCGTGAGGTCGTTGGCTATGAATCGGTCAGGGTCAAGCCGACGGCCGAGCAGATCCGCCGCGCCGAAGCCCTCTATAAACGCATCACTCTTGGAAAATCAGCCATTCCCGGCAGCGATCAATGGCAACCCGCCCTACTCGCCTGGTTGCCTGTTGTGACGATCGGATTGGTGGGGACGCTGGGCGGCATGTTCCTCAGTGCGCCTGAGGCTTTCATTTTGGCCGTCGGGGTATCGATTCCCATCGGGTTGCTTGTGTCCCGCAGACAAAACCGAGGGGCGCTGCATCTATTGGAAATGGCTGAGGCCTCAACCTCCGACTCGTTGCTGGCCAAAATGTACAGCGATGAACGCGGTCCTCAGGCACGCCTTGAAACGGCGTTTGTCAGTCAGGCGTCTCGGCTCAAGACCTGCCTCACTCGGCTGCAAGACACGGCAGAGCAACTGACCAGTCTGGCGGGGAGATCCGATGGCCTCGCCGCCGATAGCTCTCGTGGACTGGACCGCCAACGGGTCGAGACCGAGCAGGTGTCGGCCGCAGTCAATCAAATGGCGGCCACCACCCAGGAAGTCGCCAGCCACGTCCAGCGTACTGCCGACGCCACTCAAGAAGCCAATGTGCTGACCGGACGTGGACGCGAGGTGGCCCGAGACACTCGAGAAGCCATTCAGCGCCTCTCCGTCGTGGTGGGCGAGACAGGGCTGACAGTGGCGCAGTTAGCCAAGGACAGCCATGAAATCGGGACGGTGGTGGATGTCATCAAAGGCATTGCCGATCAGACTAACCTGCTCGCGCTGAACGCAGCCATCGAAGCCGCGCGCGCGGGCGACATGGGTCGAGGCTTCGCGGTCGTCGCTGATGAAGTGCGTCAGCTGGCCCAGCGCACGACTCAGTCCACGATCCAAATCCATAACCTGATTTCCAAGTTGCAGGTCTCATCCAGCAACGCGGTTAAAACCATGGAAAACGGACAGCGACAGGCCGAAGAAGGCGTGGCGTGGGTGCTTGAGGCAGACAAGGCATTAGTCGGTATCAGTGAGGCCGTCGCGAACATCACAGACATGACGACCCAGATTGCCGCTGCGACCGAAGAGCAAACCGCCGTGGCCGAGGAAATCAGTCGCAATATCACGACCATTGCTAATCTGGCGGACCAAACATCTGAACAAGCCAGGCATTCGGCGGAGCTGAGCAAGGAATTAACCCAGACCGCTCAAACCCAGTATTCATTGGTCGAGCGATTTAACCGATAACCCATCAACTTTCTTAAAAAAAGCCCGCTCCTGCGGGCTTTACAGTTCAGGCGCCTGATCAACTACTTTCCAATAAGTTTTGGCAAGGCGCTCAAAACGCTAAATGCCGGGTCAGTTGATCAACCGGCGGTGACGGTCATGCCGCCGTCGGCCATGACCACGGAGCCGACGATGAAGCTCGCGCGGTCCGAGGCGAGAAATGCCACAACTTCGGCGATTTCCTCAGGCTGCGCGGCACGACCAATGGGGGCTGCTTCACCGTGCTGGGCCAAGAAGCCAGGGCCGTCGTCAACCACGTCGTTGAGGATGTTGGTCACCACGTCGCCGACGCCGATAGCATTGACTCGAATGCCATGCTCAATCGCCTCGAGCGCCAGCGTGCGGGTCAACTGGGCCAATGCCCCTTTGGAAGCGGTGTAAGCGGCAATCGTTGGGAATGCGAAATAGGATGCGTAAGAGGCTATGTTGACGATAGCTCCCGATTTGTTGGGCATCATTGCCTTGACCGCTTCGCGGCAATGCAGGAAGGCCGCGGTTACGTTGACCGCCTGGATGCGCTCCCAGTCTGCGCGGGTCATGTCGATGACTAACTTATTGATGATGATCCCGGCGTTGTTGACCAGTATGTCCAGCCGACCGAACTTCTCGACGGCCAAACCAACTGCGCGCTCGGCGACGCCGTCTTCGGTAATGTCGGCCACCAGTGGCACTAACCCGGGGCGGGCGAGTTCTTCGACGGAAGGATTGCGGTCTTCAGCAATGACCTTGGCGCCACGCGCGTGCAGCAACAATGCGATAGCCTTGCCGATGCCACTGGCGGCGCCGGTGACCAGCGCGACCTTGCCTTCGACTTCGTTAGGAATGCTGTGATTGATCTCAGTCATGGTGCTCTCCTGCCTTGCAAGCCGACGAGATATTCGGCGGCTCAGCGCCTGTGAGGCGCCGTCGTTATCGACGGCTTCACTGTCTCGCAATGGGGAGGGTTGGGCTTTCGCAGGCTTGCCGAAGCTGTCGGAGTTTTGCGCCAACGTTAAAGCGTCTGATGGAAGCCGAGGCTACGGTATTCTATTGACGCCAGCCCCCCATCTGAGGGTGTTTCAATGGAGCCTCCTGTGCCCCAGCCCGAAAATGAAGTCCTGAAACCGATCGATGCTCAGCGCATCACGGCCGAATCGATGCCGCATCATCTGCCGGGAACACCGCAAGTGTTGCCGCTGCTCACGCAGATGCAGGATGTGATGGTGCAGTTGTTCAGCCATCACAGCACCGTCGAGCCGATACTGGTGCCCGCCGTGGTGGAGCCTCTGCTGGTATTGGTCCTGGCAGGAACGGCCAGGGTCGAGGAACGCTCGCTCGATGGGGCATGGAAAGCCGTCAATGTGCAGGCTGGCGACTTCTTTCTCACCAACACAAGCGAGCCCTATGAGATGCGTTGGCAGACGATGGGGTGCGACACCTTCGAAGTGATGCATCTGTATCTCGGCCTTCCACTGATCGACCAGGCTGTCCGTGACCTTCTGGGCGAGCACACCGTTGCGGTGAACTTCCTCGATATCTCCGGTGCCCAGGATGAGCGGGTAAATTTCATGCTTAATCAGCTGCGCTTCGAGCTGATCGAGGAGCGTAATCCCAGCCTGTTGTTCATACACAGCCTGGCTCAGGCGCTGACCGTTCATCTGATACGCCGTTATCTCGATCCGCACACCACTACCCGGCGCAGCAACGCACTACAAGCGTACAAGCTGCGCCGCGTCATCGATGCGATGAACGAGCACCTGGCCGATGACTTCCGCCTTGCGCATTTGGCTCAAATCGCCGATTTGAGCGAGTATCACTTCAGCCGGATGTTTAAGCGTGCCACGGGGCTGTCGCCATCGCAGTACTTCATCCGCCTGCGTATCAGTCGCGCCCGGCATCTACTGCTTGAGACCGATCGCAGCATTATTGATGTTGGATTGGAGGTCGGTTATGCCAGCCCCAGCCATTTCTCCCAGGTTTTTCGTCGCGAGGTGGGTGTCACGCCCAGCGCCTACCGCCAAGCGTGACATGCCCTACAGTTTCTGCGAGGCGCTCGCTCTAATCGAGTATCCCCCCTGCGCGATTAGTGGATCTTGAGGTTTGCCGCCAGAAAGTCCATGAAGGCTCTGACGCGTGTGGGCAACTTTCCTCCTTGCCCTACGTAAACCGCATGCACTTCAGTCTTTGCGATGGGCATGAAGTCCTCTAAAACCGGGAGAAGGCGGCCGTCCGCCAGATCGTGCTCGACCTGGCAAAACCCTACGCGCGCGAGGCCGAGGCCGAGGATTGCAAGTTCCCGTATTCCATTGCCGTCACTGGCCCGTGCGTTACCGGTAACGGACACCGGTGTTAGCTGGCCGTTTGCGCCGACGAAGCTCCACTCCATCATCGGTGGGCTGAAGGTGAACCCCAGACAGTTGTGATCTACAAGATCGGCTGGAGTTTTGGGTATGCCGCGTGCTGCAAGGTAGGCCGGCGATGCCACGATAAGACCTCTCGTCTCGCCCAAACGCCTGGCCACCAGATTGGAGCTTTTGAGCGGTCCGCTGCGGATGGCCACGTCAGCCCGTGCGCTGATCAGGTCGACGACTTCGTCGCTGAGGAAAACCTCCACCGATACTCCAGGGTGGTGTTGCAAGAATGTCTTCAATAGGGGCAACAGATACAAACGCCCGATATCGACGTTGCAGTTGACCCGCACTACTCCCTGAGGCGCGGAGCTGGCTGCTGCCTCCTGCTCGGCCTCATCGAGCGCCGCCAGGATAGTCAGGCTGCGCTCATAGAACGCGGCCCCTTCAGGCGTGAGCAACTGCCGCCTTGTTGAGCGATTGAGCAAACGCGTTCCCAAGCGGTTTTCCAGCCTTGAGACAAGCTTGCTGACCGCTGATGGGGTCATCGCACAGTTCTTGGCGGCAGCCGTGTAGCCGCCATCTTCAACGACCCTGACGAACACGTTCATTTCAGCGAAGCAGTTTATGTCCAACCGTCTCATATGAATTCAAGTCACAAGTTGTATGCCCCAGAACCGGCTATATCTGCCGCGTTGCCACTCATACTCTAATCCAGAGCCTGAAAGGCGGACGTGAAATTCAGCAAATGACGAGCCACCACTTGGATACCAAGTTTGGAGGGTGAGATGAATAGCGAGATAAAACTGGTCCTGATTCACGGTGCTCAGGATGAAGAAGGACTGAACACTGCACTGCTGAAATGGGTTTCTGATGTTTTAGCGCAACGTGCTGAGTTCGAGCCTTGGTTTATAGAACCTGCCAACCTCATAGCCAAGTCAGACAATGTGGCAGTTATACAGCGACAGGAAAGTCTTCGCCATTTGGCCGAAGCTGATGCATTCCTGATCATTACATCGGAACTGGCCAATGTTTATCACTCCGAGCTGAAAGCATTCATTGAGCAGGTTTCAATTCGCTGGCAGGCAAAACCGGTGGCATTCATCGGCTACGGCGGGGCGTCGGGTGGACGTTGCGCAATTGATCAGCTTCGCCAGGTACTGGCCGGACAGCACGCGGTACCCATCTGCAATTTCGTGTCGTTCCCTAATCCTTGGGCGCTAATCGATGAGGCCGGGGGTATACGTCAGCCTGATCAAGCCAGGCTTCCAATGGCTCGAATGCTGGTACAGCTGAACTGGTGGGCGAGAGCCCTGAAGGCTGCGCGACAACAGATGCCCTATGAACGGGTGAGCTAAGCCTCAGTGCAAAAGCGCCGCCGCAGAAATGGGCAAAGGTTACGCAGTATCCGACTAACAGAAACTTGTTGCCCGTCCCTAACCTTGTTTCCAGACCCGCTTCCTGGGCGAACAGAAGAGGAAACCGATCATGTTGAACATCAAAGACAAAGTCATCGCAATCACCGGCGCAAGCAGCGGTATCGGTGAGGCTACCGCGCGACTGCTGGCTAGCCAAGGCGCGAAAGTAGTGCTTGGCGCTCGTCGTACCGACCGACTGGAAAGGATTGCAGGCGATATCAACGCCTCCTGCGGCAGGGCTGAATTCCGTGCTCTGGACGTCACAGACCGAAAGGATGTCCAGGACTTCATCGACTTCGCCGTTACCCGGTTCGATCGTGTTGATGTGCTGGTGAATAACGCTGGTGTGATGCCTCTTTCCAAACTTGAGGCACTCAAGGTGGATGAGTGGGACCGTATGATTGACGTGAACATTCGCGGAGTGCTGCACGGTATCGCTGCCACGTTGCCGCTGATGCAGCGCCAACGGGCTGGGCAGATCATCAATATTGCCTCTATTGGTGCCTATGCAGTGAGTCCGACTGCGGCCGTTTACTGCGCCACCAAGTACGCTGTCCGGGCCATTTCCGAAGGCCTTCGTCAAGAGGTTGGAGGCGATATTCGGGTTACCGTCATCGCTCCTGGTGTTACTGAGTCCGAGCTAGCCGAGAGCATCTCTGATGAGGGCGGTCGCGCAGAGATGAAAGAGTTTCGCAAGATCGCGATTTCGGCCGACGCCGTAGCAAGAGCAATTGCCTATGCCATTGAACAACCTGCGGATGTGGATGTAAGCGAGCTGATCGTTCGGCCCACGGCGAGCCCTTTCTGACGGAGTGCGCAATTACGGCGCTGGTCTTGCTGCCTGGCGCCCCAGCTTTCCAATTCGACTAGATGCCATTCCGAACGCCATGCGAGGCGATCAGCGTATTAAGCCAATCAAGGAGCAACGATATGACTCATTCCTCAAGCGATCAAAACAGCTATGTCGGTATGTGGGTTACTGTGGATGGCCGCATACGTCATGAACTGCTTGCCGGTGGCCGCTATGACGAGGCCCGTGGCGATAAGAAAAGTGCCTACCAAGGGCGTTACTGGCTCGAAGGAAACCACATCGAGTATGTAGACGACACAGGGTTCACCGCCGACGGTGAGTTCCGTGATGGGGTTCTCTATCACGCCGGCATGGTTCTGTATAAGGAACAGGAAAATAGAGCTGGCAACTAGCACCGAAACGGCGGCAGCTGTAGTCCGGACCGGGGTTGCTTTTTCTTCCTGTCGCCACTGTCAACGATGGGCTGTGGATTCAACCGGATCGACCTCGTCTCTACCGCCACATCACCTACAGCTGTCGATCAGGTGTTGGACGGTGATTGCGGCGTATCGGGATTGAGTTGCTGACGTCTGAATTGCCCAGGTGGCTGGCCATGTATCTGGCGAAAGCGTCGGGAGAAATAAGCCTCGTCAGCGAACCCGCACAACCTCGCCACCTCCCCCACCGGCCGGGTTCCATTGAGCAAGTAATTGCGCGCCGCGTGCATCCTGCGCTCGAGCACCAGCTCAGTGAAGGTCTTGCCGATTTCCTTGCGCAACCAGTGCGTCAGATACGTCGGTGACAGGTAGGTCGCAGCAGCCACCTTGATCAGGTTGAGATCAGGGTCGGCGATATTTTTGCGCAAGTATTCGGACATCCTGCTCAGCGCATCGCGGCGGCTGACTTCGGCGGCATTCTCTTCGGCCAATCGTTTGAGCGGCTCGGCATACAAGGCACAAACGCTCCCCACCAATTGCAGCAGCAACCCCTTGAGCATCTCGCGGGTGCCAAACTGACGGTTCTCATCCAGGGCTCGCATCTGTTCGATCAAGGCACAGACTTTGCGGAAGTCCTCATCGCCCAGAATGAAATCCAGATGTTCCTGAAAGCGGAATGGCGACAACTCCGGCGCCAGGAGAATCGAGACTTCCTCCAGATCCATCGGGTCACACTGCAAGTGCGGTAGCAGGAAGGTCTGGGAAAAATTGATCACCATGAAATTGCTGTCGGCCGGATGCGGAATCACGTGCACGCGATGCGGCAGGATGAAGGCCAGCGTATTACGCGGAAACGGACGTTCGACATTACCGATGTGCTGCACGGTATCGCCACCGAGGTTGATCTGGATTTGGAAATACTCATGGCGATGCGGACTGGTTTCGGCGCTCCGACCCTTTTTGTCGCGGATGTAAAAGTCCGTCAATTCGCTGCGTTGCTGCATGACGTAAGTGGGCACTCGACTCGGTGACAACATCGCCTGAGGATCCTCGACAGGTACATGGACAGGTTGTCGTCGCGCCGCAATGCCGGCGGCGACTGCGGTGATTGTGAAGGCAGACCCCGCCGGCTTCAACACGTCATAGGACGACAACGAAATGCAGAGAATTAATTGTATCCGTGTGTGATGTGCCGCCTGTCCAAAAAAGCTACCTGCACACAAAGATAATTAATCGTTTAAAAACAACAACTTTTGAAACAAATGAAGCATAAACAAGGAAATGTGCTGATTTGTTTTTTCTTGGACACATGCATTCATCGCCTTTTTCAGAAGAAAAAACGATCTAACGCCTCCGTTGATTTTGAGATGTTGTACGACCACTGTGATAGCCAATGCAGCCCGAACCTTCCAAAAACAATCAAAAGGTGCGCACGTGATGAACCTGTTTTTCCCCCTCGCCAACCCTCCCCCGATCGAGCCAGTCCGAAGGCGTATCTGAGCGCCTGACAACGGCTGTCCGCGCCTCTCATGCAAGTAGCGATTGCTCTGCCCCGGCACTGCGGGCACGGCTTCGGCTGCGCGCGAACATCTCGATTCTTCTAACAATAAAAAGGTCTACTCATGTCGAACTCGCAAACCTCCCCGCCCACCGCGCCGTCGGTGAGCGCCAGCGCCCGGGACGCCCTGCTGCCTCAACGACTGCCGACGCGTCGGCGCTGGTTCATGCTGTCATTGCTGCTGATTGCGACCATCATCAATTACATCGACCGCGTAAACATCTCGATTGCCGCACCGTTCATGGCCAAGGATCTGGGCCTGGACAAGATCGAAATGGGCCTGATTTTTTCCGCGTTTGCCTGGACCTACGCACTCGCCTTGGTCCCCGCCGGGTTCATTGCCGATCGCTTCGGTTCCCGGTTCACTTACGGGGTGTCGCTGATCAGTTGGTCGACGGTCACCGTGTGCCAGGGCTTTGCCACAGGATTCGCTTCGCTGTTCGGGCTGCGTCTGGCCGTCGGTGCCATGGAAGCTCCAGCGTTTCCGGCCAACAGCCGAGCGGTCACGGTGTGGTTCCCGGCCCGCGAACGGGGCCTGGCCAGCAGCATTTACGTGTGTGGCCAATATCTGGGCACGGCTCTGTTTACCGGCGCACTGTTATGGCTGGCCACGACCTATGACTGGCGCCATGTGTTCTACAGCACCGGAATACTCGGCATTGTGTTCGGTGTGATCTGGCTCTACGTGTACCGCGATCCGCTGAGCTGCAAGAACGTCAGCCAGGAAGAACTGAAGTACATCGAAGCCGGGGGCGGACTGGTCAAGAGCAGTCAGGAACGCACCCGGTTCAACTGGCGGCAGATCGCCGAGTTGTTCAGCTATCGGCAGATCTGGGCGATTTGCATCGGCAAGTTCGCCAGCACCTCGGCGTTGTATTTCTTCCTGACCTGGTTCCCGACGTACCTGATCGAAGAACGCAAGCTGACCATGATCAAGGCCGGGATCTTCGCGGTGCTGCCGTTCGTGGGTGCAACGGTCGGCATTCTGCTGGCCGGCATCGTCTCCGACTTGCTGATACGCCGTGGTTACTCAATGTCCTTCGCTCGCAAGTTGCCATTGGTGGTCGGATCGATGCTGGGCATGTCGATTGTGCTGGTGAATTTCACCGACTCGAATGTGATCTGCATTGCCGTGCTGGCCATAGCCTTCTTCGCCCAGGGAATCGCTTCGTCGTCGTGGGCGGCCGTATCGGAAGTCGCACCCAAGGAACTGATCGGCCTGACCGGCGGAGTCACCAGCCTGGCCGCCAACATCGGCGGGATCGTCACCCCGATCGTGATTGGCGGCATCGTCCACGCAACCGGCTCGTTTGCCTATGCCTTCTGGTTCATTGGCGGCGTGGCGTTGATCGGGACCTTGTCCTATTCGTTGCTGCTCGGTCGCTTGTATCGCATCGAACTCAAGGCGCGCTGAGCCAAGAAACCGTTTTTCTCCAACACGAGGCGGCTTTCGTCCAACTTTGCAAAAGATTGCCGCCGTACGCTGACGCTTCAAACAGGACGACATAAAAATGACAATGACTGAGTACGTGTTTACCCCGGATCTGCCCGTGACCTTGCCGGTTGCCGGCAGCCAGCAGCGCTTTCCCGTTGGCCGGGTATTTTGCGTCGGCCGCAACTACCCTTGGCCAGACACCCAAGGCCAGTCCCGCCAGCCGCCAGTGTTCTTCATGAAACCGGCGAGCAACGTGGTGGATGCGGCGGGTGAAGTGACTTTCCCGCCGTTGACCGAAGAGTTTGTCCACGAAATCGAATTGGTCGTGGCCATCGGTGAAGGCGGCGCCAATATTCCGCAGAGTCAGGCGCTGGCCTATGTCTGGGGCTATGCCGCCGGTCTTGATCTGACCCGTCGTGATGTCCAGCGCGCGGCCAAAAGCAATGGTTTGCCGTGGGAAGGTGCCAAGGTGTTCGACGGCGCCGCGCCGATGACCGCCATCGTGCCGGTGACTCGCGCCGGGCACCCGGATGGCGATGTGTGGCTGAACGTCAACGGCGAAGAGCGCCAGCGCGACAGCCTCGACAGCCAGATCTGGTCGGTCAGTGAAATCATCAGCCGCATCTCACAGTCGGTAGCGCTGCGGGCCGGTGACCTGATCATGACTGGCAGCCCGGCAGGCGTCGATGTGCTGCAACCGGGCGACATCATCAACGCCGGGATCGACGGCATCGGCCAACTGGAAATGCGAGTCGGTCAGCGATCTTGAACCCGGCTCACGCCCTCGTGAATTGAAAAAGGAGATAACAACATGAACAGTCCTTTGAAAGTGGCCCTGGTTACCGGCGCCGGCAGCGGAATCGGCCGCGCCGTGGCCCTGGCTCTGATGGCCGACGGATTCACCCTCGTAGTCGCCGGACGTCGGCCGGAGCCATTGCAGGCATTGGTCGACTTAGCGCTCAGCGAAGGACACGAAGCGTTGGCGGTGCCCACTGATGTGCGTGATCCGGCCAGTGTCGATGCGCTGTTTGCCACCATCACCGAGGTATACGGACGCCTTGACGTGGTGTTCAACAATGCCGGGGTCAACGCCCCCGCCGTGTCGCTCGATGAGCTGACATTCGAGCAGTGGCGAAACGTGATCGACACCAACCTCAACGGCGTTTTCCTCTGCGCCCGTGGTGCCTTCGGGCTGATGCGCCGGCAACAGCCACAGGGCGGACGCATCATCAACAATGGCTCGATCTCGGCGCATACCCCACGCCCCTTCAGCAGCGCCTACACCGCCAGCAAACACGCGGTGCTGGGGCTGACCAAATCCCTGGCCCTGGACGGGCGAGAATTCAACATCGCCTGCAGCCAGATCGACATCGGCAACGCCCTGACCGAAATGTCGGTGCGCATGACCAAAGGCGTGCGCCAGGCCAACGGCACCATCGCCGTGGAGCCGATGGTGGACGTCAAGCATGTGGCCGATGCGGTGCGCTACATCGCCAGTCTGCCGCTGGAGGCGAACGTCCTGAACATGACCGTCATGGCCACTGCCATGCCGTTTGCCGGTCGCGGTTAAACCGGCCTTTTTATTCCGTTACGCGAGGTTTACATGAAGCCAGAAGTCTTGCAGCTCAGCCCGATCCTGATCCCTGAAATCAACGCGCGGCTCGATGAGTTGTTTACTGTCAGACGTTACTTCCAGCAGGCCGACAAGCAGGCTTATTTACAGGAACACGGCGCGAACATTCGCGCAGTGATCACCGGCGGGCATACCGGTATCAGCCAAGGGCTGATGGCGCAATTACCGAAACTGGAAGTGGTGGCGGTCAACGGCGTGGGTACCGATGCGGTGGATCTGGCGTACGCCCGGGATCGCGGAATTCGCGTGACCGCAACCATCGGCGCGCTGACCGAAGACGTCGCCGACCTGGCCATCGGCTTGTTGATTGCCGTGTGCCGGGGTCTGTGCACCAGTGATCGTTATGTGCGTTCAGGGCAATGGCCCCATAGCCCGACACCGTTGGCCCCGTTGCCGTTGGCGCGTCAGGTGTCGGGCATGCGCATCGGCATCGTCGGCATGGGCCGGGTCGGCCGTGCAGTGGCGACCCGGGCCGCAGCGTTCGGCTGCCCGATCAGTTACACCGATCTGCAGCCGATGAACGATGTGAACCACACTTTCATCGCCGATCTGAAGCAGCTGGCCAGCAACAGTGATGCGCTGATTCTCGCGGCCGCTGCCGACAAGGCTGAAGCCATCATCAATGCCGAGGTGCTGCAGGCGCTGGGCAAGGACGGGTATCTGATCAACGTGGCGCGCGGCAAGCTGGTCAACGAGGTCGATCTGGTGGCGGCGCTTGCCGCTGGTGAGATCGCGGGTGCAGCGCTGGATGTGTTTGTCGATGAACCGAACGTTCCCGAGGCACTGTTTGCCAACGAAAAAGTGGTTCTGCAGCCTCATCGCGCCAGTGCGACACTGCAGACCCGCACGCGGATGGGAGAAATGGTGGTGGCGAGCCTGGTGGACAGTTTCGCCGGGAGAATACCGCAGGGTTCCGTGACTGACTGAAGGTTGGCCGCCGAGGAGATGTTGCGTCCCCTCGGCGGCTCGGTGTCAGGTAAACAGATCGACGCCCAATCCGAGCTGCGACGATTCCGGTGAATACCCGATCTGCAGGCGCGGAGGGTTGAACCACCGCGATGCGCACCAAGGGAATTTGGAGGCGAGGATCTGGAGGCGAAGCGCTCAGTCGGGGAGAGACCCTCAACATTGATAGCCTGTTCAACAGCCGCACCGATTTCCGACAGACAATTTCTACAAATAGCCAGCAACTGCGACTTGATTACGTCCCAGCGCCTTGGCTCGATACAGTGCTTTATCAGCATTGTTCATCAAGCTGTGCAGATCTTTATCTCCGGCATCCGTCGACGCTACGCCGAGGCTGGCTGTTATGCAGTGAACAGGCTCGATCATCAATCCAGCAATAGTCTGGATGAGCTGTTCTGCAATCTCGACGGCGGCCTCAATGGAGGTATCCGGGAGCAGAACTGCGAATTCTTCTCCACCTAGCCGGCCGTGGATATCCGTTGCACGAAAGGATGAACTGATGACCGCACCCATTTGGCGCAAAACCTGATCCCCAACCTGATGGCCGTAGGTGTCGTTGATATGCTTGAAGTGATCCATGTCCAACATTACGACGCACAACCCTAACCGGTTGGTTTCGCATTCGTTGTAGAGCTGCTGGGCATGCTCGAAAAAAGCTCGTCGACTTTTCAGGCCGGTCAGTTCATCAGTTTGTGCTGCACGGGTTGAAATGCTGTTCGCATGTTCCATTTCACGGGTTAGTCGAAAGGCGGTTTCCAGTGCTTCGGACATTTTCCGTGTAGCGCGGGCAACAAATGACGCGAACACCAAAACCGAGAGTGCCATGCCGACTTGAATCATGGACGATTGAAACAGCAGCCAGGCGGTGCACGGCAACAGAACCAGTCCGATGGACACGAGTGTCATATAGAGGTAGGCCGAGTAGCAGGACACCGCGCTGACAGACATCCCGACAGCAAAGAGCATGACCAACGCCTGCGACAAAAGATCGTCTGCGGGCATGACAACGAATGCACCTCCCCCCCAGATACTGGCGGACAGCACGAGCGTGCTCCAGTATTTGCGCTCCCAGCGTTGAGGCGTACGCTCACTTTCGTCGCTGCGAAAATAGGCAACAAACATCGAGATGCGCAACAGCGTCGATCCGGTCAGTATGGCCAGCCACCAAAGAACAACGCTGTGTTCAAAACGATCCCAACACAGCCAACACAGCATGATGGCAGCGAGGTAGCTACCAAAAACCGCCGAAACTGATTGGCGAAATAGTTGATGCAATCGGTCAGTTCGCACCTGCTCGGCTATGAAAAACTCTTGGTCATTCCGAGATCCTGGGCAGTCCATGTGATCCACCTGATCATGACTCAACTAAAAAAAAGCGATTGTGGCACCCTGCCACTAACGCAAACAACCGAATTACGCTCGTGGCCGTCCGCAAAGTTCCTGGAGAATGCCCCCATCTCGTAGCCAAGCCCGAACGCCGACACGTTCAATGAGCTGCGCTCCTGTCGACCCATGAGGAAGAGTGCCCACTTACATCGACTTGACTGACACCACTTCCACAAACCTGAATTTTGTTCTGGCCGCCTTAGTAGCTTCTTGCTCTGCAACCAGGGAGCTCAGCGTATCGGCCTCATGTACCATCTCGTGCATCTCGCCTTCAAATTCATTTCCCACCCGCAGCGTGACTCTCAACCTGGGCGTGAAGCCTTTTGAGACTATCTTTTTCTTCGCTGCCTTTACCGGTTGCACGATCACGACATCCGGGACGGAGTCTTGCACGTGTGAGGTAATTGCCGGCGCAAGGGACTCCGAATCACCGAACAGTGCCCGGCGCATCTCTTCTTCCGTCAATTGTGTATTCATATCATTTCTCAGAAGGGTGTTATCTATAACCTGACGGATTCTATCAGCATGACCGGACTCTGTAGTAAAGCGTCGCAGGGCAGGCCTGAAGCGGTAAAAGGCCAGCAGATACCGGCGAGCGTCAGCGTCTGCCGGAACAGGCGTACCAATCGGCAGATCTGAATAAGGAACTGACTTTTGCCTGCGCTTTCGTATCCGCCCTGTCATGCCTTCGTCACATCCACCCAGCACAATGCCGTCAGCCAAAGGGATTTGGCCCTATCAACAGAAAGCCCGGCTAAGTGCCGGGTTTTTTCGTTTCATCGACATGCTTTTCACGAAGTACTCACAGAACGGAGCGCAGATTGAACGGACAAAAGGATTTGACCCCATACAGAGAGCCCGCCATGCGCGGGCTTTTTGTTGTCAGACTTGCAGCGATATCGCTACAAGGCAAAAACCGTAATCGAAGCTCTATCCTCGGAAGTTCGAATTACCGGCTAACAAACTGTTATGCCCTCCCCCATCAGAAATCGACGGTGGGGCGAAAGCGTTTTCACTGTTGAGGCGTGCAGACTGGATCAAGCCCATGTTGCCGATCGGTTGGGCACAAGATCACGCTGGGCCAAACATCCAGTCATGCAGAGCTTCAATGACGCAGATTCAAGGCTTGATCTGGCCCTGATTAGCGCAAAAAGAGCCTAGTCCGAGCAACACGGCCGAACGTTTGGGTTTCAGATACGACTCGATCCGCGTCAGGGTGCAAGGCGCCAGGGCTTGCAATGCCGCAGGAAGCGGCTCCTGGACAAACAGCAGGCCCGGCGTATGGGCTACGCTGCTGGCTTGCGACTCGGTGATCGAACTGACGGGCCGCCCCATGTAATAGACCAGGCGAATGTCCGCAGCTCCCAAGCTATAGGCCGGGACGTTTGGGTACGCATCGGCGGCGGCTTTTATCTGCGCAAATCCGTCGATCCGATGGGCAAATACCCGCCCTTCAAGACCCAAGTAGAACAGCGTGTATCCCGCCAGTACCACGGCCGGAACAATGCGCAGACTCCAGCGCTGCCAAGGGTGCCGGGCCTGGGTCAGCAGTTGGCTCCAGCGCCAGGCCAACAGCAGGGCGATGGCCGGATAGATAGGCAACAGGTATTTGGCGTGCTTCTCGGTGAACAGCGAGAACAGCAGCAGCGGCACCAGAATGCAGCACAGCAACAGGGTCAACTGCGGACTCAGGCGGATGGCGTGCCAGAGTTGCCGCGGCCGCACCAGAAGTATCAGCCAGAAGGGAAAGAAATCCCCACTCAGATACAACAGATAGGCGTACCAGGCTTCTGCCCCCTGGCCATTGATTTTCTTGACGATGTCTTCGTTGACGATGGCCGACCAGACGCTCCAGCCCTCCTGCATGGACACCGCCAGATACCAGGATACCCCGACCAGCACCGCAAGCATCCAGCCCCAGCCGTCACACAGAAAAGCTCGGGCCAGACGATCGCGACAGATCAACGCATAGACCAGTATCGGCGCGGTCACCCACAACAGGCAGACCGGCCCCTTGGTCAGCAAGGCACAGCCGAGCAGCCCGTAACTGAGCCAGACCCAGATGCGACCGCCTTGCGCGAACAGAAAGCGCCATGCACAAAACAGCGCCAGCAGACACAGGCCGGTCAAAGGCATTTCTATTTCCGCCCGGCGGGCAAACAGGCTGAACCCGGCATTCGCCGCCAGGAACACCACAGCCAACAACGCCACCTGTCGCCCGGCGAAAGCATAAGCCTGGCGATACAAGGTCAGACAACACAGCGTCGCAAACAGCGCCGAAGGCAGGCGCACGCTCCATTCGGAGAGGCTGCCCAGCAGTGACGTGCTGACCAGGGCCAGCCAATAGAACAGCGGTGGTTTGGACAGGTACAGCTCGCCGTTCATGTACGGCAACAGCCATTGGCCAGCCTCGTGCATTTCCCGTGTCGTCACGGCGCGACGGGCTTCATTGACGCTCAGGAACGGCAAACTTCCCAGTCCCCAGTAAAACAGCAGCAGGAGCAACACTGCCACGCCCAGGGTTGGCCAATCCAGCGCGCGCCGCGCGGCTTGCATCGGCCGCAATACCTCGCCTTCTGTTCTCATACGCGCCTCACTCCTTTTCCAAGATGCACGAGAATGCGTGAGTCCGCTCAACGGGCTCATCGTGTTTTCGTGAACTAATAACAACAGCACTCGCCAATAGCGCGGGCAAGTACAGGGCTACTTTTGGCAGATGGGCAAGTTGCACGAATAGCGCCACCGCCCACATGAAAAGCGGAGGTTTGTCTGCGTAAGCCAATCGCTCTAACCGCGAAGTAAATAGTCGTATCCGCACCGATTCAGTCCTTTTTTTCCAGCTCGTGGCTTTCCTGCTCACGATGTTTTGCAATCAATTGCAAATTGCGCAAGTACACAATAAAACCGAAGGACTGGCCGACTATAAAAACCGGGTCTTCGCGGTAGATTGCGTACGCCAACAACAGCGCACTGCCGACGATACTCAGGTACCAGAATCCAACAGGTATCATGCTGCGTTTTTTGTATTCGCTGTATAGCCACTGCAGGACAAAACGCCCGGTAAAAGCCAACTGGCCAACGAAGCCAACGGCCAACCACAAAGTTTCTCTGCCCATGTCAGACCTCGGTTTCCTGGGCGTTGACTTCCAGGCGGGTGCGTTTTATCAGCCACCACACCCCGAACAAATCAACTATGCCCACAAGGGCTCGGTCGAGGTTGCCGTAGTTGGAAACTCCTGCACCGCGCTCACGGTGGTTCACTGGTTGAATCAACATTCGGCCGTTGTGACGACGGATCAGCGCAGGAATAAAACGGTGCATGTGATCGAAATACGGCAAGCGCAGAAACGCCTCGCGTTCAATCAATTTGATACCGCAACCGGTATCGGGCGTTTGGTCTTTCAGCAGACGACTGCGCAGGTTGTTGGCAAATCGCGAAGCCCAGCGTTTGCTCGCCGTGTCCCGGCGGTTCACGCGGTGACCCGCCACCAGTTTGACCCCGCCGGGTTTGCCCTCCGAACCACGGACCAAATCGAGCATTTTCGTTAAATCGGCTGGATCGTTCTGACCATCACCATCAAGGGTTGCCAACCAATGCCCACGTGCCACTTCAGCAGCGTGGTAAATCGAGGTGCTCTGCCCAAGGGAACGAGCATGACTGAGCACCCGCAACTGACTGTAGCCATTACCTTGTAATGTCCGTAATTCGGTGGCTGTGGCATCGGTGCTGCCATCGTCAACCACTATGACTTCAAAGGTCTCGTTGGCCAGCGCTACACGCACTTCCTCCAGAAGTGGGATGAGGTTACCGGCTTCGTTTTTTGCCGGAATCAGGACCGACACATAAGGCGTTTCTTGCATGACATTTCCATAAAAAAAGCTGAGGTGTGAGCGGCTAGACGCCGTAATAGATGCGGTACCAATCGACAAACGAATGAACGCCGTCGCCTGACTGCAGCGGCATGAAATTATTTATTGCGCGGATTTCCAGTGCCTCTTCAATGCACTCGACAAACTCCAGAAGCTTCACCGGCGCGCCAAAGCCGATGTTGTAAACCTTGCTTTGCGCGTTGGTTTCGCACGGCAGGCTTCCAGCATGTCGACCACATCCAGCAACTGGAACTCGAAATTGCGGCGGTCGACGTCAATGAATTCAGAAAGCACAACAACGGCGTTTCCACCGGCAACACGTCTAGCGTTAACATCCTTGCCGCACTTCCGACGACACACTTCTACCAAGCCGACATAGTCGTTACTAACAACGGTCACTTCCATAAATCACTCTGCATGTTTGCAAGGCTCTTCTGTACCTGCGGAGGCTTATAATCAAAACGAAATGAAAATTTTGTGAGCGGCAAAGGTGATAGCGAAAAAAAGCTTTAAATAATGCGTTTTAGAGGAGAACAGGTTTCAGGAGGCCACCTTAACGAATCCGTTTGATACCGTTTAAGTGCTGCTGGGTGCCACCACGCCAGTGCTGATGGCCTTGATCTCGAAAACCGCCGACAACTCGCAAACGGGCCACGTGATGGGATGGATGGTTTCAAAAAGCGTTTGAGGGACTCGGTACAACTACGCCTGTCCGTGACGCTATCGCTGGCCATCCTGATCGTTGCGGTGCTGGCCGGGATTTTTGCGTTTGTCTCTGCGTTCGACGAGGCCCACGAAATGCAGGACGACACCTTGCGTCAGGTGGCCGTCTTGTTTGATCGGCAGCAGGTGTCCCTACCCTATCCCGCGTCCCAGGAAGTCGATGGCGACAATGAAGAATCCAGGGTCATCGTGCAATACCTGGCCGATGGCAGTAAAGCAATCGGCAACGATGACCCCCTGATACCACTGCCCTTCCCCACCACACTGGCCGATGGCCTCTCGACCTTGAATGTCATCGACGAAGACTTTCGTGTGCTGGTCAGAACAACCGCCCGCGGTGAACGCATCGTCGTCGCTCAAGAAACCGGCGTCCGCGACAAAGAAGCCCGCGAGAGCGCCTGGCGAAGTTTGCTGCCGTTTCTCATTCTGTTTCCGGTGCTATTGCTGGCGGTGGGCGACCTGGTGCGCAAACTGTTCCGTCTGATTGCCGCCCTTTCGGCTGACATCGATCGACGCGATGAACAGGCACTGCACCCTATCGACGAGCACGCCCCCTCTTCCTGCGTTCACCCGCTGAAGGCAATCCTGCGATTAAGTACCGAGTTGCCAAAAAGATTCGGGACGCCTGACCGTTTTCGGGGATGACGGGGTTGTCGGTTCGGGATGTGACGCAGTGTTCTGCATTGATGGTCAGCGCGCAGCCAAGATAGGTCCAGGACAAAAGGTATCTTTCGTTTTACCTGCCAGCGAAGTGAATCTCGGTACCGGGCTCGCCGAGTCTGCTGAACCGATAGCCGAGCGCATCGGACCGGCTGCATTGGGCCCGTCGGCGGCCGGTCACGCTAATTTGATGGCGCCGCCCTGAATGTCGTCGCGCGCCAATCGCAAGTCATTGGCGTCCTGATTGAGGCGGTGAATCAGGTTGAGCAGCCGCTGGCGCAACAACTCGTCCTTGATCTGCTCAGTTGCGCGCATTACATCCAGCGCCGCCATCTCGTTATTGGTGGCGACTGAGTCGAGCAACTTGCGCATGCTTCGTGATGGCCGATTCATCTCTTGCACCTTAATTCCATTGCCGCGAATTGTATTGCCCGAATATTACGTCCGTGTTTCAGCTCCTCAAATTCGGTCGAATTCACGGACTCACAAAAATGGCCGTAGAGCGTCAGCGACTCTGGTTCATAACCATCGGTCAGTGTCAGATGACGAACCTGCATCCGACCGACATGCCACAGCTGATCGTTACACATAGCGTCAAACGAAAAGCGCCATGACGGCCGCAATTCGGGCCGTTTTTATAGTGTTTCAGCTTCGCGCAAAGTCAGCGGGCTGTTCTGGATGTAGCGTGCAATCTCGTCCTTGCGCATGAATGCGACCCCCGGCCGGCTTTTGGCGTAACGCAGAAACTCGTCCCAGACCCTCACCATCTGTGGCGAGCCGCTGATGCGGTCATGAGCGCTGACCGACATCAAGCGGCGGCGTGTGCCGGCTTCTTCGTAGAGTTGATCGAAATCCAGCTTGATCTGCTCCAGGAACTGGGTCGGCGAATAGTTACGGCCTTCGATCAGCAGGATGTCGTTGTTGCGCAGCGTATATGGCACCACGACGAAGTCCTTGCCGTTGACCTGTTCAATGAAAGGCTCATCGCGACTCAGATCATCGATGTGGTAGACGTAGCCCAACTCTTGTAGCAACGACAACGTGTTCGGACCACGCCGCAGCCAGTTGCAGTTGTAGCCTATCGGTCGCTGGCCCGTGACTTCTTCGACCATGCTGGCTGCCTGGATGAGGAACTGCTTCTCCTCCTCGCGGCTCATCGCATACTGGGAACTCCAGCGAGGACCGTGTCCGGCTGCTTCATGGCCGCGCGCAACGATCTCTCTTGCCATTTCGGGATGCCGCCGAGCGGCCTCGCCGATCATGTGCGAGGTCACCTTGACATGGTGGCGATCCCACAGATCGAGCATGCGTGGAATTCCCTCGCGATAGCCGTAGGCGAACCAGGTATTGGCTGCTGGATCCGATGGAATGTCCGGCGGAAAATCTACCTTGGGGAAAGGACTGTCCGTACCTTTGGACGGCTGTCCACCCGCCTCAAATTGCATGGAAATGGAAATGACCAGCCGAATGCCGTCAGGCCAGAACTGACCATGGCGTGGCGTAGTCACGAGCTTTGACGTGGAGGGAGCAGCTTGCGCGGCTGCGACGGTAGGGAACACCGCACTCGCAGCAAGGACGCCCGCTGCCGCCCCGGCTCGATTGAGAAACGTCCGGCGGCTGACTTGCTCCAATGTATTCGGGCCGTCAGCAATGGGTTCATGGTCAATGTTCATCAGTGCAAATCTCCTTACTTGGCAATCAAGCCGAGCTGTTGCAGCAGGGTCAGATTGTCTTCGAGATGCCAGTTCTCAGCGATGCGACCTTCGACGATGCGATAAATATCGGTCGCGATGAAGTCGATCGGCTGCCCTTTGCCCTGGACGCTCTTGAACCGACCGGTAAAGTGGCCAGTGAAATGCAAATGAGCGATGACTCGGTCGCCAACCACCATCATCTGCTCCACTTCACACTGGATATCGGGAATAGCCGCATGCATCGTTCTCGAGGCCGCGATCGGCCCGGTAATGCCCTGGGGGCGACCTGGCGGCAGTGTTGAATCCTTGAAGTCGGGTGCCAGGGCGGCGCGCGCGAGAGCTTCGTCGCCGGTGGTCCAGAACGTGCCATAGCGGCGTGCGGCCAGGATCTGCGCCTCGACCTGTGCCTTCGCAAGACTATGGTCGACGATCACAGTGCGGGGTTGGACGAGCGAATCGGTCGCGGCGAAGACGGGGGTCAGCGCGACGGTGGCCAGGGAAGTGAGTAACCAACAACTTGTGCGGGTCAGGCGCGCAACAGGCAAAAGCGACATGAGGATTCTCCAATCGATAGGTAATGAGGGATACACGGTCGAACTGCAGTTTGAAAGGCTCGGCGGCTCAGGGGATGACTGATTGCTGATTGGGGACCAGTTCGATGACGACGCCCGATGCCATTGCGACGAACAACTGGCGTTCGCCCGCAAGCGGCACTTCATTGAGCCCATAGTGAATGCCGCTGAGTCGAATCCGATCGAGCAACTGCGACTGTTTGTTCATGCCACTATTTTGCGTAGCCCTCCTCAATTTGATAATTGACGTATTATTTGAATAACTTTCAAAAAATTTCGAAATATCATGGACTACCTAGGCGACATCAGGCTGTTTGTCGAAGCAGCAAATCTCGGTGGATTGTCGGCTGCAGGTCGCAAGCTCGGGCTATCCCCCGCTGCCGCGAGTGCGCGCCTGGTTAAGCTCGAATCTGTGTTGCATACGCGCCTGTTCGAGCGCACGACACGCCACCTGCGCTTGACGGATGAAGGGCGGACGTATTTGTCCTATTGCCAGCAGGCACTCCAGGCACTCGACGATGGCAATGCCTTTCTCCAGGCTGGGAAAAGCGTCGTGGGTGGCAAGATGCGAATATCCGCTACCTCGGATTTCGGTCGCAACGTGTTAAAGAACTGGCTTGACCAGTTCAACACGCAATACCCTGAGGTCAGGTTCGCGCTGGTGCTATCGGATTCGCTGTCGAATTTGTTGCAAGACGATATTGATCTCGCCATCCGATTTGGCGTGCCGCCGGACAGTTCCTTCGTTGCCCGCCCCTTGGCACCCAATCGGCGCGTGCTGTGTGCATCGCCTCGATATCTGGCAAAACACGGCGCCCCCGAACATCCACGGGATTTGGAACGTTTCGACTGCATTGTCCTTAACTCTGTCGCCGGGCCTGCAAACGACTGGCGCTTCATCCGAAATGACAAAGTCGAAAGTTATAGGGTCCCGCTTGCAAACGCTCGCGAGACGAATGATGGCGCGGTCGCTCGAGAGTGGGCGGTTCACGGTTACGGCATTGCAATGAAATCGATGTGGGATATTGGCGCAGACCTACGAGCAGGACGCTTGAAGATTCTATTGCCGCAGTGGCGGTCTGAGGACGCGCCGGTACATGCCCTATATCAACGTAACCGGTATATGGCACCTCGCGTACGCGCCCTTCTCGAATTTCTGATCGAGCGCTTTGCAGAAGAATCCAGCAACCTGGACGAATATTTGAGCTGATACTTTCGGATGCAGCTGCAAGAAGCGACGAAGCGGCGGCATAGGTGACTTTCGCGCCGGTGCATCAGTGCGCAATTACAAACTCGATCACTGGATAAAAGGATGGTGACGTTGTCTCTCACTCTGAGTGACTCGCCTGAAAAAGCTTCAACAATGTTCGATCGACTAGGGTGCTGAACGTCACAACGTTCAGCACCCTCTGACTCGCTCACTTCCTCTCGCGGTTCACTACTCCCTTCCTGTTTGAAAGGAAGCGTTGGATTGCCCTCGCTATCCGCAGTTGTCGAAGCAGATTCGGGCTGATTGTCAGCCCTGTCATTTCAGGATTTATTTCCACCAATACTCGACCTGAACACCTACGTTGGAGCCTTGCAGGTCTGTACCAAACGCACCGGTATCAGACAGCGCCGATCCCGGAGACTGCAAGCTGGCGGCGCGTTGCGCAGCCTTGTTCCAGGTAGCGTAGGTGTAATACAGACGAAATTCCGGCCTGTCCCAGAATCCGGGGCCCTTCGGTGACCAGGTAGGCGCGATGGTGTACTTAGTGAGTTTTCGGGTACCGTCTGCAGCTTCAACCTGGTCGCGCCCAACTTCGGTAATCAACTTGAACTGGTCCGTGAACGCATAAATTGGCCGAACACCAATGGATAACCAGTTCTGATCATCACCATCAGGGCGCGTGTCTTTTTGATAGACCAATTCAACTTGACCACTAAAAGCATGGGTCATTTGCCAGTCGAAAAACTCCACGAGCCGCCAGCTCTTGTTGCTCTCATCCAACGTGGTATCACCGGTGTAGCCCAATGCGGTGCCCGGCCCTCGGCCGTATTGAACAGCGAACTTGTTGACTCCGCCAAGAAACGCGACCTGCTTGTGCTGGGCAACCACCGACCAGCCCTGATGAGCATTCTCGCGGCTCGGCTTGTCCAGATAACTGACGCCCAGTTGAACCTCGCCACCGGGATTTGTGTTGAATCCGCTGACCGTCACATCATGACGGGTAACAAAATCCTTTTGGAAGACGTTGTCCTTGCGTGAGAGCACATAGCTGTATTTCAGATCTCCCAACGCGACCTGGTCGAACCCAAAGCCTGTTGAGCTTTGGTTCCAGTAGAAGTAGTCGGAAATATTGATGTCGTTTCGGTTGTAGTAACGACGGCCCGCCCAGAAAGAACCGCCATTCAATGCCGGCATCTTGCTCCACTCAGCGTAGAGCTGGCTCATCCGCGTATAGCCGTGCTCCCCGTCAAATTTTGGTTCATGGCCATATTCGTTATAAAACTGTGCCATGCCTTCCACGCTGACCACCGAGCCGTCGTCCAGTGAAAGCAGATCCTGGCGCAAATCCAGCTCCAGATATTGCTCACATTCGTTGCCAAGACGGTATTTGGATTGCGCGCCCGGTAGCTGAAAACACGACTGTTTCCCTCCTTGAGTCGAATCCCCTACTCCGGTTCTGAAATAACCACTGAAGTCTGTTGAATACGCGTCAACGGGCAAAAAGCCGACAGCAAAGGACGCACCCAGAACTGCGCTGAGAGTTTTAACGTTCATTCATAACACCTTTTGTTTGTTATATTTATTGGATAAGGCCAACGCGAACAGCACGCTTTTAATCAAAGTACGCGGTTAACTCCCACGCACCTGTTTCAGAAAGGGAAATACCAAGTTAAATCGAATAGAAAAGGCACCGCTGAACCAATGAGAAAAATCCAGGCATTGCCGGCGCAAAGTGACCAGACGAGCTAACGATAAGGCATTACCCGTCCAATCTTATGAGGCTCTACCCCCGATGGCGTCCTCGGAAGAAATCTATAAGACCCTGCGTAGATGAATCATCAGCCGGTTGCGCGTCATAGCGAGTCAGGAGGTTATGGACGTTGTTACTTAGCTCCTTGCCCAGTTCCACGCCCCATTGATCAAACGAATTGATTCCCCAAATTACACCTTGGACAAAGACCTTGTGTTCATATAGGGCGATCAGCGCACCAAGGCTATGTGGATTGATGATCTCAAGAGCAACTGTATTGCTTGGCCGGTTACCGGGGATCACTTTATGCGGTGCCAGTCGTTCAATCTCACTGGATGAAAGGCCTTTGGCTTTTAGCTCTGCCTCAGCTTCACTGCGGGTTTTGCCCCACATCAGCGCTTGGCTTTGAGACAAGCAATTGGCATACAGCCATTCCTGATGATCAGCCACTGGATTGTGGCTGACCACAGGCACAATGAAGTCAGCTGGAATCAGAGGCGTTCCCTGATGCAGCAACTGGTGGTAAGCGTGCTGTCCGTTACACCCCACGCCGCCCCAGATTACCGGGCCCGTGGTGCAAGACACTGACGTGCCGTCATGACGAACACTTTTGCCATTTGACTCCATGTCCATCTGCTGCAGATGCTTAACGAAGTTGCGCAGATAATGGTCATAGGGCAAGAAAGCATAGCTTTGCGCACCCCAAAAATTGTGATACCAAACGCCGAGTACCGCTAAAAGAACAGGAAGGTTCTGTTCCAATGGTTCGTTCAGGAAATGCTGATCCATAGCGTATGCGCCGGATAGCAGTTCCTTGAAGTTAGCGATACCAATGGCCAGCGCAATCGGCAGGCCAATTGCAGACCATAGTGAGTAACGGCCACCAACCCAGTCCCACATAGGAAATATGTTTGCTTCACGGATGCCGAAATCCAGCGCTGCCTGGCGATTACTGGTCACAGCAATGAAATGGCGATATAGCTTCTCTTCCGTCCCGCCCTTAGCCAAGTACCAGCTACGAGAAGCTTGTGCATTCTTCAAGGTTTCAAGAGTACCGAAGGTTTTACTGGAGATGATGAACAGCGTTGTTTCTACGTTCAGTTCGGCTGTAACCTCTCGGAACTCACTGCCGTCGATATTAGCTAGATAATGGCACCGCACCCCATGCCGAGCAAAAGGCGCCAGCGCCTCAGAGACAAGCTCCGGGCCCAGAAATGAGCCACCAATACCAATGTTTACGACATCGGTGATGACCTTGTCGTTGTAACCACGCCACAGATGGTTATGGATACGACTCACAACGTCAGTCATCTGCGCCAAGGCTCCATGCACATCGCGCATCAAGTTGCGACCATCGACCATCAAAGCGTCTCCCACTGGTCGCCGCAGCGCCGTATGCAGCACTGGACGCCCCTCGGAGCAATTGATTTTCTCTCCACTGAACATGGCACGCGCGGCCTGTTCCACGCCTGCCTCGCGAGCAAGGTTTACAAGCAATGAACGCGTTTCGTGAGTGATCAGGTTTTTGGAGTAATCCAAAAACAGCCCGCAGCCCGCCAAGGAAAAGTCTTGAAAGCGTTTACTGTTATCTCGAAAGGCATCGCGCATACTAAAATTTTTCATGCTCTCTCGATGATCGAGCAGATTGCGCCATGCCGGCAGTGCAGTCACATCATTCGTTTTGTTGTAGTTATTCATGCTCAGCCCTTCTTCGCCAATACGGCTTGTGCCGTCTCAATCAACTCTTTTCTTGCCATTCAAATGCGGGCGTTTTGTAACTGTGCAAACGCAGAAGCGCCATCACAGGAATAAGCCCTGCATTGTGCAGTTACGACCCATTATCGGATTTAGTTCCGCGAGGCCAGCGTTCTCCATCGCGATTAAAATAAATGTTTATCTCTATAACGAAATCATTGAAACCTGACGAAAACAAAACCGAACGCGGGACACTCAAGCAGAAAACACTGCAAACATGCATATCCGTGCACGACAAATGGAAACCAGGTACTAGTCATTTAGTTTCAAAGTCATTCAGGCGGCGAGACG
Organism: Pseudomonas sp. 478; assembly: GCF_003254125.1. Taxonomy (NCBI): domain Bacteria; kingdom Pseudomonadati; phylum Pseudomonadota; class Gammaproteobacteria; order Pseudomonadales; family Pseudomonadaceae; genus Pseudomonas; species Pseudomonas sp. 478. The sequence goes on from NZ_QKZG01000004.1 coordinate 105,447, forward strand.
TGGACTAGCATCAACTAATTCGCGTCTGCACCGCTAAATCCTCAGGACGAAACCCTGAGTACCGTCATTTGGGAGCGCCGCAAGAATCTCGCTGGATTAAAGAGGGTTTCAATCTAATAGTCTGACGTCTACCCTCAGGTTGCTTGATACGCTTCAATAAAAGCTTCACAGCCTGGGCCCCGAGCTCCTCGAGAGGTTGCGCTACAACTGTCAGTCTTGGGCTAAAAGCATCCGCCCAGTCGAAATCGTCAAAGCCAACCAGCGCGATATCCTTTGGCACCTCAAGCCCCGCTTCACGAAGAGCCTGCATTGCACCAATGGTCATCAAGTTGTTTGCAGTCATTATTGCGGTGGGCGGGTGCTCTAGCGATAGCAAATGGCGAGTGGCTTCCATTGCCGGCGCAATCGCCGATTCACCACAGCAAACCAATTGATCTTCGTACTCAATTCCAGCGTCAGCTAAAGCCGCACGGTAGCCGTCAATTCGCTCATGAGAAGAAGACTGGGTCAATCGTCCGGAGACCATCCCGATACGCCGATGACCAAGCTTAATCAAATGTGCAATCAACTCTTGAGAGGAGTGCTTATTCTCTACCCCCACCTGATCAAAAGACGTCGAGAGAAGTCGATCGATGAGAACCGTGGGTATCTTGTTGGCTTTTAAGTAATCAAATACTCGATTTTCCGGATCATATTCCGAAGCGAGTACAATCCCGTCAACACGTCGCTCATGCAGTGCCTTGACCGCTTTGAGTTCCTGTTCCGGATCTCTTTGCGTATTGACCAGTATCATCATCAATCCGCTTTTCGCGCATGCCGCTTCGATGGCACGTACTGTTTCACTGAAGTAATAGTTTGAAAGCGTAGCAATCGCCACACCAATAGCACCCGAACCCGAAGAGGAGCGAGCCAGAGACCGAGCGAGTGAGTTTCGAATATAGCCTACGGACTCTACAGCCTGATTCACACTACGGACGGTGTCAGGATGTACTTTACGAGTACCGTTGAGTACATGAGATACCGTAGACATTGATACGTTCGCGGCTCTCGCGACATCGCTCATCTTTGCGCCCACTGTGTATCACTCCTTTCTCACGTGATTTGATGGATAGCGCTGAACTCATGTCCAGTTGCTACCTATTGTAAAGCTCACGGCGAGAAAATGCGTCGATGGCTCTCGGAATTGATGCCGGGGCGAGCCCGCAATTTCGTGAAAGACCCAGCGAGATGCACAGCGCATCTGAAATCTGTAAATCGAGATGGTGGAATCCGCTATGCAGCATAGCCGGGCACTCCTTTTTATTATCGTAGCGATCATCCTGCGAACCAATTGATGGACGCAGCAGCGCTTGTTGAAAAAAGCATAGCCGAGACGAAAGCGCTTGCGCAAGCGCTTTCCTAACATCCTATTCACCTCCTCTTTGATCGGGGCTTCCCTAGGGGATGGACATGGAAGTGCTTTTTGGAGAATTCCTCGAACGAAAAGGAAAGCGCTTGCGCAAGCGCTTTCCTTTCGACTATGTTGCTCGAACAAGAACACCGATGAGAGGTTTCAACTACTTCTCAAATCGGTAGATAAGGAGTTAACAGCTATGCTGAGCACTGGATCTGAAAGCCCCCCTCCTGCCCTATTGGAAATGCATTCCATCTCGAAGTCATTCAATGGGGTGCGCGTCCTGCATGACATTGACCTCAGTATTTTCCCAGGACAAATCCACGCGCTAATGGGCGAAAACGGCGCCGGAAAATCCACTCTGATGAAAATACTATCGGGGGCCTATGTTGCCGACAGCGGCACTATTCGAATCGACGGATGTGAGATTCGAAACTATGGCGTGAACGATGCGAAGCGCCATGGCATATCCGTCATCTATCAAGAGCTCAGCTTGTGCGCGAATATGAGCGTGGTGGAGAACATCTACCTGGGTAGAGAAATCCGACGATGTGGCGTTATAAACCGCAAGGCAATGACCGAAGGTGCGCTCGTAGTACTAAAGCGACTTGGCGTTACATTTGATCCGCACGCACTGGTCGGTACTTTGTCGATTGCGGACCAACAACTTGTTGAAATCGCGCGTGCAATTCATGCCGATACGCGAATCCTGGTGATGGACGAGCCTACAACGCCGCTATCCACAAAAGAGACCGAAAGTCTTTTTACATTGATTCGCCAGCTACGTGATGATGGCGTCGCGATCATCTATATCAGCCATCGTATGGCCGAGATATACGCATTGTCCGATTGTGTTTCGGTACTCCGGGACGGTCATTACGTCGGTTCGCTGGATCGCGTCACGCTGTCAGCTGAAACCCTGGTCCGGATGATGGTTGGCCGCGATGTTTCCGGCTTCTACGCCCATGAGCGTCCTTTGTGCTCTTACGAGCAACCGATACTACGTGTTCGCAATCTTACAGATGACTTCAAAATTCAGGATTGCAGTTTCGATCTGTATGCCGGCGAAATTCTCGGGATTGCAGGACTGGTGGGTTCTGGAAGAACCGAACTTGCCCGATTAATCGCAGGCGTCGACGCGTACTCAGGCGGAAAGATTGAAATGGACGGCGAAGTTGTAGTCATACGCTCTCCTCGCGATGCAAGTAACGCAGGCATCGTCTATCTGACAGAAGACCGCAAAGCACTGGGCCTTTTTCTCGACATGAGTGTCCACGACAATATCAATGTATGTGTTGTGGGAAGTGATGCTCGATATGCGGGGTTCGTGGACCGAACCGCCGGAACTGGACGTACCGAACAAGCAATCCAGGCACTCAATATCAAAGCGTCCTCCGATATCAATGTTGGAGCGCTGTCCGGAGGCAACCAGCAAAAAGTTTTGCTGGCTCGTCTGCTGGAGATGAAGCCCAGGGTATTGTTTCTCGACGAGCCTACATCGGGTGTCGACATTGGGGCTAAATCAGAAATATATAAAATCATCAATGCATTAGCAGCATCCGGCGTTTGCGTAGTGATAATTTCAAGTGAACTACCAGAAATCGTTGGAATTGCCGACCGTGTATTGGTCATGTGTGAAGGTAAACTTGTCACCGAACTCGGTGGCCACAGCGGTCTTGATATCACACCTGAAGCCATTATCGCGTCTGCCACAGGCAGCGACAGGTTGACTCTAGCCAACGGAGACTTAGTCCAATGACTTCCCCACTGCAAAACAAAGTAGCAAGTGACTTCACCACGCCTGGTGTACGAAGCATCGCCGGAGTTTCCACCCAGGATAAAATGCGCCAATTGATGAGAGTGGCGGGCATGCTGCCCGTATTGTTACTCCTTTGTGTGGGCTTTGGACTGATGAGCGAGAGCTTTTTCTCGGTTCAGAATTTCTCGATCATCAGTCAGCAAGCCTCTATCAATGTGGTATTGGCGTCAGGTCTGACTTTCGTGATTTTGACAGGTGGAATCGACCTTTCGGTTGGTTCGATTCTGGCTGTTTCCGCAGTAGTGTCGCTATTGGTATCGCAAGTTCCGGGGTTTGCTCCCCTGGCCATCGCTGCGGGGCTTGGAGTCGGACTGTTACTAGGGCTCGTCAATGGTGTATTGGTCGCGTTTGGTAAGCTACCGGCGTTTATCGTCACGCTAGGCGGATTGACTGCGATGCGTGGAATCGCACGCCTTATCGGCGAAGACAAAACGGTTTTCAATCCCGACCTGTCCTTTGCTTACATTGGAAACGATACGTTGTTCGGGGTGCCATGGCTGGTTGTAATCGCGGTAGTCGTGGTTACTCTTTCGTGGGTTATTCTTCGACGTACGGTGTTAGGCGTACAGATTTACGCAGTGGGCGGTAATCCTGAGGCCGCACGGTTGTCGGGAATCAAAGTCTGGAAAGTCCTGTTATTTACTTATGCCCTGTCCGGTTTATTGGCGGGCGTGGGGGCCATCATGACTTCCGCTCGACTGATGGCTGCTAATGGACTGCAAATGGGGCAGTCTTATGAACTCGACGCTATCGCCGCCGTTATTCTAGGAGGCACGCGCTTTACAGGAGGCGTCGGCACTATCGTCGGTACGCTAATTGGCGCCCTGATTATCGCTACACTTTCCAATGGCCTGATATTGCTGGGAGTCTCGGATATCTGGCAATACATTATCAAAGGTGTTGTCATCATCGGAGCGGTAGCCCTCGATCGCTTTCGGCAGTCAGGTGCACGAACCTGAATCAATATCCCCCCCACACTCCAATAACAAGAGACAGTGCTCATGAAAAAAATAATATTTACCGCTGTTTGTACACTACTGGCATTTAGCAGCGCTCAAGCGCGAGAGTTGAAATCCGTCGGGATAACAGTTGGCTCGCTGGGTAATCCTTACTTTGTAGCGATGGTAGATGGCGCCAAAGCCGAGGCACTGCATATCAATCCCGCCGCAAAATTTATCTCAGTGTCGGCAGATTACGATTTGAATAAGCAGTTCACTCAAATCGATAACTTCATTTCTTCGGGCGTAGACTTGATTCTTGTCAACGCCGTCGACCCTGTCGCAATCGCGCCTGCGATTGCGAAAGCAAGGAAGGCAGGCATAGTGGTTGTGGGCGTAGATGTCATGGTGCAAGGTGCCAACGCCACGGTACAGACCGATAACGTCGAAGCCGGCAGGATTGTATGTCAGTACATCTCTGAGAAACTGGGTGGCAAGGGTAACGTTATTATCCAGAATGGTACGCAAACTTCAGCAGTCTTGGACCGAGTCAATGGCTGTAAGAGTGTTTTCGCGCAGGCGCCCGATATCAAAGTACTGTCTGATAATCAGGATGCCAAAGGCTCGCGCGAAGGTGGCTACAGCGTGATGCAAGGCGACTTGACTCGCTTTGCAAAAGTCGACGCGGTGTTCGCGATCAATGACCCCCAGGCCATAGGTGCAGACCTGGCAGCAAAACAACTCAAGCGCAAAGGCATCATTATCGCATCGGTGGATGGAGCTCCCGATATAGAGACTGCGCTCAAAAGCGATACACAGATCCAGGCATCCGCCTCCCAATCCCCTTGGGGCCAGGCACAACAGGCCGTAACGATGGGTAATGACCTGTTGAATGGCAAATCTTTGGAAAGCACAACGGTATTGCTTCAACCCTCACTGGTAACACGAGCCAACGTCATGGAGTACAAAGGCTGGCAAGCTGACCACTGACCAATTGACCACTGAGCGATTGAGTCAAATGACATAGGGGTCCCACCTCTGTCATGCGGGAAATGGCTGCTGCGAGGTGCTCGCAGCGGCCGAACGGCATGAAAATCCCTAGAGGGGCGAACCTACGGGAAACCTGAGCGACGGCTGCTGAGGAGAGATTTGGCATGTTTACCAAAACAAACACAATAGTAAGCACAGAGCTACTCAACTACGTTAAGGCTCTGTCTGGTAATCGAATTGTCGTTGCGCTAGCGGGGCCGCCTGGTGCCGGTAAGTCCACCGTTTCTCAGGCCTTGGTAGAGGCTCTTAATAGCGTTATGCCGGGGAGCGCAGTTGTCGTTCCCGGGGATGGCTTTCATTACGATGACGCGGTTCTTGGATCCTTGAACCTTTTGGATCGTAAGGGCTCACCTGATACATTCGATGTGGGTGGCTTCAGGAGTCTGCTGCTGCGGCTTCGTGCAAACAACGAACCAGTGATTGCCGTTCCGGTATTCGATCGAATCCTGGAGATATCCCGTGCTGCAGGACAGTTGATTCCCTCTGACGTGAAATATCTCATCGTGGAAGGAAACTACCTTCTATTAGACCTCGCCCCATGGTCGTCCTTAAGAGACTGTTTTGACGCCACCATAATGCTGCAGGCTGACCGCAGAACCCTGGAAGCGCGCCTGCTTGATCGATGGCGATCATTGGGTTTCGATGAGGCTACTTCCTATGAAAAAGTTCATCGCAACGACCTTCCGAATGCCGACATTGTGATTTCGGCCAGCAATATCGCTGACTTCACGATCACAAATTAAGATCCCACTTCCTTTTGAGAAAGAATCACGCGTTAACCAACAGCTTTGCTTGGCTAGCTTCTTAACGCTAACAGGCCTACGAACGCTATCAACAACTTGTAGCGAACCTTTAAAGAGCGAATGACTATGTATCTGGTATGTGGTGAAGCGCTGTTCGACTTCTTCAGTGAAAACGACGTCAACACTCAAGCTTCAAAAGTGAACTACAAAGCGATTGCCGGTGGTTCGCCGTTCAACGTCGCCGTCGGCTTGCGCCGCCTGGGCATCGACGTCGCGCTGTTCGCCGGGCTGTCCAGCGACTACCTCGGCCGGCGTTTACAGCAAGTGCTGCAGGAGGAAGGCGTGCGCCCGGACTACCTGCAGGACTTCGACGCACCGACCACTCTGGCGATGGTCGCCGTCGGTGCCGACGGCTCGCCGCATTACAGCTTCCGAGGCGAAGGCTGTGCCGATCGCCAGCTGTTGCCGGGGCATTTACCTGAGTTAAGCGCTGAGGTGCGTGGGTTGCATATCGGCTCGTTCTCGCTGGTGGTGCAGCCGATTGCCGACACGCTGCTGGCCCTGGTCCGCCGGGAAAGCGGCAAACGCCTGATCAGCCTCGACCCCAACGTGCGACTGAACCCGGAACCGAATATCGAACTGTGGCGCGAGCGCATCAACACTCTGGTCGAGCATGCCGACCTGATCAAGGTCAGCGACGAGGACCTGAACCTGCTCTACCCCGAGCGTGATCCGCAGAGCGTGATCCATGGCTGGCTGGAACACCGCTGCCAGCTGGTATTCCTCACCCGTGGTGGCCAGGGAGCAACGGTGTTCAGCCGCCGCCATGGCAGTTGGTCGGCACCGGCCTGCGCAGTGGTGATGGCTGATACCGTGGGCGCCGGCGACACCTTCCAAGCGGCGTTGATCGCCTGGCTGACCGAACAGCAGCTGGATTCGGTGGAGGGTTTGCAGCGCTTGAGTCGCGAACAGATCGACGCGATGCTCACCTTCGCCGTCAGCGCCGCCGCCCTGACCTGCGGCAAGACCGGGCCGGACTTGCCTTATCGGCATCAGTTGGATTGATATCTGGTCGGGGTCTGTATCGCGGGCATTGCAGTTTTCGCGAGCAAGTGGGGTCCCCCCACCACCGCTTGACTTGGGCTGTGGCGAAGACTGGCTGTTGCGGGCGCTGGCTGAACGGACTATCAAAGTGATCGCCGTAGATGGCGACGCGACTTGGTCGAGAAAAGCACTGGATGGTGCTGGACTTCAGCAATTCCCGCCGGAACGAAAAAAGGACCCGACGGTCCTGTTTTCAATCGCTTGCAGAATTCTGTAGAACTCTTCAGCGCAATAATTGGAGCGGGAAACGAGACTCGCATCTGGCGTCCGATCCATTGAAATCTATGGGGTTTCTTTTATTCCTGAAGCAGGAATGGACTCAACTCTGGACTTGTTCGAAGGGTATCTCAAGAACAAAAATTGAATAACTCTATGCCCCTACTCCAAGTGCAGACTCCAATCTCGGGTAGGCAATTTTTAGCCCGGACCACCGTATACAGCCCCGTTGCTGGGGCCGTAAGTATCACTTCCAAGGCCGGCTAAATCAGTGTGCGATGCACACCGATTTCAGTTCGGTGTAAGCCTCAATTACTGCGCGACCGAACTCACGACCCATACCGGATTGTTTAACACCACCAAATGGCATTGCAGGGTCGAGAAGTACGTGAGCGTTGACCCAAACGGTGCCCGCTTCGATACGCGGTACCAGATTCATGGCCTTGCTCAGGTCGTTGGTCCACAGGCTGGCGGCAAGGCCGTAGCGATTGTCGTTGGCCAGGGCAATCACCGCGTCTTCATCGTCAAAGGGCATCACGCCTAGCACCGGACCAAACACTTCTTCCCTGGCCACCGCCATGCTGTGGTCGATATCGGCCAGAATCGTCGGCTGCACATAAAAACCGTCACCTTCCAGTAACTCGCCGCCCGAGACCACGCGCGCACCTTCCCGGCGAGCCAGCTCGATGTGCTTGAGTACGCTTTGTTGTTGCTTGCGCGACACCAGCGGGTTGATCGCTGCGTCGCAGTTCATACCCGCACCGATCGGCATGGCCGATACCGCTGCCGCGAGACCTTCTACAAACTTGTCGTAGATCGAGCGATGCACATAGAAGCGCGAGGCCGCTGCGCAGACCTGGCCGTTGTTCAGCAGGCCACCCAGGATCGCGCCCTGAATGGCTTTTTCGATGTCGGCATCTTCGAGAATGATCATCGGGTTTTTGCCACCCAACTCCAGGGCAAAACGCGTCATGTTTTCCATGCACGCAACGCCGACACTTTTGCCCACAGCGGTGGAGCCGGTGAAGGACACTTTGCTTACCAGCGGGTGCGCCGTCAGTGCGCCGCCTACCGAGGCGCCACCACCGGTCACGACGTTGAATACGCCCGCAGGAATGCCCGCCTCAATGGCCAATTCAGCCAGACGCATGGCGGTCAACGGGGTTTCCATCGCCGGTTTGATGATCACCGTGCAACCGGTGGCCAGCGCCGGCATCAGCTTCCAGGCAGCGATCAGCAGCGGAAAATTCCACGGCACAATCCCGACCACCACCCCCACCGGTTCACGCTTGGTGAAGGCGGTGAACTTCGCACCTGGTGGCAGCGGGATTGACACATCAAAGGTTTGCCCTTCGATCTTGGTCGCCCAGCCGGACATGTAACGCATGAACTCCACGGTGGCGTTCAGATCAAGCGCACGCGCCATGTTGATCGACTTGCCCTGGCTCAAGGTTTCCAACTGGGCCAACTCTTCAGCATGTTCCTCAACCAGGCGGGTGAAGTTCAGCAGAATGCGTTCGCGGTCCGCCGGGCGCAAACCGGACCACACGCCGGACTTGAAGGCGGCATGGGATGACTGCACCGCGCGCTCGACCACTTCCAGCGGCGCATCCAGTGTTTCGCAGAGGGTTTGCCCGGTAGCAGGGTTGACCACGGCAATGCTTTGCCCTTCAGCGAACACCCATCGACCGTCGATGAAACAGCCATGACGGCGGTCGAGGAATGCAGCCACCTGCGGCAGAATTTCAACGTTGCTCATAATTCACCTTTCGTTCAGACGAGTTGTTCAGCCAGAAAACCGGCTGATTACTGTTGTTCTTTAAGGAAACACACGACCGCCTGGCGATCGTCTGCAGAAGCCAGCCCCATGTAGGGCATGTAGGTCCCCGGCACAAAGGCCTGGGGTTGAGCGATGAGTTGCGCGATGTTTTCGGCTTGCCAATTGATGTCTTTGTTGCGCATGGCCTGGGAGTAGTTGAAGCCTTCCAGCGAACCGGATTTACGCCCGACCACACCCGCCAGGTTAGGCCCCATCATCCCCGCCATCCCCTTGCTCACCGAATGACAAACACCGCATTCATTGGCGAAGACCTGGGCGCCATGGCCCTGATCGGGTGTGCACTCGGCCGCCAGCGCGGTGTGCGTCAGGGTGAATGAAAGCAAACCCATGAGGGGTAATCGCAGGGAGGTAAACATAAGAAAACGACCTTGGAATCCGCGCGCTCGTCAAACGAGCGCCAACACTGAAAGTACCGATACAGCGGCGCATCGGTGGGGTTAGTACGGATTGTCGATGGTCGCCGGCACGCAGGTTTTGTCCTGCGTGCCAGTCGTGTTGCCAGGGCTGCCAAACGGGCCAATCTGGCAAGCACAGCCAACTTTTTGGCAACCACACAAAAGGGCGAAAAAGTTCCGGGCCGTAGTATCGAAAAAGACCGCAAACCTGCGCTCAAGAACAAGAACGGATGCCACATATGCTCAAGTCCCCCTTGCTTCGTCTCTCGACTCTCGCGCTGATGATCAGTGCCGGCCAGGCTGGCGCCTACGAACTCTATGCCGATGACGACAGTCACCTGAACGCTACCCTGGAAGCGGTATTGGGTGTTTTCCACAGCCAGGAAAACTACGCGCTGTCCGGCCGCCTCGACCAAGGTTCGTCGTCGTGGCGCGAGGGCTACATCAAATATGGCCTGAGCTTCGACAAAGGCCTCGCCGGTGTGGGCACCGCGTATGGCGCGGCGAACCTGCTCAGTTCCGGCACCTGGGGCGACGGCGATGCCGCGGGCTTCAGCGACGGTTCGGAACGCACCACCAAGTTCGAAGACGCCTACCTCGGCTGGCGTTCGGGCAAACTTTTTGATGTGCTCGGTGAAGACGGCGTGGACCTGTCCTTCGGCCGCCAGAACATTGTGGTCGGTGACGGTTTCCTGATTAATGGCGACGCGCTCAACTTGGGCAAAGGCCTGGCCGACGGCGAATTCAACCGTGGAGGCGCCTACTGGCTGGCCGCGCGCAAAGCGTTTGACGAGACCGCCGTGTTGCGTCTGGGTGGCAAGGAAGGCTGGCGCGGCGACCTGATGTGGTTGAAATCAGACAATCGCGCCCAGGCCAAGACCGAAATGTACGTCGGCACGCTTGAACACGTCGCTGAAGCTGGCACGGTTGGTTTGACCTACATCGACAGCACCGATGTCGACGAGCAATTCGCCTCCCCTGCGCAAGTTGAGCGCGACGGCATGAAGACCTACAGCCTGCGCGCGACAGGCAACGCAGGGGTGAAAAACCTGTTCCTCTCCGGCGAATACGCCAAGCAGGACAAACCCCACACCGCTACCGAAGATGCCTGGTACCTGGAAGCCGGCTGGACCTTTGCCGACGTCGCCTGGACGCCGTATGTCAGCTATCGCTTCAGCCGGTTCTCGGAAGGCTACGACACCCTGTTCTACGGTTTCAGCCGCGGTTACGGCACTTGGTTCCAGGGTGAAGTCGCCGGTAACTACGCAGGCCCGTTCAACACCAACTCGCGCATCCAGAACGTCACACTGAAAGTCTCGCCTCTGGAAAACCTGACGGTGGGCGCGATGTATTTCAACTACGACACCATCGACCGCAGCCTGGGCAATACCGATGGTCACGAAGTCGACCTGTATGCCGAATGGCACGTCAACGAGCACCTGACCGTGATGCCGCTGATCGGCCTCTACCAACCGGACAAGAGCGCCGAAGAAGGCGGCACCCAGCTGGGCAGCAACGACAAGAACCTCTACAGCCAAGTGGTGTTTGCCACCACGTTCTAAGCCAGACCGGGGCAGTGGCGCATCCACTGTCCCTATGGAAAAAGGCCTTTCCAATGCACAAAAAATTCCTGACGATCCAGAGCAAGATCGCCCTGCTTGCCGGCCTATGCCTGCTGTTGGTGGTGGGTTTGCTGATGGGCTTGTCGCTCTATCAAACGCATCAAAGCAGCCAGCAAGTAGCTCGTGCCAGCAGCGAAATGCTGGCCGATGCCGCCAAGGAACACATGCAAGCCCTCGGCAAAGTGCAGGCCATGCAGGTGCAACGAACCTTCATGCAGACTCACGAGTTCGGCCAGGGGTTGTCGCGCTATTTGCTCTACTTAAGGCAACTGCAACATAAAGGCATTCTGACCCGCCAACAACTGCGGCAGGAGCTGAGTACACAGCTTCACCAGGCCCTGATCGACAAGCCCGACCTGCTCGGGCTTTATGTCATTTTCGAGCCCAACGCACTGGACGGCGCCGACGCCAGTTTCGTCGACCAGGCCGCCACGGGCAGCAACGAGACCGGCCGTTTTTCCCTCTATTGGGTACAAAGCAAACCCGGCGAACTGCAAGCGGTGATCGGCGACGAAGCGCTGCTCGCCAACACCTCTCCCGGCCCCAGCGGCGCCCCGTATAACGCTTTCTACACCTGCGCTCGCGATACCCGTCAGGCTTGCGTGCTGGAACCCTATTTTGATGAAGCGTCCGGCAGCCGCAAACTGGTCACCAGCATCGCTTTTCCGCTGATGGACAATGACAAAGTCATCGCCGTGGTCGGCCTCGACATCAACCTCGCCGCCCTGCAACAAAACAGCGAAGCCAGCGCGCATCAACTGTTCGATGGCCATGGGCAGATCAGCATCATCAGCCCGCGCGGGGTGATTTCGGCCAACAGCCAGGACGCCAGTCGCCTCGGCCAACCGTTGGACAGTGCCGAGGTGTTGGACACGTTGCGTCAGGGGCAACCGAAAGTGTTTGTCGATCAGCAGCAAATCAAAGTGCTCGAGCCGTTGGCACCGATTGCCGGCGCTGCGTCATGGGGCGTACTGGTGGGTGTGCCGCAGGAGGTGCTACTGGCACCGGTCATCACGCTGCAAAAGGAGCTCGATGCACAAGGCGTGCAAAGCACGGCGCTGGAACTGCTGTTGGGTGGCGGCTCCGCCCTGCTCGGCTTGCTGTTGATCTGGTACACGGCGTTTCGCATCACCCGGCCGCTGCAAGTGTTGACCCGGGTCATGGAAGATATCTCCCTGGGCGAAGGCGATTTGACTCGGCGCCTTGAGGTGCAATCCCGGGATGAGATCGGCCAACTGGCGACCGCCTTCAACCGCTTTGTCGAGCGTATTCACCAGTCGATCCGTGAGGTGTCTTCGGCGGCGATTGGCGTAAATGAAGTGGCCAAGCGCGTGCTGCTGACCTCCAACTCGTCGATGAGCAACTTCGACGAACAATCGACCCGCACCAACAGTGTCGCCGCCGCCATCAACGAGCTGGGTGCCGCCGCGCAGGAAATAGCGAGTAATGCGTCCAATGCCTCACAGCAGGCCTCTGCCGCACGGCAACAAGCCGAAGACGGGCGTCAGGTGGTTGAGCGCACGATTCAAGTGATGAACGAACTGTCCGGAAAAATCAGCGCATCGTGCGTCAACATCGAAGTGCTGAACGATAAAACCGTGAACATCGGGCAGATCCTGGAAGTAATCAAAGGCATCTCTCAACAGACCAACCTGCTGGCCCTCAACGCGGCCATCGAAGCGGCGCGGGCAGGCGAAGCGGGCCGGGGCTTTGCGGTGGTCGCCGACGAAGTGCGCAGCCTGGCCGGGCGCACCCAAACGTCGGCACTGGAGATTCAGCAGATGATTGAAGAGCTGCAAGTGGGCGCGCGCGACTCGGTCACCACCATGACCGAGAGCCAGCAGCACAGCGAGGAAAGCGTCAGCATCGCCAACCTTGCCGGTAAACGGTTGGGCAGCGTGACCCAGCGTATCGGTGAGATCGACAGCGTTAACCAGTCTGTCGCGGCAGCGACTGAAGAACAGACCGCGGTGGTCGAGGCTTTGAACGTGGACATTACTGAAATCAACACACTGAATCAGCAAGGGGTGGAAAACCTGCATTCGACGTTGCAGGCCTGCACAGAACTGGAGCGGCAGGCTGATCGGCTTAATCAGTTGGTGGGGAGTTTTCGTATCTGAGATTGGCGTTGCCTGACACACCGCTTTCGCGAGCAGGCTCGCTCCCACATTTGATGTCTGTCGACCACAAATTTTGTGTTCACTGGAGATCCATTGTGGGAGCGCGCCGGCTCCGGGCGGCATTGCGACGAAGAACGATAACGCGGTGTCGCTGCTCTCCTCTAATACGCCAAATCTGGCACCCACACGCAACCAGATGGCATGCGCGCAAACAAGCCACTCCGCCCGCCGCGCGTAGTATCAAAACCGACCTCTTCTACCCCCAAAAACAATAAATCGACCTTAGGGTCGCAGGAGCCTTCTGTGCTTAAGAAAAATGCGTTGGGTTGGCCAAAAATCGCCGGCCTCGGAATTGCGTTGGTGGTGGCCGGGCAGTTTTCCGGCTGGAATTTTGGGCTGATGGCGGGCGGCTGGCTGAACATGTTGATCGCCACATTGTTGATGGCCTTGCTCTGCGGCGGTCTGGCGTTATGCGTAGCAGAACTGTCGACCGCGCTGCCGAGTGCCGGCGGCGTGTTCGTCTATGCACAAAGCGCGTTCGGACCATTCGTGGGCTACCTGGTGGGCGTAGCGTGTGCGGTGGCACTGACCATCAGCACTGGCGCGGCGGCGACCTTCATTTGCGCCTATACCGAGTCGATTTTCGGCCTCGGCGGCTGGCCGGTAAAAATCGCTTTGTTCGCGGTCATTATCGGCATCCACCTGCGCGGCGTCGGTGAAGCCATGGGGTTGACCATGATCGCTGGCGTCATCGCGGTCGTCGCCCTGCTCACCTTTGGCGTGGCCATGGCGCCGCATGTCGAGCTGACCAACCTGTTGAAGATGCCTTCTGCTAACTCAGCGCCAGTGATCAGTTTCGGTGGCATCTTCGCCTGTGTTCCGTTCGCCATCTGGTTGTTCATTACCGTTGAGCAAATCGGCTCGGCTGCCGAAGAGGCGGACAATCCTGCTCGCAGCATGCCGCGCGGCATTCTCGCGGCCATCGGCACTTTGCTGGTGACGGCGCTGGTCGTTTTGGTCTGCGCACCGGGCGCGGGCGGCGTCGAGCTGGTGGGGTCGGCCGGTGATCCGCTGTACGCCGCGATGACCAGCACCAACGCCTACGGCGAAGCCTCGTGGTTGGCGAAGGTGATTGGCTGCGGCGCGGTGTTCGGGCTGATCGCTACGTTCTTCTCGTTGGTGTACGCCGCCTCCCGGCAGCTGTTCGCCATGGCCCGCGATGGCTTGTTCCCGCAGTGGCTGGGGAAAACCGGCAAGCGCGGCACTCCATTCTCGGCGCTGCTGTTGATTGGTGTGATTGGCCTGCCGATGTCAGCGGTCGAACCAGCGACCGTGATGCTCGCGGTCGTGCTGCTGCTCAACGTTTGCTACCTGTTCATTTTCGGCGCCTATCTGCGCATTAAAAGCAGCCAACCGGATCTGCCGCGTCCGTTCCGTCTGGCGGGTGGCAAGGTGATTGCCTGGCTAGGCCTGGCCCTGACGCTGGTGGTGATCGCAGCCTGCTTCCAACTCGACCAACTGATGCTGATCGCCCTCGCGGTGACCTTCGCCCTGTGTATTTTCAACTTCCTGCTGCGTGCCCGACTGCAAGGCCGCACCACCGTACTCGAGGTTCAAGACCATGCCTGAAGACACGCTTTTGCAGCGCCGCCACCGCGTACTCGGCAGCGCCTCACCGTTGTTCTACGACAAGCCATTGCACCTGGTGCGCGGTGAAGGTGTCTGGCTGTTTGACGTTGACGGTCGGCGCTACCTCGACGTCTATAACAACGTACCTTGCGTCGGCCACTGCAACCCTCACGTGGTGGAAGCGATGCACCGCCAGGCCATGACGCTGAACATCCACACGCGCTACCTCGATGAACACATCGTACGCTACGCCGAGCGCCTGACGGCGACCTTTGCCGAGCCGCTCGACACCGCAATGTTCACCTGCACTGGCAGCGAGGCCAACGAACTGGCGCTACGCCTGGCACGTTTCGCCAGCGGCGGTACCGGCATCATCGTCAGCGATTACAACTACCACGGTAATTCCGCGTCATTGGCCGAAGTCACCACCGCACTGCCGTCGCCGGAACCGTTCGCCACACATGCCCGCGCGGTACCCATTCCGTGCCTGTACCGGGCACCAGCCGGGACCACCGAGGCGCAACTGGCGGAGCACTATGCCGCGAACATTGCAGCGGCCATCGCCTCGCTGCAGGCTCAGGGCATTCGCCCGGCAGCATTGCTGATCGACACCCTGTTTGCTAACGAAGGCTTGCCACGGGTGCCGGCCGGTTTCGTAAACAAAGCCGCTGAACTGATCCGCGCGGCGGGCGGTTTATTCATCGCTGATGAAGTGCAATCCGGCTTTGCTCGTACCGGCGAACATCTGTGGGGGCATCAGGCCCACGCTGTGGTACCGGACATCGTCACCCTCGGCAAGCCAATGGGGAACGGTTATCCGTTAGCCGGTTTGATCACCAGCAAGGCGCTGGTCGAGTCATTCGGGCGCAGTGCCATGTACTTCAACACGTTTGGCGGTTCGCCGGTGGCGGCAGCGGTCGGAATGGCGGTGCTCGATGTGATTGAAGAGCAACAGCTGCTGCGTAATGCGCACACCGTGGGCGCTTATGTGCAGCAGCGTCTGCAAGTGCTCGCCAGCAAGCATTCGATCATTGGCGACGTGCGCGGCAAAGGCCTGCTCTTCGCCCTGGAACTGGTGCGTGACCACGCCAGCAAAGAGCCCGCTGGGCTGGAAGCGCGCAAGGTGGTCAACCATATGCGTGAACTTGGCGTGCTGATCAGCAAGATCGGCGCAGGCGACAACATTCTGAAACTGCGGCCGCCGCTGGTGTTCAACCGCGAGCACGCCGACCTCTTCGTTGACACGCTAGACACCGCCCTGAGCGCTATCTGAGGCCCCGCCATGACTGATTTCCACACCCTGAGCCACGACCAGCAAGTCGCCAGACTGCACGACCTTGCGCGCCACGCCCTGCAACACTGGGATGGCACCTTTGCCGAGGTTGAACTGGTGAAATTCCGCGAGAACGCGGTGTTCTCGGCACGCCGTGAGGACGGCCAACGAGTCGCCCTGCGCATCCATCGCAATGGCTATCACGGCGAGGCGGCGCTGCGTTCCGAGCTGCAATGGATGGAGGCGCTGGCCACGGCCGGCATCACCGTGCCACAGATTATCCGGGCCCGGAACGAGCGCCATCTGATCGAAGTGATCCATGCCGACATCGGCGAACCGCGCCATGTCGACATGCTCGCCTGGCTGCCCGGCGCGACGGCGGGCACCTCGGAAGCCGGGGTACATGCGGATACCGAAATCGACTTTCTGTTTGCCGAAGCAGGTGCGATTGCCGCGCGCATTCATTTGCATACAGCCGAGTGGCAGCAGCCGGACGAGTTTGTCCGGCATGCCTGGGATGAAGAGGGTTTGATTGGTGCCAACCCGTTCTGGGGACGTTTCTGGGATCTGGAACAACTAAATGAAGAACAACGTGAACTGTTGCAACAGGCCCGTCGCCGCGCACGCTGCTACCTGCGCCAATATGGTCGGCATCTGGACAACTTCGGGATGATTCACGCCGACCTGGTGCCCGAGAATTTGCTGATCGAAGGTGCCAACCTGCGCCTGATCGACTTCGACGATGCCGGGTTCGGTTGGCACATGTTTGAGCTCGCCACCGCGCTGTACTTCTGCCTGGACGACCCGCGTTATGAGCAAATCAAAACGGCGCTGTTTGCTGGTTATGACGCGATCAAACCGCTGACTGCGGCTGATCGAGAGACGCTGGCGCTGTTTCTGCTGCTGCGTGGCACGACGTACCTGGGCTGGATTCATACCCGTAAAGGCACGCCGACGGCGATTGAGATGGCGCCGATGTTGATTGATCGGGCGTGTCGATTGGCGCGGGAGTATTTGCAACAGTAGTGGCAAACACCAGAGCTTGTGTGGCGAGGGAGCAAGCTCCCTCGCCACAGTTATGCTAAACGCTTTTAATCAAGGCAGTTTCAGCACACCGCACCGGCATGCTCAAGCCGATGAAACAGCCGGTTAAAATACACCAGACTGTCACCTTCCCCGCGTACACCAACCTTCGACAGCTCGACAAACATCACCGAGTGCGAACCGACTTCCTTGCACTCGCTGATCCGCCCTTCGAGCTGCACCAGCGCATCGCGCAGCACCGGCACGCCTGTCTCGCCGCCATCCCACAAATCCCAAGCAAAACGCTCTGCCATCGGCACCTGGGTCATGCCGGCAAAGTGTCGGGCCAACTCTTCCTGCTCGCCACACAGAACGTTGACGCACAGACGGCCATTGGTACGGAACACATCGTGTGTCGCACTGCCACGGTTGACGCAGACCAGCACGGTGGGGGGCGAATCAGTCACCGAACACACCGCGCTGGCGGTAATGCCGCAGCGCCCGCCAGGACCATTGGTGGTGATGATGTTCACTGCAGCAGGCAACTGCGCCATGGCGTTGCGAAAGTCTATTTGATGCTGGCTCAGGTCGGCCATGTCATTGCCCCTCCTTTAGGAGGACCGCCAGTATGCGGTCCGTAGGTGATGGAACAAGACTAAGGTCCGACACGCTGCACGACTATCCTGACCATCCCCATGCTGAGGTTGGCTTTCCGCTAGTCGACTAGGTGGTTTCTTTATCGTCAGGGCCAGTCACAGTGGGTATCCTGCTAACTAGCTCCTTGATGAGCCGATATCCGCCGCAGCGTGCATGCGTGCGAAAACAATAATTAGAAATTTTCGTGGCAGTCCCTGATGGAAATCCGCAAACCGATTGTTTATATCGTTGATGACGACAAAGACCTGCGCACCTCACTGGCCTGGTTGCTGGAGTCGGTCAGCGTGCAGGCGCAATGCTTTGCAGGCGCTGAAGAATTCCTCAGCCAATACGACCCCAAGCAGCCGGCGTGTCTTGTGCTGGACGTGCGCATGCCGGAGACCAGCGGTTTTCAGTTGCAGGAAATACTCAACCAGCGCGGCAGCACCTTGCCGACCATCTTCGTGTCCGCCCATGGCGACATTCCGATGTCCGTGACAGCGATGAAGAACGGCGCACTGGATTTCGTTGAGAAGCCCTATAACCCGCAGCAAATGATCGAACGCATCCAGGCCGCGCTGAAGGCTGCCGTGCACGCCCAGGCCGATCAGGAACAACGCCAGCATCTGCAAAGCAAGCTTAAGTTGCTCACCAGCCGCGAACGCGAAGTGTTGATGCTGGTGATCGATGGCAAAGCCAGCAAAGTGATTGCCCGGGAGCTGAACATCAGCGTCAAAACCGTTGACGTGCATCGCACCAAGATCAAGGAAAAGATGGGCGTGACCAGCATCGCCATGCTGGTGCGTGAAGTGCTGCATTTGCCGGCGGAAGAGCCTACGCGACACTAAGGCACACACTCCCCCTGTAGCAGCTGTCGAGCTTGCGAGGCTGCGTTCGGCTGCGCAGCAGTCGTGAAATCAGGCGATGCGGTGCATCAGTAAGACAGCGTACTCAGGTTTTACGGCTGCTGCGCAGCCGAACGCAGCCTCGCAAGCTCGACAGCTGCTACAGGATCAGCTCTGGCTGTAGCGCTTGCGATACGCACCCGGCGACACGCCAAAACGCGATTTGAATGCCGACGAGAAGTAACTGGAGTCGGAGAATCCCCAGGCGTAGCACAGCGCCGAGAGCTTCTGCTCGACGTGCGCGCGGCGCAGGTTTTCCGCGCAGAAATCCAGGCGTCGGTGCTTGATATATTGCGCCACCACCAGGCCGCGCTTGGAGAACATCCGGTACAAGCCACGCACCGAAATCCCTACCTCACGGGCAATCAGCTCGGGACACAGTTCTTCAACACTGAGGTGTTCGTCGATGTAGGCGATGATCTTGCGGAACTGCCGTTCATGGGCATCGCCGCCGTTGTCACGGGCGCTGATCCCCGGCAAGAGCAGGCTGACCAGGGCATCGAGTACGGCTTCGCTTTCCTGCATGTCCAGGCCTTTCTGCTGCCGGGTATCCAGCACCAGCTTATTGGCCATCGCGGCCAAAGGCGTGTTAGCCGCGATGCGCGTGGCGCAGTTGACAGCATTGAAATGCGAGCCACGCTCCACCACCTGACGCGGCAGGATCAGTGACAACTGTCGGGAATCATCGTTGTAGGTCATGTCGCTCGGGCGGCAGGCATCGATCAGGGCGATGTCGCCAGTGCCCAGCTGAGCGCGGTTGTCGCCCTGCTCCAGCTGCGAACTGCCGCGCATCTGGAATACCGCGTAGTAGTGGCCGTCGCTGCTGATGCTGACGTCTTTGCTGGTGCGATACAGATGAACGTGCGCCATGTCGACGACACTGAGGTTGATGGCGCCGCTGCGGAACTCCGCCAGCTCACCGTAAAAATCCGAATCCAGCGCTCGGGCATCGAAACGCCCACAGGCCTGGTTGACCTGGCTCAGCCAGTTTTCGAACGCCTCATTGCGAACCGCCGAAGAAGTCATCATCACTGCAAAGCCTCACGCGTATTTTATTGTTATTTTTCGACCGCTTCGTCGAGCGGTTCGGCAAATGTTTCGTACTGGGTCGTCACCTCCTTCGACGGCCGCCGGCCCCCATTCAACAGGCTCCGGCGTGAGCTTGCCAGCGTTCCCTCTCGTTAAATGTCCAATACCAGACGAGCGGAAAGCGCTCGCGAAACGCAGGCGCAAATCTGCTTGTTGGCCGCCTTCTCTTTGTTCGACAAACAGTTGTCGCGATGCTCCGGTACACCTTCCAGTACCTCCACTATGCAGGTACCGCAGATACCTTCGCGACATTCGGTGTCGATATCACAGCCGTGGGCCTGCAGCACATCGATCAGGCTGGTATTGGCCGGTACCTGAAGAACCACGCCAGAGCTGGCCAGCTCCACTTCGAAACTGCCACTAGGGCCCGCATTGGCGGCCGAGTCGGCTGCAAAGTGTTCGAGGTGAATCGCGTCGTCAGATCGGCTGCGCGCGGCCACTTCCACCACTTTATTCATGAACGGTGCTGGACCGCAGGTGTACACATGCGCTGCACTGCCCGACTGGTTCAGGCATTCACACAACGCCGCATCCAGATCACCCGGCTCGACGCCGTAGTGAAACTGCACGTAACCGGCAAAAGTGCTCGCCAGAAGGTCAGCAAACGCCGCATAGGCCGGCGAACGGGCGAAATAATGCAGACGCCACGGCTGGCCGCTTTCCGTCAGCCGATACGCCATGCTCAGCAGCGGCGTAACACCGATACCGGCCGCGAACAATACATGCTCGGTCGCCGACGGGTCGAGGCGAAACAGGTTGCGCGGTGCACCCATTTCCAGCTCCATGCCCTCTTCCACCTGCTCGTGCAACGCCAACGAGCCACCGCGCGACTGCGCCTCCTTCTTCACCGCCACCAGATACGCGCGGCGATCGTGCGGCGGGCTGCACAGAGAATACTGGCGGGTAACCCCGGTTGGCCCGGTGAGGTCAACATGAGCTCCCGGTTCATAGGTGTCGAGTGGCTGGCCGTCACTGCGCACGAGGCGAAAGGAACGGATATCCAGCGCTTCGTCGACGATCCTTTCGATTTTCACCTTCATCATTGCGTCACCTGAATACGGTTGTTTTTGTAATGAGGCCTGGTGGCGAGGGGATTTATCCCCGTTGGGCTGCGAAGCGGCCCCCAGCGTCCATTCAGACAAATTGTGTTGTCCGGAATTACGACTGCTTCGCAGCCGAACGGGGATAAATCCCCTCGCCACAGTGATCTTCAACAGGCCGGTTTCAGCGCATGAACAAGCCGCCGTTGATGTCCCAGCACGCACCCGTAACCGAAGCCGCGTGGTCAGCGATCAGCAGCAACACACTGTCGGCGATGTACTCAGGGTCTCCCAGAGTGCTGACAGGGATCATTTTCAGAATCTGCTCCAGGCGCTCCGGAGCCACGGTTTCACGCACCACCGGCAAATCAAGCGGCCCCGGCGAAATGCTGTTGACGGTCACGCCTTGCGGGGCCAATTCGCGGGCGAAGACTTTGGTCAGTGTCGCGACGCCACCCTTGGCCGCGGCGTAATGCGCGCCAGTGGCGGTACCGCCGTTTTGCCCGGCGAGGGAGGCGATGTTGACGATGCGACCAAAACCGCGCTCGGCAAAGTGCGCGCCGAACACCTGACACGCGACAAACGTGCCGCGCAGGTTGATCGCCATCGACTCGTCGAACTCCTCTGGGGTAATGTCCATCAGCGCCGCGACTTTCGACACTCCGGCGTTGTTCACCAGAATGTCGGTGCCGCCCCAACGCTCGGCGAGTAGATCGCGGGCCCGCACAAAATCGTCTTTGTTGCGCACATCCAGTTCAATGGCGACGGCATTCGCGCCGCTGCTATCAAGCTCAAGAGCAAGACTTTGCACACCGTCCAGGCGCACATCCGCCAGACCCACGCGATAACCTGCTGCATGCAAGCGGCGGGCGATGCACTCGCCCAGGCCACGCGAGGCGCCGGTGACCAGGGCTACTCGGTTCATGGTGGTGGGCCTCATAGCAGGAAGCCGAGCGCGCTCAGGCTGTCGGTGGAATTGATCAGGCGTACGACCTTGCGTTCCAACGTCGCCACTCCGTCGGTGAAGCGAATGCGGTGGTTCAGGTCGGCCACGAACGGCGTATGCACGCCGCGTTTGTAGGCATACAGCAGCTGCGCGGAATTGACTTCAACGAGGTCGCCCGCCGCTTCCACCAAACGGAACCGCGAGACGCTGCGCACGGTTTTCGCCGCATCCACCGCCGACGGTGAATAGCCGGCGGTCAGGCGTTCGATGCGCAAGTCACGCATACGCGCGTCGTCGTAGGCGTAGTTGAGGGTGGCTTCAAAGTCTTCGGTGTCCGGGTCAATCGGCACGATGTACCGACCGCTTTCGCTCCACAACGACGCCCACTCGGCGTAACTCTTGTGGTCGAGCAGTTCGGCTTCGCGCCAGATGAATTCGATGGCCTGGGCCAACGGACCGGAAAAACCGTTCAGGGTGTCGTGATTGCTCATTGGCTCATCATCCTTTTCCACATGTCATAGGCACCGCGCATGCCGCCCTCGTCAGTGGCGTGGGAGACCTTGTCGCCGTTGTCGGCAATGATTTCGCGATTGAGGCCACGGTTGACCAGGATCGGCGCGTCGACGCCGGCGTACGAGCCGCGCTGTACGCGGTCCCAGGCCTCGGCATCGTCCGGGCTGCCGAAACCGAACGGGCCCTGGAAGTGTTCGTGAATGCGCATCCGTTCGCGGTTGGCGATCTCCGGGCCGCCGTCCATGCCGAGCGCAACGTGGCGGATCTCAGTTTCAGTGACCGAGATCGGGCGCAGCACGCGGAAGAACGACATCGACATCGCGACGTTCGGGAACAGGTTGAGGTTGAAACCGGCGCCGTGCAGCGAGCGGACGATGCGACGGACTTGCGCAGGCACCATGGTTTTCGACAGTTCTTCAGTGACGTGAGCGAAACGCTCCTGCAACTGTTCGGTGCCGTCGTCATGATCCAGGTCGACATGCTCGGGCACCATCACCATCACGCTGTGACCGTTGCCCAGTGAATGAGTGACGGCCTGTTCGTCGGTCATGAACGAGAGCATTTCCGAGGTTTCTTCATCCACCGACGACATGAACGACTTGTGCACGATCGGGAAGTGGTAACCGTCGGTGGTGTTTTCCAGCTGGATCTTCCAGTTGCCTTTGAAGCTGAACTTGTGTTCGCCCTGGGTCTTGATCGGATAGCCAGCGCCCTGCTTCATGAACAGGTCCATCCAGTGTTTCGCGCCACCGAGGAAGTCTTCCAGCGGTTCGATCTCATCGTTGTAACTGGCGAACACCATGCTGGCGTAGCTTTCGACGCGCAGGCTGGTGAGCGGCAGTTCGGACTTTTCCAGAATGCCTTCGTAGCCGTCCGGATAAGGCAGCGCACGCAGCTTGCCGTCCAGGCCATACGACCAACTGTGGTACGGGCAGGTGAAACCGGTGGCGTTGCCTTTGTGCTTTTCACACACAGTGGCGCCACGGTGCCGGCAGCGATTTTCCAGGACGTTGATGTTGTTCTTTTTATCGCGGACAACGATCACCGGACGCCGGCCAATGGTCGCGGTCTTGAAGTCACCGCTGTTGCGCACTTCACTTTCGTGAGCGACCCACACCCAGGTGCGGTAGAAAATCTTTTCCAGCTCGGCTTCGAAGAGCGCCGGATCGTTGTACAGCGAGACGTCAACGCGGTCGTGTTTGACCAGTTCGTCTGGGCTTTTAGACGTTGCGATCAACCGGTATTCATGAGTGCTCATGCGGTCCTCCTCATGGCTTTTTAAGATTTATTTTTAGAGGCGGGCCGTTCACCGGCCATGCTCTTTTGCAGCTGCGCACCGAAAGCGCAGACGAGTTCGTCCTGACCTTTACGGCCAACAATCTGCAGGCCGACTTTCAGCCCGCCGCAATCCAGTTCCACCGGTATCGTCAGTGCTGGATGGCCGCTGAGGTTGAAAGGTCTTACCAGCGGCGTCATGCCGGCCACGGCTTTGCTCGCACTGCGGGCTTCGTTCAGCGTGGGTGGCAGGCTCGGCAACGTCGGCAAAAGCAGTACCGCGAATTCTTCCAGGGCGGCATCCACCTGCTGGCTGAAGCGCACGCGCACCTTTTCGGCTTCCGCCAGGTCAGCGGCGCTAGTGCGGCTGGCGGCCAACAGGCGCTGTTCCACATCCGCGCCGATCAGACCTTTGCCGGTAAGGTGGCCAAACGCGGCCCAGTTTTCGAAATTGATGACGGTCAGGCCGGCGGCGAATGCGGCGTCGAATTCGCTCAGTTGCACGCTACTGCGACGCCAACCCGCACGGTCGGCAGCGGCGCCGAGGCAGGCGTGCAGATGCGGGTCGCAGGCGACGTCGAGGAAGCCCACTGACACATTGCTCGAAGGCAGGTTTTGAACCCGGAAGCCGGGGCAGATCACCTGCATCGCGGCAATCAGGTCGTCCATGTTCGCCGCGAACGGTCCTACGCAATCGAGGCTGGACACTGCCGGATGCGCGCCCACGCGGCTGACTCGCCCGTAAGTCGGTTTCAGCCCGGCGATGCCGCAACACGCCGCTGGTACACGTACTGAACCGCCGGTGTCGGTGCCAATGGCAATGTCTGCCAGGCCTGCCGCGACGGCTGCTGCCGAACCGCTGGAGGAGCCGCCCGGGACCCGATCCGGTGCTTGCGGATTGATCGGCGTGCCGGTCCAGTCGTTAATGCCGGTAACACCGAAGGCCAGCTCATGCATGTTGGTTTTGCCAACGATCTGCCAACCGGCGTCGAGGATCGCGTCCACCACCTCGGCGTTGCGTGTTGCAGGCATGGCATCGGCAAATGCGCGGCTGCCCGAACGTGTCGGATGCCCGGCAATGTCGATCGAGTCTTTGATCGCGACCCGTTTGCCACCGCCGCCCAGTAAGAACTCGCTGATAAAAGTACTCATACACCCAGCTCCGTGTTGAATAAGCGTTGCGTACGAAAATGCGCGATCAACCAGACACCGTCGACACAGCGGAAATCGATGTTCAGCCGCGTGCCGAACAATTCGCTGCGCCGATCGGCGTAGGTGCAAATCTGCTGCATGATCCATTGCCCTTGCGCCGTGCTGCCGTCGACCACGATCGACTCGCTGGTGAGGTAATGCAGGTTCAGGCGAAAGTGCTCGGACGGTGGCAAGTAACCGGCCACAAACGTCGCCACGGCGTCACGCCCCCGGTGCTGGCCAAAGGTCTGCGCGGTCTGGCTGCCAACGCCTTCCCAGAGGGCATCGGCACTGAACAACTGCGCCAACTCGCTGACATGGGTGGCCGCCCGGGGTACATCGCACAGGTCCATGTAGCGCGCCATCAAACGGCGCACCTGACTCTCCCCTTCGAGCGTCTTGAGACGCTGCAGCAAGGCCTCGTTCATGGCTTAAACCTTGGCGGCGTCAGGGATGGTCAGCGGACGGCCGATGCGCGCTTCGACCTTGGCGTAGCGCCACAGGCTGTATTCGTTCACCGGCGTGGTGCGGAACAGGTTGCAGGCGTCGATCACCGACTGATGGCAATCGACGTCGGCCATGATGTAGACGGTCCATGGTGAGGTCGTGGATGGGCCGACCATCAAGCGGTCATCGTCCATCGCGCCCAGCACGGTGATGCCCGGCATGGCGCCGAGTGAGCCCATCATCTGGCTGAAGCCTTTCCAAACGCTCAGGCCTTCGCCGGTCGGCAAGTCGAAAAAGTTCTGGGTGATGCCGATGCAAAAGACGACGCGCAGGGGTTCTTGGGTAGCTTGCGACATGGGATTGATCCTTGAAGAAGTGATGACGATTCAGATGTAGCCAGGAAATGGCGGTACGCCGAGGAACACCGAACCGGCGCCGTCATACAGGCCTTCGCTGAGAAATGCGTGCTGGGTGACCACCATCGAGTCGCGCAGGTAACGCTGCAGCGGATGGCGCAAGTAAATCGCGGTGGTCCCCGCCAGGCTGTAAGCGCTCTGCACCACGGCCGCACCCGCACGTGAAACGTGAATGGCAGAGAGGCGCAACAGGCTAGTTTGTTCGGCGGTGACCGGGTTGCCGGCGAGGATCGAGTTCCACACCTGCTCGGTAGCGCCGTAGAAGAAGCCGCGTGCGGCGGCGAGTTGCGCTTCGGCCTTGGCAATCTCGATGCGCACATAGGGGCGGTCGGCCATCTTCGGCGCGCCGGTGATGCCACTGCCGGCGGCCATGCGGCTGACTTCGTCGAGCGCTGCACGGGCCAGGCCGAGGTTGACCACCGCCAGCACTTGCGCGGCGTAGGCAATCGACGGGTAGCGGAACAACGGTTCATCGACGGTTGAGGCACCACCACGAATGAAGGTCCAGCGCTCATCGACGCGTTTGTCGTTGACCCGCAGGTCATGGCTGCCGGTGCCTTTGAGACCGACCACATCCCAGTTTTCGATGATCTCGACCTGGCTTGCCGGGAATACTGCTGTGCGCGGCTTGCCGCCGGCAGCGCCGATACCGACACCTAGCAAATCAGCGCCTTTGCAGCCGCTGGCAAATTTCCAGGTGCCGTTAACCTGCCATCCGCCCTCTACTGCCTCGGCGGGCTGCAACGGGAACAAGCCAGCGGCGAACACCAGATCAGGGCTTTGCGCGTAAATCTCGGCCAGGGTTTCTTTCGGCAAAGCCGCAAGATAGACGCCGGCGCTACCAAAACTGGCCACCCAGCCTGCGGAGCCGTCGGCTTCGGAGATGCGTTCAATTATGTGTAGAAATTGTGCCGGTGCCATGGCGTTACCGCCGTAGCATTTCGGTGTCGCGGCACGGTAGATGCCCACCTGTTTGAAGCGCTCGATCATGTCCCGTGGCACGTGGGAGCCGGTGTCGAATTCATTCCGACGCTTGCGCACCTCGTCGAGCACCTGCTGAAATTCCCGACTCTCGACGATATTATCGACAACGCTTGGCAGAGCGTCTTTTTCCGCGACAGCTGAACGCAGCATGGGCTTCTCTCCGTTTATTTGTTATTAGCCGGAGCCTGCCTGGAGGCGTGGCGACCGTTGATGGGTTCAGTGTAAAAACCGCATCGGGTCACCACTATTGGGGCGTGCAGCCCCTCGGCTAAAGAAAACCCCTAGCCCGCCCCCCGTTACCTCTGAGCGCATCCCCACACGCAAGACGGTATAAAACGCCATACTTCCACTTTCACCCCTAGTGGAACTCTCCGCCTCCAAGGGTTGCGCGATGTATCTACCAAAACCGAACGACTTTTACACCCTCATCGAAGCCATGCCGTTGTGCATCATTCTTCACGACGCACAGAGCAAGGAGATTCTCTGGGCCAACGCCGCGGCCTTGAAGGCGCTCGGCTTTACCCTGGAAGAACTTACTCCACTGAAGGCCCCGGACATGACCCGCGACGCACCGAAGTACCGCCGCTCGGTAGGTTTGCGTTGGCTGGAGGGCGCCGCGCGCACTGGCCAGCGCGCCATCGAGTGGTGTTATCGCTCCAAACAAGGGGTGGAAATTCTGTCCGAGGCGGTCGCGACCCTGGTGCATCTGGATGGCCGCGATGTGCTGATGGTGCAGTTCCGCGACATCTCCAAGGAAGACAAGGTCAAACGCGACCTCAAGCGTTTCGAAAGCCGGCTCAAAGCGTTTATGCAGGACCTGGCCGAGGGCGTTGCGGTACTCGGTCCGCAAGGTGATATCCGCTTTATAAGCGACTCCGGCGCGCACTTGCTCAACGGTGAGGAACACGCGCTGATCGGCGAAAACTTCCTCGCCTGGTGCGACGAGCCTTCGCGCCTGCGCCTGCTGCACCAGATGGCCAGCGAACAACCGGAGCACGCGCCCTTCAGCGTGCACTACCACGTGCAGCGGCGTGACGGTGAGTGGCGCTGGCATGACGCGACGTGCCGCTTTATCGAGATTGAAGACGACCTGATCGGCCATTTGCTGCTGTTCCGCGACGTCACCGAGCAAGTCCGCGCCGAAGAAGCACGGCGCGTCAGCGAGCAAAAGCTCGAGTACCTGGCACGCTACAACGCGATGGGCGAAATGGCCGTGGCCATCGCTCATGAACTGAGTCAGCCACTGGCCGCCACTCGCAACTTCATTGAAGGCGCGGTAATTCGCCTGGGTAACGTTGAAACGACTGAACAAGGCGTTGCCTGGGGTTTGCAAAACGCCGTGCGACAAATCGAGCATGCCTCGCTGATCATCAAAAGCGTGCGCGATTACGTGGTCAAGCTGGAGCAATCCGAAGAGCTGATTGACCTCAATGAGCTGCTGCGCGAAACCCGTTACTTCATCAGCCTGCGCGCCGCCCCAAGCTTGATCAAAGTCGACATTGTCACCAGCCCTGAACCGCTGCTGGTGAGTTGCGAGAAAGTGTTGATCGGCCAGGTCATCCTCAACCTGGCCTTCAATGCGATTGAAGAGATGAGCGATTTGCCCGTCGAACGGCGCCTGCTGCGCATCCATGCCAGCGCCGACAAAGAGGTCGCATTAGTGAGCATCGAAGACTGCGGTCGCGGCATTCAAGCCGAGGCGCAAGAGAAGCTTTTCGACGGCTTCTTCTCTTCCAAGGTCAGCGGTAACGGCATCGGCCTGGCCCTGTGCAAAAACATCATCGGCCGTCACCGTGGCGATATCTGGGCGCAAAACCTCGAGCCCTGCGGCGCCGTTTTTACCTTCTCCCTTCCCCTCGCAACCCCCGCCTGACCCCGCCTGACCCCGCAATCGCGGCGTGTGCGGCCAGTTTCATCAGACTGGCACAGACACACAAACACTTGGCAGCCACAACAATTCTTCGGTTTTCCCGGCGAGGCAGAATCGAACTGCAAAAATCTGCCACTGCACCCGCGATGTGCGAGAACAATAATTCAGGGAGTTCCCCCTAATGCGAGCCACCAGGATCACCGTACAGTCAGGGCTGAGTCTCAGCCTGCTGGTACTCGGTTTGAATAATGCCAGCGCGGACCTGCCCGCTGACACAATCGGCCAGACCACCTTGGCGTTTCCCGCTGAAGCACACCGAGCATTCATCATTGATGTTGAATTCGAGAGTTTCGTGGCGGGCCGTGTCACCGTGGTCGACCCTGACAAAAAACGCGTCCTCGGCATGGTGCCGACCGGCTTTGCCGCCCCCTCGACGCTGAGCCATGACCGCAAGACGATCTACAGCGCCGACATCTTCTACTCCCGTGGTACCCGCGGTACGCGTACCGATGTGCTGACCGCCTGGGACAGCTCGACCCTGTCGCCGGCCTGGGAGCTGTTGATTCCGACCAAACGCGCCGAATCCCTGACCCAGCGTTACTCGCTGAAGCCGAGCGGCGATGACCGTTTCGTCTACGTCTACAACTTCACCCCTTCGACCTCTGTGACCGTAGTCGATACCCAAGCCAAGGCCGTCACCACCGAAATCGCGATTCCGGGTTGCGTGCTCAACTACCCGATCGGCAACCGCCGTTTCGCCTCGCTGTGTGGCGACGGCAGCTTGCAGGTGGTCACTCTCAATGAGCAGGGGCAGGAAGCCTCGCGCAGCCGCACGCCGTTCTTCGACCCGAACGCGGAAAAACTGGTGGAGCGCGCCGTGAACGTCGGCGACACCTATTACTTCACCACCACAACGGGCACCGTGCGGCCGGTGGATTTTGCCGGTGAAGCGCCAAAGATCCTGCCGTCCTGGTCGTTGACCACCGACGAGGAAAAGAAAGCCGGCTGGGCTCCGGGTGGCTGGCAGCTGATGGCCGTCGCGCCGAAGCTGGACCGTTTGTACGTGCTGATGCACGACGCTCACGAACCCATGAAGTGGGAAGACCCAAGCCCGCTGATCTGGGCCTTTGACCTCAAGACCCACAAGAAACTGGCGACCCTGCAAGCACCGGTTCCGGTGTGGAGCATGCAAGCGACCGGCGACGACAAACCGCTGTTGCTCGGCACCGACGTGGAAGGCGGCTTGCAGATCTTCGACCTCAAGACCAACACGCTCACCGGCAGCATGCCGAAAGTCGCGAAAACGGCGACTCAGGTTCTGAGCTACTAACGAGGTTCGGCCATGCACACAGATCCGATCTTCATCATTGCCAGCGCACTCGCTATTGCCGTGTTGCTGGCCAGTGCCGCAACTCACAAGTTGCGGGCACCGGCGCGTTTCGCCAAGCAACTGGCTGACTACCAACTGCTGCCCGACTCACTGGTGCGTCCGAGCGCCAGCCTGATTCCACTGTTTGAGCTGGTGATTGCCTTCGCGTTGCTGGTTCCGGTCAGCCGTGCCTGGGCAGCGTTGAGTGCCGCAAGCCTGCTGACACTGTATGCCGCCGCCATCGGCATCAACCTGTGGCGCGGCCGTCGCGACATCGACTGCGGCTGTGCCGGTCCGGACCAGGCGCAACCACTGCGCCCGGTTCTGCTGCTGCGCAACACCGTGCTGGTAGGGCTGGCGCTGCTTGCCAGCGTGACGCCGATAGTCCGTGACCTGAACATTTTCGATGGCTTTGTGACTGTCTCAGCCAGTGCTGTTGCGCTGCTCATTTACGCCGCAGCCGATGGCTTGCTGGCGAACTCCCCTCTTCTGCTCAAACTGATTGGTAGGTGATCAATGGAAGGCTTAATCGTTTCCAACGTTCTGCTCTGGATGCTGCTGCTGGCCGTGGCGTTTGTCGTCATGGGCCTGGTTCGGCAAATTGGTGTGCTGCACGGCCGACTGGCCCCGGCCGGTGCGCTGATGGTCGACAAAGGCGTGGCCGTCAACGAGCCCGCGCCGCAAGTCACCGCGACCGACCGTCATGGTCGCCCGGTGAACTTTGGCTATGCCAGTGAAAAGTCTCAACTGCTGTTCTTCCTCTCGCCGACCTGCCCGATCTGCAAATCCCTGCTGCCGGCCATTAAATCCATCGCCAAGGAACAGGCCGATCGTCTCGACGTGGTGTTCATCAGCGACGGCGACATGGACGCTCAGCAAGCGCTGATCCGCGAGCACAAACTGGACGACGCCACTTACGTGGTCGGCCCGCAAGTGGGCATGACCTATCAGATTGGCAAGCTGCCTTACGCTGCGCTGATCGACAAGGCTGGCACCCTGCGCGCCAAAGGCCTGGTCAATTCCCGCGAGCACCTGGACAGCCTGTTCGAAGTCGAGCACCTGAAAAGCGCCACGCTGCAGGAATACCTGAACAGCCAACCTCACACGCACGACCACAGCCACGGCCATAGCCACTGATTAAGGCAGGGAGACTTTTATGAAACTGCTGGATCTGTTGTTTGAACGCTCGGCTCGCCGTGTCGCCGACACCACCTCGCGACGCAAACTGCTCGCGCGCATGGGTTCCTTGATGGTCGCGGGCGCTGCGCTGCCCTTGCTGTTGCCGCTGGACCGCACCAGCAAAGCCCTGGCCGCCGATAACCCGAAAGCCGGCGACCCGGGTGATCCAAACAGCTGCGACTACTGGCGTTATTGTTCCATCGATGGCTTCTTGTGCAGCTGCTGCGGAGGCTCGGTCACGTCCTGCCCGCCGGGCACGGAAGCGTCGCAAGTCACCTGGATCGGCACCTGCCGCAACCCGGCCGACGGAAAGGACTACATCATTTCGTACAACGACTGCTGCGGTAAGCAAAGCTGCGCCCAGTGCGCGTGCACCCGTAACGACAGTGAAGAACCCGCCTATCGTCCGTTCAACAACAACGATGTGAACTGGTGCCTGGCCGCAAAATCGCACATCTACCACTGCACCGTTTCGATCATACGCGGCGTCGCGGTTTAACGCGCATTTGCCGTCGGTTGCTCGCGCAATCGGCGGTTTTTTTTCTGTGTTTGTGGGCTGCTTTTTTTTGTTCATTGTTACCGACAACATGAAAAAGGTGCTTGTCATGCGTAGGTTGCTATTGCTCGGTCTTGTCTGCGTCATGACCGCCCCGCTCGTTTATGCCAGAGCCATTCCCAACCCGGCGCAGCGTCATGCTCCGGGCAACGAAGAACTTCAAAAACCCATTTCCGAGGCGGGCTACAGTGTTGGTGTGAACTACCAACTGCAATGCGCCGGTTGCCATCTGGGTGATGGTATGGGTTCCCCCGCCAATGACACGCCTCGGCTACAGGGGTTTGTCGGCAATTTTCTAAAAGTACCGGGCGGCCGCGAATTTCTCGTGCGCGTACCCGGTATGTCACAGTCCGCGCTTAATAACGCGCAGTTGGCCGATTTACTCAACTGGTTAATGCGTGAAGACGGCATGGCTGGCAAAAGCACCCCCGCGCACTACCAGCCTTACAACGCCGAAGAAGTCTCCGCGCTGCGCCAAAAAGCCATGCTCAACCTCCCGGGCACCCGCGCCGAATTGATAAAAGCAATGCGCGCGCAAGGCATTGCGATTGAAGACGGGATGAGTTACTGATTTCGGCACGGAGCAAAAGGTTTCTGGCAAGAATCAAAAAGAATCCATTGACCATTTGTAGCAAAGTGCTACGTGTGCCTTTCCTCGGCTCGTATCAAGGAAAATAAGAAATGTTTACGTCCGTAGCGTTGCTAAAAAGAAAGCCGCTTGCCCGACTCGCGCTGGCCATTACCTTGGGCACCTTCGGGTTGCCTTGCTGGCTGCCCAATGCCGACGCCCACGGGGCAGCCGCCGAAATGGTGCCATTGCAATCGACCCTTGAGGACTTCGGCGCCACGGTCAAATGGGACGACTATTCCGACCTGTTCGTGATTGCCAAGGACGGTGTCTACCTCAAGGTCAAGCCGGGTAGCAAGGTGGCCGTACTCAACGGTAAACGGATGGAGTTGTCAGTGCCGGTGGTGTTCAAAGGCAAGACGGCGTTCATGTCCAAGGACTTCATCAACCAGGTCTTCCAGTCCGGTCTGGACAAGACGTTTGTCGTCGAGACCCGCCCTAACCCGCTCAACCCGCTAAGCGCCGACGAAATCAAGGCGGCGGTGGATGTCGTCAAGAATTCCGCCAACTACAAACCCGGCTTTCGTTTCACCGAAGTTTCCGTCAATGAGCCCCCCAAGGATCAGGTCTGGAATTTCATCTACACCGGCCAAAACGTAACCCAGCCTCGCCAGGCCAATATTGTGGTGCTCGATGGCAAGCATGTGATCGAGGCGCTGGTCGATCTCGGCAGCAAGACACTCAAGTCCTGGAAACCTGTCGAAGGCGCTCACGGCATGGTGCTGCTGGACGACTTCGCGACCGTGCAGTCGGCCGTAGAGACGAGCCCAGAATACGCGCAAGCACTGGCCAAGCGCGGTATCACGGATGTCAAAAAAGTCGTGGCCACGCCATTGACCGTTGGTTACTTCGACGGCAAAGACGGTCTGGCGCAGGATAAACGCCTCCTGAAAATCGTCAGCTACCTCAATACCGGTGATGGCAACTACTGGGCGCACCCGATCGAGGGCCTGGTGGCGATTGTCGATCTGGAGCAGAAGAAGCTGATCAAGATCGAAGATGAGGCCGTCATCCCGGTTCCGATGAAGCCGACACCCTATGACGGGCGTGGCCGCAAAGGCACGCAGGTCAAGCCGCTGGAGATCATAGAGCCGGAAGGAAAGAACTACACCATTACCGGCAACAGCATTCATTGGCAGAACTGGGACTTTCATGTTCGCCTCGACTCGCGGGTCGGCCCGATACTGTCGACGGTCACTTATGACGACAAGGGCAAGAAACGCAAAATCATGTACGAGGGCTCGCTGGGCGGCATGATCGTGCCTTACGGCGATCCCGACGTCGGCTGGTACTTCAAGGCGTACCTGGATTCGGGCGATTACGGCATGGGCACCTTGACCTCGCCGATCGCGCGCGGCAAAGACGCCCCGGAAAACGCCGTGCTGCTGGACGCCACCATTGCCGACTATACCGGCGCACCGACCTCGATTCCGCGCGCCATGGCGGTGTTCGAGCGCTACGCCGGCCCGGAATACAAACACCAGGAGATGGGCCAGCCCAATCTCAGCACCGAGCGTCGCGAACT
Organism: Pseudomonas sp. 478; assembly: GCF_003254125.1. Taxonomy (NCBI): domain Bacteria; kingdom Pseudomonadati; phylum Pseudomonadota; class Gammaproteobacteria; order Pseudomonadales; family Pseudomonadaceae; genus Pseudomonas; species Pseudomonas sp. 478. The sequence continues at coordinate 139,181 of NZ_QKZG01000004.1, forward strand.
GGTGGTGCGCTGGATCAGCACCGTCGGCAACTACGACTACATCTTCGACTGGGTCTTCCAGCAAAACGGCACCATTGGCATCGATGCCGGCGCTACCGGGATCGAAGCGGTCAAGGGTGTGAAATCCAAAACCATGCATGAGGCCACGGCCAAGGAAGACACCCGCTACGGCACCCTGCTGGACCACAACATCGTCGGCACCACCCACCAGCACATCTACAACTTCCGTCTGGATATGGATGTTGACGGTGAAAACAACTCACTGGTTGAAGTGAACCCGGTGGTGGTCGCGAACGACCGTGGCGGGCCCCGGACCAGTACGATGCAGACCGAGCACAACGTGGTCAGCACCGAACAACAAGCCGCGCAGAAATTCGACCCTTCGACCGTCCGCTTGATGACCAACTTCAGCAAGGAAAACAAAGTCGGCAACCCGGTTTCCTATCAGCTGATTCCGTATGCCGGCGGTACTCACCCGGTGGCCAAGGGTGCCAACTTCGGCAAGGACGAATGGCTCTATCACCGCCTGAGCTTCATGGACAAACAACTGTGGGTGACACGCTACAACCCGGACGAGAAATACCCGGAAGGTAAATACCCGAATCGCTCGGACCAAGATTCGGGTCTGGGTCAGTTCAGCCACGATAACCAGTCCATCGAAAATACCGACGATGTGGTCTGGCTGACCACGGGTACCACGCACATCGCGCGGGCCGAAGAATGGCCGATCATGCCGACCGAGTGGGTGCATGTGCTGTTGAAGCCGTGGAATTTCTTCGATGAAACGCCGACGCTGAACCTCAACGCCCCGAAGTAATGTGGTAATGCACAAAAACCTGTGGGAGCGGGCTTGCCCGCGAAGGCGTAGTGTCAGTCGACATCAGTGTTGTCTGACACATCGCTATCGCGGGCAAGCCCGCTCCCACAGGGTCTGCGTGTATCAAGGGAACTATCAGGCGTGCTTTTTGCGGTACTCACCGGGTGAAATGCCGAAGCGTGTTTTGAACGCGGTAGAAAAGTAGCTCGAATCCGAAAACCCCCAGGAATACCCCAGCACCGACAACTTCTGCTCCGTACGTGTTTGACGCAGGGATTCGGCGCACAAATCCAGTCGCCGATTCTTGATGTACCGCGCCACTACCAGGCCCTTCCTGGCGAACATCCGGTACAAACCCCGCGTCGACATACCGACCTCGCGCGCCAGCCATTCGGGGCACAATTCATCCGAGCGGATGTGCTCGTCAATAAAGCCAAGGGTCTTGCGGAAGGCCCGTTCATGCGCATCACCGCACTCTTCACTGTGACTGATCGCCGGGCGCAGAAGGCTGACAATGGCCTCCAGGGTCGCTTCGCTTTCTTGCCGGCTAAGGTTTGTCTGGGACGTAGCGTCCAGTACCAAGCGGTGAGACAGCATCGCAATCGGGGACGTCCCGACAATCCGGTGACCGCACTTGACCTGATTGAAGCGCAGGGTTTGCTCGACCAGTTGCGACGGCAAAATCAGCGACAACTGCCGGGAGTTTTCACTGTAGGTGAAGTCGCTGGGGCGCGAAGCATCGATGAGCGTGATGTCACCCGCCGAGAGTAAAACCTTGTTGTCCCCCTGGGCCATGCCGGCCGTGCCGTCGAGCTGGAACACCGCAAAGTATTTCCCGCCCTCTCCGGCAGCGACTTCCAGTGGCGTGCGGAACAGTCGAGCCTGGCAGGCATCGACAAAGCTGAGTTTCAGCGCGCCGTCCTGGTGTTCCCGGATATCGCCGGCAAACTCAGCGCCCAGAGGTTGCGCATTGAAGGCGCCACAGATCTGGTTGATCTGATGAATCCACTGATCAAAGCCATCACGGCGTTGTGCAATTGAAGAAATCATGTCGGGCCTCACGCAGGCTTATTTTTATTGTCTACGCCAATCCACAAGTTCTCCTGAACAGTCATTCTCCCTGAACGATAACGGGCTACTTGAGCCCGCCAAACCGCCGATAGAAACTTTCACCCACATCCGGCAATGGGCCATCGGCGGTTTCCAGCGCACTGTTCAACCATTCTTCGGCTTTGGCGTAGATCAGCCGGTAAATGTTGCGGCACAACTGGCGGGCGGCCCGACCTTCCCAATCACCGGGCAACAACTCGTCCGGCAATTGCGGGTCGCGCAATAGCAATTTGCGGTACTCATGAATAAGCAGAACCCGTGCCAGGAAACAATCGGAGGGTTCGAGGTTCTCTTGCTCGCGAAGTGCTTGCCAGAGCGGTCGGAACAGCTGAATGAACTCGCTGTAATGGGCCGCCAGTTCTTCGATGTTCCAGCTCTCGCGCACCTGCAAACGCAGGGCCTTGGAGGCCAGCACGTCCTGCGCGGTGGTTTCGAAAACGATGGTCTCTTCCTGGGCGCCGAGGTCGAGCAAGGTTGCATTGAGATCGGTACGGTCGCTGCGCGGACAGGCCAGCACGGCCGGCGAAATCGCACCAAAACCTTGCCACTCGAGTTCTTCGCGCACTTGTTTGCGCTTGTCCTGGGTCAGTTGCGTGAGCATCACCAGGCACCAGGAGCCATCCCACGCCGGCACGGTGGAGTTGTAGACCCGCTTGAAAGCCTTGTCGAAACGCCGGCGACCGGTGCCGGTCAGGCTGTAGTAACTGCGTCGCCCGACTTTCTCGGCGGTTAGCCAACCTTCCTTGGTCAGACGGAAGATCGAGGTGCGGATCAGCCGCTCGTTGATGCCGATGGGCTCGAGCAATTGAATCAGGCTGCCCAGCCAGACCGTTCCGCCGTGAGGTTCGATGGCATCGCCGTATAGCGTGATGATCAAGGAACTGGCGCGGATCGGCGTCTGCTCCTGGAAGCGGGTAATCAGATGGTTCAACGGTGTCAGGGACGACATGGGCGTACCGAGCTGGAAAAAAGGAAGGAATATACCGGTAGGTCGTCGCCGTTCACAGTGCACTGCCTTTTGGCCGTAAACCGCTGTCGCTGATACGTGGGCGATCGGGCTCCGGTTCGGTCAGCGGCTCGCAGACCTGCATCTGCTCAAGGCAACGCTTGGCCAGTTGCTGATATTCGCGAGTGCCCGCCTGCTTCCATGACACTTCCTCATCGCTGAGGCTGCGCTTGACGCTGGCCGGTGCGCCCATCACCAGTGACTGCTCCGGGCATGCGAATCCGGCTTTGACGAAGGCTGCTGCCGAGACGAATGAGCGAGGGCCAATCCGCGCGTTGTCCATTACCACCGCATTCATGCCCACCAGCGCATCGGTGCCGATCCGGCAACCGTGCAACACCGCGCCGTGACCAATATGGCCGTTGCGCTCCACCACCGTGTCGCTGTCCGGAAAGCCGTGCATCACGCAGGTGTCCTGCAGATTAGCGCCCTCCTCCAGCACGATCCGGCCAAAGTCCCCGCGCAGACTGGCCAGCGGCCCGACATAGCAATGGGGGCCGACAATCACGTCACCGATCAGGACGGCCGACGGATGAACGTAAGCAGTGGGGTCAACCACCGGGGTCAAGCCATCGAGGCTGTAGCAAGTCATGGGACGTTCCTTTAAGCGTAATGCGGGGTGTATTTGCAAAGCGATGCCGATATGGGGTCATTTTGTATCACATCGCTTTTACCAGCACAAAGACAAAAATCCGTATCACTTAATCACGATCTTTGAAAAAGGTCCGTCAATACGTCTGGCGCAACCATTCGAGCCAATAAAACCGGCAAAAAGCCGCTGTAAAGCCTTCTCATAAAGCGCTCATCCAAACACCACCCACTTATCAATAAGACACATTAAATCTATTTTAGTGTTGTATTTGCGTATCACGTTGTAGGTATACTCAGGCAAAACCGGCCCACCGAGCCGATCCAATAATGAGCCGGCATTACAGCCGAGCGTGCACCGTGAGGGCATCCGCCATGCCTCTAACCCTTGCTATCGAGTTCATCGAGCCGGGCGTCCGCCTGATTACCCTGCAGCGCCCACAAGCGCTGAACGCCCTGACCACCGAATTGCTCGGTGAGCTGGCGGACGAACTCAACGCTGCGCAGGCCGATCCCGACACCCGCGCCGTAGTCCTGACCGGCAGCCGAAAAGCCTTCGCGGCCGGCGCCGACATCAAGGAAATGGCCGAACGCAATCTGGTCGGCATCCTCGACGACCCACGCCAGGCCTCGTGGCAGACCATCACCCGTTTCAACAAACCGCTGATCGCCGCCGTCAATGGCTTCGCCCTGGGCGGAGGCTGCGAACTGGCGATGCACGCCGACATCATCATTGCTGGCGAAGATGCGCGCTTCGGTCAGCCGGAAATCAACCTCGGGATCATGCCCGGTGCGGGTGGCACCCAACGCCTGCTGCGCGCCGTCGGGAAATCCATGGCCATGCAGATGGTCCTGACCGGCGAGGCGATCGACGCCCGCCAGGCCCAACGTGCCGGCCTGGTCAGTGAAGTAACCCAACCGGAATTCACCGTCGAACGCGCCCTGCAAATCGCCCGCAGCATTGCCGGCAAAGCACCGCTGGCCGTGCGTCTGGCCAAGGAATCATTGCTCAAAGCCATGGACACCGACCTGACCAGCGGCCTGCGCTTCGAACGCCATGCCTTCACCGTGCTGGCCGGCACCCGCGACCGCGATGAAGGCATCCGGGCCTTTCAGGAAAAGCGCACGCCGACCTTCATCGGGCAATAACCCAGTCAGCCGCCCAATAAAAAAGCAGCGAACGACCTCTCAGAGAGCGCCATGACCATGAACTTCGAACACATCCTGTTTTCCATCGAGGCCGGCGTCGCCCTGCTCAGCCTCAATCGGCCGGACCAGCTCAATAGCTTCAACGCGCAGATGCACGGCGAAGTGAAGGAAGCGCTGAAACAGGTCCGCCAGAATCCGGACGTGCGCGTCTTGCTGCTGACCGGTGAAGGTCGCGGCTTCTGCGCCGGGCAAGACCTCAGCGACCGCAATGTTGCGCCGGGCAGCGCCGTGCCGGATCTGGGTGAATCCATCGAGAAGTTCTACAACCCACTGATCCGTCATCTGCGCGACCTGCCGATGCCGGTAATCTGCGCGGTCAATGGCGTGGCGGCCGGGGCCGGCGCCAATATCCCGCTGGCCTGCGACCTCGTACTGGCGGCGCGTTCGGCGAATTTCATCCAAGCCTTCTGCAAAATCGGCCTGATCCCTGATTCCGGCGGCACCTGGACCTTGCCGCGTCTGGTCGGCATGGCACGCGCCAAGGCGCTGGCCTTGCTTGGTAATCGCCTGACGGCGGAGCAAGCCGAGCAATGGGGTCTGATCTACCGCGTTGTCGACGATGCCGAACTGCGCAACGAAGCCCTGATGCTCGCCCGCCACTTGGCCACGCAACCGACTTACGGACTGGCATTGATCAAGCGCAGCCTGAACGCCAGCCTGAGCAACACGTTTGACGAACAGCTGGAGCTGGAAAAAGACCTGCAACGTCTGGCCGGGCGCAGCGAGGATTACCGTGAAGGCGTCAGCGCGTTCATGGAAAAACGCAGCCCAAGCTTCAAGGGGCGCTGAGTCATGACTGCACTGAACACTAACGCGCGCATCGCGGTCATCGGCGCCGGCGCCATGGGCGCAGGCATTGCTCAGGTCGCTGCACAGGCCGGCCATCCGGTGCTGTTGCTCGACAACCGTCCGGGCGCTGCCGCTCTGGCCATCGATGGTATTGATCGGCAATTGGGCAAACGGGTCGAGAAAGGCAAACTCGCGGCCGAAGCGCGCACGGCGACCATCGCCCGCCTGCGAGCCGTGGAAGCCATCGAAGCGCTGGCCGATTGTGAACTGGTCATCGAAGCCATCGTCGAGAACCTCGAGGTCAAACGTACCCTGTTCCGGCAGTTGGAAAGTATCTGTGATGAGCGCTGCATTCTCGCCAGCAATACCTCGTCGCTGTCAATTACCAGCATCGCTGCACAGCTGAATCATCCGCAACGCTTGCTTGGCCTGCACTTTTTCAACCCCGCCCCGATCATGGCGCTGGTGGAAATTGTTTCGGGCCTGGCCAGCGATCCGGCATTGGCCCAGTGTCTGTACGACACCGCCAGGGCCTGGGGCAAAAAACCGGTACACACCCGCTCTACGCCAGGTTTCATCGTCAACCGCGTGGCCCGGCCGTTCTATGCCGAGAGCTTGCGTTTGCTCCAGGAAGGCGCTGCCGATTGCCCGACGCTGGATGCACTGATGCGCGATGCCGGTGGTTTTGCGATGGGCGCGTTCGAACTGACCGACCTGATCGGTCATGACGTCAACTATGCCGTGACCTGCTCGGTGTTCGACGCCTATTACGGCGACACCCGTTTCCTGCCGTCGCTGATCCAGAAAGAACTGGTAGATGCCGGACGTCTGGGGCGCAAAAGCGGCCAGGGGTTTTACAGCTATGCCGAAGGCACCGAGCGCCCGCAGCCCACTTCAATCAGCAGCGAATGGCCCGTTGAAACCTGCGTTGCAGAAGGTGATCTGGGCATCGCAAACGCTCTGATTTCGCGCTTTCGCGAGTACGGCATCGACGTCGTCCAGCGCGATGGCCAGGGTTTGCTGCGCGTCGGTGATGCGGTGCTGGCCTTGAGCGATGGGCGCATGGCGTGTGAGCGCGCCAACGCAGATGGCTTGCGCAATCTGATCCTGCTCGACCTGGCGTTCGACTACGGCAAGGCCAGCCGAATCGCTATCAGCTGTTCGGCAGGCATCGAACCTTGCGCGCTCGAACAGGGTGTCGCGTTGCTGCAACAGGCGGGATTCAAAGTCAGCCTGCTCAGCGACAGCCCGGCCCTCGCCGTGTTGCGCACCGTCGCCATGCTCGCCAACGAAGCCGCCGATGCCCTGCTGCATGGCGTTGCCTCGGCCGCCGACATCGATCTGGCGATGCGCGCCGGGGTCAATTACCCCCAAGGCCCGCTGGCCTGGGCCGATGCCATCGGGCTTTCGCAGATCCTCAACGTGCTGGAAAACCTGCAAGCCAACTATGGCGAAGAACGCTATCGGCCGTCGCTGCTATTGCGCCGCCGGGTCGCCGAAGGGAGAAATTTCCATGACTAACCACGAAGCGATGAACCTGGCCAGCACCTGCGCGCAAACGATGTTCAAGCGCGACGCCGCCAGCCAGGCGATGGGCATGCGCCTGCTCTCAGCGGCGCCCGGCTGTGCCCGCGTAGGGATGAACGTGCGCGCCGACATGATCCAGGGCCACGGCACCTGCCACGGCGGCTACCTGTTTGCCCTCGCCGACTCGGCGTTTGCCTTTGCCTGCAACAGCTACAACGAGGCCACGGTAGCCATCGGTTGCAGCATCGACTACATCGCCCCGGCACACCTGGGCGACACCTTGACGGCCGATTGCACCGAGCAAAGCCGTTCCGGTCGCACCGGTAACTACGACGTACGCATTGAAAACCAACAGGGCCAGCTCATCGCGCTGTTCCATGGCAAATCCTACAAAGTGCGCGGCGCTGTGCTGACGCAGGAGAACCCGAATGAATGACGCCTTGATCATCGATGCGGTGCGGACCCCGATCGGCCGCTACGCCGGAGCCTTGAGCAGCGTGCGCGCCGACGACCTCGGCGCGGTGCCGCTGCGCGAATTGCTGCGCCGTCACCCGCAGGTCGACTGGAATGCCGTCGACGATGTGATCTACGGCTGTGCCAACCAGGCCGGCGAAGACAATCGCAACGTCGCGCGCATGTCGGCACTGCTGGCCGGGTTGCCGGTCAGCGTGCCGGGCACCACGCTCAACCGTTTGTGCGGTTCCGGGCTGGATGCCATCGGCACAGCCGCCCGGGCGATTCGCTGTGGCGAGGCCGGTCTTATGCTGGTCGGCGGTGTCGAATCGATGTCCCGTGCACCGCTGGTGATGGGCAAGGCCGAGCAGGCGTTTTCCCGCGATGCGCAGCTCTACGACACCACCATCGGCTGGCGCTTCGTCAATCCGCTGATGAAAAAAATCTATGGCATCGACTCCATGCCGGAGACCGCCGAGAACGTCGCCGAGCAGTTCAACATTTCTCGCGCCGACCAGGACGCCTTTGCCCTGCGCAGCCAGCAGCGCGCCGCCGCAGCCCAGGCCAGCGGCCGCTTTGCCAAAGAAATCGTCGCGGTAGAAATCCCCCAGCGCAAAGGACCGGCCAAGGTGGTCGAGCATGACGAGCACCCGCGGGTTGACACCACACTTGAGCAGTTGCAGAAGCTTGGCACGCCGTTTCGCGAAGGCGGCAGCATCACCGCCGGCAATGCGTCCGGGGTCAACGACGGGGCTTGCGCACTGTTGCTGGCCAGTCCGCAAGTCGCTAAACGTCACGGCCTGAAGGCTCGCGGCCGGGTCGTGGCGATGGCTACTGCCGGGGTCGAACCACGGATCATGGGCATAGGCCCGGTACCGGCGACGCGCAAGGTACTGGAGTTGGCGAACCTGAACCTGGCCGACATGGACGTGATCGAACTCAACGAGGCCTTTGCCGCCCAAGGCCTGGCAGTGTTGCGCGAGCTCGGCCTGAGCGACACCGATCCGCGGGTCAATCCCAACGGCGGCGCGATTGCCCTCGGTCATCCGCTGGGCATGAGCGGCGCACGGCTGGTGACCACCGCCCTGCATGAACTGGAAGAACGTCAGGGTCGCTACGCCTTGTGCACCATGTGCATTGGCGTTGGCCAGGGCATCGCGCTGATCATCGAGCGCCTGTCCGACTAAAGAACCGCGATTCCCTAGGAGCCGAGAGGTATCCTTGGGGCATGCACTCTAAGCCCTTGTGCGAAAGGGCCGAAACACAAAAATAATTCGAGTGAAGTTATGAACATGCCAATTGCCAAAGCCGTGCTTGATCCAGTGCTGGACCCGATTGAAACCGCCAGCATCGACGAACTCCGTCAGCACCAGCTGGATCGGCTGCGCTGGAGCCTGAAACACGCGTACCAGAACGTGCCGCTGTACCGTCAACGCTTCGATGCGCTGGGCGTGCACCCGGATGACATCAAGTCGCTGGAAGACTTGGCGAAGTTTCCTTTCACCACCAAATCCGACCTGCGCGACAACTACCCCTACGGCATGTTCGCCGTGCCGATGCATGACGTCGTGCGCCTGCATGCTTCCAGTGGCACCACCGGCAAACCGACCGTCGTCGGCTACACCCAGAACGACATCGACACCTGGGCCAACGTGGTCGCCCGCTCGATCCGCGCGGCGGGTGGCCGACGTGGCGACAAAGTGCATATTTCCTATGGTTACGGCCTGTTCACCGGCGGACTCGGCGCCCACTACGGTGCTGAGCGCCTGGGCTGCACGGTGATTCCGATGTCCGGCGGGCAGACCGAGAAACAGGTGCAACTGATCAAGGATTTCCAACCCGACATCATCATGGTCACCCCGTCGTACATGCTCAACATCGCCGATGAAATCGAGCGTCAGGGCATCGACCCGCACAAACTGGCCCTGCGCCTGGGCATCTTCGGCGCCGAACCCTGGACCGCCGAACTGCGCAGCGCGATCGAAGCGCGTATGGGCATTACCGCCCTGGACATCTACGGCCTCTCGGAAATCATGGGGCCAGGCGTCGCCATGGAATGTGCGGAAACCAAGGACGGGCCGACGATCTGGGAAGACCACTTCTACCCGGAAATCATTGATCCGGTCACGGGTGAAGTGCTGCCGGACGGGCAGATGGGCGAGCTGGTGTTTACGTCGCTGAGTAAAGAAGCGTTGCCGATGATCCGCTATCGCACCCGCGACTTGACGCGCCTGTTGCCGGGCACTGCGCGGCCGATGCGGCGTATCGACAAGATCACTGGGCGCAGTGATGACATGTTGATCATTCGCGGGGTTAACGTGTTTCCGACGCAGATCGAGGAGCAGGTACTGAAAATCAAACAGCTTGCGGAGTGTTATGAGATTCATCTGTATCGCAATGGCAACTTGGACAGCGTGGATGTGCATGTGGAGCTGAAGGCTGAGCATCAGCATCTGGGAGATGATCAGCAGAGAGCTGTCGCCGCCGAGTTGAGTCGGCATATCAAGACGTATATCGGGATCAGTACGCGGATCGTCTTGCAGCCTCTGCATTCGATCAAGCGGTCTGAGGGCAAGGCTTGCCACGTGTTGGACAAACGCCCGAAAGCATGACTGCTGCACCCTTTATAGCCCCGCTTTTTGCGGGGTTTTTTTTGGGTTTTTTTGTACATATCCGTTACCGGAGAAATGGGCCACACACATAACCACCTCTCCCAAAGCGACCACTCATCCCGAAGCGATACAAAAACATATACGACACGTTATTTTGTGTTTGATATTAATTTATGTATCGCTTATAAAGTTCTCCATGCCATCAAGAAGATTCACGGCGGGAGCCCCTCATGTACGCACAGCTCGTAGAAACCGGCGTCAAGCGCATAAAAGACCTGTCGGAGATGTCCGACCAGGAACGCGCCTTCCAGGAAAAAATCGATTCAGAAATCAAGATCGAAGCCAAAAACTGGATGCCAGATGCCTATCGCCAAACCCTCATCCGGCAGATCTCCCAGCACGCCCACTCGGAAATCGTGGGCATGCTGCCCGAAGGTAACTGGGTCACCCGCGCGCCATCGCTCAAACGCAAACTGCAACTGATGGCGAAGATTCAGGACGAAGCCGGCCACGGCTTGTACCTCTACAGCGCCATGGAAACCCTCGGCGCCGACCGCGATGAAGAAATCGCCAAGCTGCACAGCGGCAAAGCCAAGTACTCGAGCATCTTCAATTACCCGACGCTGAACTGGGCCGACATGGGCGCCGTGGGCTGGCTGGTGGACGGCGCGGCGATCGTCAATCAGGTGGTGTTGCAACGCACCTCTTATGGCCCCTACTCCCGGGCCATGGTGCGGATTTGCAAGGAAGAGAGTTTCCACCAGCGCCAGGGCTACGAAATCCTCCTGACCATGATGCGTCATGGCAACCAGGCGCAAAAAGACATGGTCCAGGACGCGATCAATCGCCTGTGGTGGCCGTCGCTGATGATGTTCGGCCCGAGCGACGAACACTCGCCAAACAGCGCCCAGTCCATGGCCTGGAAAATCAAACGCCAGAGCAACGACGAACTGCGCCAGCGCTTCATCGACCAAACCATCCCGCAGCTGGAACTGCTGGGCTGCACCTGCCCCGACCCGGACTTGAAGTGGAATGCCGAGCGCGGCCATTACGACTTCGGCGAAATCCAGTGGAACGAATTCTACGAAGTGCTCAAGGGCAACGGCCCGTGCAACCAGGAACGCGTTGCAACCCGTCGCAAAGCCATTGAAGACGGTGCCTGGGTCCGCGAAGCCGCAGTCGCTCACGCTCGCAAAAAACAAAACAAGAACGCCGCCTGATCGGCCACCTGATGTGGAGTCACTGATATGTCTGAATGGACCCTTTTCGAAGTTTTCGTGCGTAGCAAGCACGGCCTCAACCACAAGCATGTCGGCAGTGTGCATGCCGCCGACACCACCATGGCCATCGAGAACGCCCGCGAGTTGTACACCCGCCGCAGCGAAGGCGTGAGCCTGTGGGTCGTACCTTCGGCACTGATCACCGCGTCGTCACCCGATGAAAAAGACCCGCTGTTCGACCCGGCGGACGACAAAGTTTACCGCCACGCCAGCTTCTACGAGCTGCCGGCCGAAGTCGGGCACATGTGAGGTCGACCATGAACAAGCAGACTGATCTGATCGAATACCTGCTGCGCCTCGGCGACAGCGCCCTGATCCAGGGCCAGCGCCTGTGCCAATGGTGCGGCAAGGCCCCGGCGCTGGAAGAAGAACTGGCGCTGATGAACGTCGGCCTCGACCTGGTGGGCCAGGCACGCAACTGGCTGGAATACGCCGCCGAACTGCTGAACGACGGTCGCGATGCCGATCACCTGGCGTTCCGTCGTGATGAGCGCGCCTATCGCAATCTGCTGCTAGTGGAACAACCCAACGGCGACTACGCGGTGACCATCCTCAAGCAATTTCTCTACGACGCCTGGCACCTGCAAATACTCAGCGGCCTGAGCCAGTCCAGCGATGAGCGCATCGCCGGGATTGCCGCCAAAGCCGTGAAGGAAGTCACCTATCACCTGCGCCGCTCCGGTGAATGGGTCGAGCGTCTGGGTGACGGCACCGAGGAAAGTCATCAGCGCATGCTCGCGGCCATCCCTGAGGTTTGGCGTTTCACGGTCGAGCTGACCAGTGCTGACGACAGCGAACAACGCCTGTGCGATGCCGGTCTCACCCCGGACGCTGCGCAAGTCGCCGCGGCCTGGCAAGCCAAGGTCAGCGAGATTTTCGCCAGCGCCACCCTGCCCGTGCCGGCTGCACCGAGCTATTTCTACTTGAATGCCCGCCGCGGTTTGCACAGCGAACACCTGGGCATTCTGCTGGCCGAGATGCAATCACTGCCACGAGCGTACCCCGATGCGACCTGGTGAGCTGATCGCCAGCGACCAGGGCGCACGGCCGGTTCAGCCAACCGACCTGGCCGCTGCCTGGGCGACGTTGGCGCAGGTCATGGACCCGGAAGTGCCGGTGGTCAGCGTCGTCGACCTGGGCATCGTTCGCGATCTCGACTGGCAGGCCGGGCACCTGCACGTGGTGGTCACGCCGACCTACTCCGGCTGCCCCGCCACCGAAGTGATCGAAAGCGACATCCGCGAGGCGCTGGAATCGGCCGGGTTCAAGGCGCCACACCTGGAACGCAAATTGACCCCGGCCTGGACCACTGACTGGATCACCGACAGCGGTCGCGAACGCCTTCGCGCCTACGGCATTGCGCCGCCCGACGGCAGCACCAGCAAGCGCAGTCTGCTCGGCGAAAGCCCGGTAATCGTTTGCCCGCAATGCGGCAGTGCGCACACCGAAGTGCTCAGCGAGTTCGGTTCAACCGCCTGCAAGGCGCTGTACCGCTGCGTCGATTGCCGGGAACCGTTCGACTATTTCAAATGCATCTGAGCGGCGATCGGCCGTCCCAGCTGGAGAACAATAATGAGTAAATTTCACAGCCTGACCATCAAGGACGTGCGCACCGAGACCCGTGACGCGGTGTCCATCGCCTTCGAGATTCCCCAGCACCTGCAAGACAGTTTTCACTTCACCCAGGGCCAGCACCTGGTGATGCGTACTCAGATGGACGGCGAAGAAGTACGCCGGTCCTACTCGATCTGCACCGGGGTCAACGACGGCGAACTGCGTGTCGCCATCAAGCGTGTGGCGGGTGGACGTTTCTCGGCGTTCGCCAATGAGCAGTTGAAGGCCGGGCACAGCCTGGAGGTGATGCCACCAGCCGGGCACTTTCATGTCGACCTCGACCCGACTCGCCATGGCAACTACCTCGCGGTCGCGGCGGGCAGCGGCATCACGCCGATCCTGTCGATCATCAAGACCACCCTGCAAACCGAACCGCATAGCCGCGTCACGCTGCTGTACGGCAACCGTTCCAGCTCCGGCGCGCTGTTTCGCGAACAACTCGAAGACCTGAAAAACCGCTACTTGCAGCGTTTGAACCTGATCTTCGTGTTCAGCCGCGAACAGCAGGATGTCGACCTGTACAACGGTCGGATCAACGCCGAGAAATGCGAGCAGCTGTTCTCTCGCTGGATCGACGTCAAAGCCCTCGACGCCGCGTTCATCTGCGGCCCGCAGGAGATGACCGAAACCGTGCGCGACAGCCTGAAAGCCAAAGGCATGCCGCACGAACGCATCCATTTCGAACTGTTTGCCGCGGTCGGCAGCCAGCAGAAACGCGAGGCCCGCGAGGCCGCTCGCCAGGTTGATGCCGCCGTTAGCCAGATCACCGTCATCAGCGACGGCCGCGCGTTGGCGTTCGACCTGCCGCGCAATAGCCAAAGCATTCTTGACGCCGGCAACGCCCAAGGCGCCGAACTGCCTTACTCGTGCAAGGCCGGCGTGTGCTCGACGTGCAAATGCAAGGTCATCGAAGGCGAAGTGGAGATGGACAGCAACCATGCACTGGAAGACTACGAAGTGGCTGCCGGCTATGTGCTGTCGTGCCAGGCGTTTCCGGTGAGCAACAAAGTGGTGCTGGATTTCGACCAGTTCTGAAGATCACGCGAACACCTGTGGCGAGGGAGCGTGCTCCCTCGCCACAAAAGCAGCCCGGTTTATCCGGCCCGGCGCCATGCCCATTTTGATTCCAGGAGCAAACACGATGCCTCACGCCCCTACCCTGCAAAGCTTCATCGCCGGTCGCTGGATCGGCCAACACGGTGCCCAGGTGCTGCGCAGCGCCATCGATGGCCACGAGATTGCGCGCACTCACGAAGAGCGTCCGGATTTCGCCGAAGCCATCGAGCACGGTCGCCGCCAAGGCGTCAGCGGACTGATGGCGCTGGACTTCCAGCAACGAGCCCAGCGCCTCAAGGCCCTGGCCTTGTACCTGAGCGAACGCAAAGAACAGCTCTACGCCATCTCCCGCCACAGCGGCGCCACCCGTGCCGACAGCTGGATCGACATCGAAGGCGGCAACAGCACGCTGTTCACCTATGCCAGCCTCGGTTCCCGCGAACTGCCGTCGGGCAATATCGTCCACGAAGGCCCGGCGATGCCGCTGAGCAAACTCGGCACCTTCGCCGGCACGCACATTCTGGTACCCCGTGGCGGCCTGGCGGTGCACATCAACGCCTTCAACTTCCCGATCTGGGGCATGCTTGAAAAATTCGCCCCGAGCTTTCTCGCCGGCATGCCGTGCATCGTCAAACCGGCCAGCGCCACTAGCTACCTGACCGAAGCCGTGGTACGCCTGATGGACGAATCCGGTTTGCTGCCCGCAGGCAGTTTGCAGTTGATCATCGGCAGCACCGGCGACCTGCTCGATCGCCTGCAAGGCCAGGACGTAGTGACCTTCACCGGCTCGGCCGACACCGCCGCCAAGCTGCGGGTCAATCCGAATCTGATCCGTAACTCGGTGCCGTTCAACGCCGAGGCCGACTCGCTGAACTGCGCGATCCTCGCGCCGGACGTGACGCCGGACGACGAAGAGTTCGAGCTGTTCATCAAGGAAGTCGCCCGGGAAATGACCACCAAGGCCGGGCAGAAATGCACAGCCATCCGCCGCGCCATCGTTCCGGCCAAGCACATCGATGCGGTGGCGACCCGCCTGCGGGATCGCCTGGCGAAAGTCGTGGTTGGCGACCCATCGGTGGAAGGTGTGCGCATGGGCGCGCTGGCCTCTCACGATCAACAGAAAGACGTGGCTGAGCGTCTTGAAAGCCTGTTGCAGAGCAGCGATCTGCTGTTCGGTGCGCGTGACGGTTTCGCACCTCGTGGCGAAAATGTCAGCCAGGGCGCGTTCTTTGCGCCGACGTTGCTGCAGTCGCGCGACCCGCACGCCGAGGGCGGTGCTCACGATATCGAAGCGTTCGGCCCGGTCAGCACCCTGATGGCCTACGACGATCTGGACGAAGCACTGGTCCTGGCCGCTCGCGGCAAAGGCAGCCTGGTGGCCAGTTTGATCACCAAAGACCCGCAGATCGCCGCCAAGGCAATTCCGGTCGCCGCTGCCTGGCACGGGCGCTTGCTGGTGCTGGACCGCGAATCCGCCGCCGAATCCACCGGTCACGGTTCACCCCTGCCACAACTCAAACACGGCGGACCGGGTCGTGCCGGCGGCGGTGAAGAACTCGGTGGTCTGCGCGCCGTGAAGCACTACCTGCAACGCGCGGCAGTGCAAGGCTCGCCGACTATGTTGGCGGCGGTCACCGGCGAATACGTGCGTGGCGCCAAGGTCATCGAAACCGAAGTGCATCCGTTCCGCCGGTTCTTCCAGGACCTGCAGATCGGCGAATCGCTGCTGACTCACCGTCGCACCGTGACCGAAGCCGATCTGGTGAACTTCGGTTGCCTGTCCGGCGATCACTTCTACATGCACTTCGATGACATCGCCGCCAAAGAATCGCAATTCGGCAAACGCATCGCCCACGGTTACTTCGTGCTGTCGGCGGCGGCCGGCCTGTTCGTGTCCCCGGCGCCGGGCCCGGTCCTGGCCAACTATGGCCTGGATACTTTGCGCTTCATCACCCCGGTGGGCATCGGCGACACTATCCAGGCGCGCCTGACCTGCAAACGCAAAATCGACCAGGGCAAAAAGAGCCCGCAAGGCATTCCGCAAGGCGTGGTGGCCTGGGATGTGGAAGTGACCAATCAGTTGGGAGAACTGGTAGCCAGTTACGACATTTTGACCCTGGTAGTGAAGCGCGAGTAGTCGCCACGCCCGCTTCTCAGGCCCCCTCAGACAGGGGATGTCTCGAAGCGGGCGTGTCAAAAGGCCGGGGGCAATACCAAACCTTGACGTCAGGGTCGAAGCGGCGCACTCACTTCATCCCGCGCAGCGGCTGGATTGACAGGCACACGGATCGAGATGCCATACGCAACCAGGCAGCCAAGCCCACAGCTTCCCACCACCAGGCACATGGGCCATGGGGTGCCATCGGCCAGGCGACTGACCCACACACTGGCCAGCGCCCCGCTGGCGAATTGCACCGAAATACCCAGGGCGACACTCGCCCCCGCCTGCCCTGGGAACATGTTCATCAGGCTCGCCGTGCAATTGGCTCCCAGCAAACCCGTGACGCCCATGTACAGCACCATGCAAAGCACAATGCTCGTAAGCCCGCCCCACTGCGTATACCCCGCCACCATCAGCGCCAACGCTGCGACGCCCGCCAGCACGGCCCCCACTCCCAGCATGCGTTGTGGCCCGAAGCGAGTGACCCAGCGGGCATTGATAAAGGTCACCACGATGATGCCGAGAATGTTCAGACCAAACAGCCAACTGAAGGTACGCGGCGAGACACCGAAGTACACGACGTACACAAAGGGTGAGGCGGTGATAAAAGCGAACATGCCGCCAAAGGCCAGTGCCATGCACAGGATCAGCGCCACGGCCCGAGGTTGTCGGACGATGCCCGGGTAAGCGGCGAACGCCCCCTTGAGCGAGGTGCCGCGCGCCTGCGTCGGGAGACTCTCCTTCAGTCCCACGCATACCATTAGCAGGCACAGCCCGCACAGGATGAACAACGCGGCGAATATGGTGCGCCAGCCGTCAATCAGCACCAGCCAGGTACCGATCATTGGCGCGACCAACGTCGCCATCATCGTCAGCAGATGCATCCAGGACAGCACCTTGGCCGCCTGTGCCAGACCGAACAGGTCTCTGGCGATGGCCCTCGCCAGGACCAGCGCGCCGGCCCCGCCAAGTGCCTGGAGAAATCGCCATGCAGTCAGTTGTTCGATGCTGCCGGCAAACAGGCAGCCAAGGGTTGCCAGGCCATAGAGCACGAGACTGCCCAGCAACAGTGGGCGACGCCCATAGCGGTCCGACAGCGGCCCATAGAACAGCATGCCCAGGCACAACCCGGCGAGAAAGGCACTGATCGTGTGTTGCACCTGGGAGGTACTGCTCGACAGGTCAGTGGCGATCTGCGGCAGGCTGGGCAGATAGGTATCGATGGAAAACGGCACAAAGGCCGTCAGCGATGCCAGCAGTGCGATCAGACGTGCCGTGGGTTTCATTGACCCGGGAGCTCAAGGCTTTTGAGAAAGCCTGCGACCAGAGCGTTGAACACCTCGCCTTGATCGTCATGTACATAGTGACTGGCGCCTTCGACCTCCACCGTCCGCACGTACGGATTGCTGGCGCTCATCGCCTGCAGCGTCGAGGGCGGCAGAAAGTCCGAGCGGCCGCCGCGAATGAACAGGGTCGGGCAATCCAGCGCGCGCACCGCCGGCCACAGGTCCGTCGGCTCGATACTCAGGCGCGCCTCGGCAATACCCTGCTGATCATGGCGCCAGGTGATCACGCCCTCGCTCTCTTTCATCGAATGAGCGAGCCTTGACGCCAGGCCCTGTTCCGACAAGCCCGGGCGCGAAGCCTGCCAGAATGCGCGGGCCGCCTCCCAGCTCTCGAACTGCAAAGGCGTCTGGCTCATCTCGCGGCGAATGCGTGCGGCACCATCGCCCTGGCTTGAAGAGCCGGGACCGATGTCCTCAATCATCAAGCCAATCAACCGTCGCGGATTTTGCCGCGCATATTCAAGGGCGTTGGCGCCCCCTAATGAGTGCCCCAGCAATACAAAACGCGACAAGCCAACATGGGCTACAAGGTCTTCAAGGTCCTCGACATACGACTGCGTGTGGTAACTGTCGGGCGAGGCCCAATCACTCAGTCCTCGACCTCGCTGGTCCAAGGCATAGCTGCAATAGCCCGCGCCCAGAGATTGCACCAGCGATTCCCAGGTTTGTGCGTAGGCCCGCAAGCCATGCAATAGCACCAAGGGCACGCCGGTCGACTCACCCCAGCGCAAAAAGTGCAGGCGCAAGCCCGAACGGTTGGTAAAGAAACAGCTGTCAGGAGGCATCGGTTGGTTCCTTTATGCGTGGCTTCGACCGTTCTGGAAACGATCAAACCGATAAGGGCTTGGATCAATGATCGGCGCATGACCGCTGACAAGATCCGCTGCGAGGTGACCTGCCGCCGGCGACGTGCCGAAACCGTGCCCTGAGAAGCCGGTGGCCACGGTCAGCCCCGGAATCTGCGCGACCGGACCAATGACAGGATTCGAATCGGGTGTGACATCAATAGTGCCTGCCCAGGCCTGGGCGATCCGCGCCTGTTCAAACACCGGCCAAGCCGCAATGAGGTTGTTCATTGCATCGTTATTGAGCCGCGGGTTGGCGGCCGGGTCCTGCACCCTGACGCGTTCAAATGGGCTGACGCTGTCGGATTTCCAACGCCGGGCAAGCGCCAGGTCATTGAAAAAAGGTTTACCCAACGACACGTTCAAGACGCTGCGTTGCGCACGGAACTGCGGCATATATTGCTTGGCGAGCAACAGGTGATCGAGTGTCAGGAAGGCATCCAGTTTGCCGCGCTGGGTAATGATGAAGCCGCCGTCCTTGTGCTTGCGAAACGAAAAGTCAGGTGCGCCGACAGCAATTTCAGTCGGCCCCTCCATTGGGTGGGTACGCAGCACCGAGCAAGTCAAGGGCAAGGTCGGCAACGACACACCTAGGTTGCCCAGAAAGCGCCGTGACCACATCCCCCCTGCGAGCAGCACATGATCACAGCGAATCTCACCTTTCTCCGTGACCACGCCACTGACCACACCGGCGGACATCTGCAGCGTACGCACCGCGCACTGCTCGATAATCACCACACCCAAGTCCATGGCAGCCTTGGCGATCGCGCTGCTTGCCAGCGTCGGCTCGGCACGCGCATCGGACGGCGTAAAGATGCCGCCGGCCCAGTCACCCACGCCACCTGGCACCAGCTCGCCAATTTCGCGTTTGCTGAGCAGCCGTGAATCCAGTGACAGATGCTCCACCGACTTGAGCCATCCCTCATGCATCGCCATCTGCGATGGGTTGCGGCCCACGAACATGATGCCCTCCTGGCGATACCCGACATCCGCCCCTACCCGTTCAGGCATCTTCGCCCACAAACGGTCCGCGGCGAGGGCCAGGGGAATATCGGCCGCGTGGCGGCTGGTCTTGCGTACCCAGCCCAGGTTGCGTGACGACTGCTCTCCGGCGATATGGCCTTTTTCCAGCACCACCACCGAGATATTGCGTTCGGCCAATGTCAACGCAGCAGTCAGGCCGATAATCCCGCCGCCAATGATGACGACAGAGGTTGCGGAGGGAAACACGGTAGACGTTTTCACGGGCGCTATTGTGGGTGCCATGATCAAGACTCGGTAATCGAATGAAGTAGGCCGCACCTGCGCACGGCCGCGTGACAGTTACTGCGACAGGCGAATGACTTCAACTTGCGCCTTCGACGCATTGCGATACGCCGTCACTTCCAGCTCAACCTTGTAGACCGTCGACCCCAAGGGTGGACAGGTGACGGTGCTGGCCGGGTCAACGCCGCGAAACTTTTCGCCGATCAGGGCCATCACGGCCGGCACGTCCTTGGGGTCCTGGATGAACACCCGCGAACACACCACGTCCGCCAGGCTCGCATCGACCGCCGCCAGGGCCGCCTCGATGTTGGCGAATACCTGGTGCGTCTGCTCGAGGATATCTTCCGGAATCAGCTTGGTCTGTGGGTTGCGGCCTGCGGTGTTGGACACGTAGATCCAGTTGTCCACGACCACCAGGCGCGAATAGCTGGCCTGTTCTTCAAACGGGGAACCGGTCTTGAGCTTGATGATGTTTGTCATGTGGAATGCCTCTTAAAAATAAGTGATGGATGGCTTAACGCAGAACCGGGGTTTCCCACAGGTTCAAGGTGACACCGATGCCTTTTTCGATGGCGTTGCGGTACACCACCGTGCCCCAGGCCACGTCTTCCACGGGCATGCCGCCCACTGACATGATGATGATTTCTTCATCGTTCCTTCGACCTTGCGCAGCGCCCGCAATGATCTTGCCGATGTCCTCGACTTCATCGAGTTGCATCTTGCCTTCGGCAATCATGTCCATGAAGCGCACGCCAATCACCGGCACGCAGTGATGCGCAGGCTTGGGCAGTTCTTCAAACCAGGCTTGGTAGAGACCGGTGTTGTCCAGCACCTTGCGTACGTCGCGCTGTTCCATCCCGTCGTCAAGGGAGCAGGATGCAGGCATCGCCAGGAAGGCACCTGGCTTGACCCATTCGCGCTTCACAATTGGGTAGGTCGTGGGATCGCCCACCTCACCGGAGCTACAATAAGTAACAAGGTCGGAGTCACGAACCACCGCTTCAAGGGTGTCGACCACTTCGATCGTGGTTATCTGCGGATAGGTTTCCTTAACCCAGGCGATAAAGTTATCGAGGCTCTTCTGGCCACGACCTTTGATCTTCAGTGTGTCGATATGCGGGCATACCGCGATGAATGCCGCCAGTGTGGTCTTGCCCATTACACCTGGACCGAGCAGACCGACGACTTTTGAGTCCTTGCGTGCCAAGTGGCGTGCGCCCACGCCGGGAATCGCACCGGTGCGATAAGCGGACAGCAGGTTGGCCGACATATGGGCCAGCGGTGCGCCGGTGTCGGGGTCGTTCAAGGTAAACATCAGAATCGAGCGCGGCAGGCCTTTTTCGCGGTTGGCGATATTGGAGCCGTACCATTTCACGCCTGCGGTGCAAAAGCTGCCGCCCAGGTAGGCAGGCATGGCCATCATGCGCCGGTCAGCCGTGGGCTTGGGCATGTTCGGGAAGGGCGAATCCTGCGGGAAGATCACCATCGCGCCATGGGAGTCATTGTTCGGCCCAGCCATGCGATAGTCACCGGCATAGAGCAGGCCGAACATCTCTTCCATGGTGTTCACGCACGCCAGCATGTCAGTCACGCCCGCGCGGATCATGTCCTGCTCGGAGAGGTAGATGAAGTCAATTTTTGTATTTGTAGACATAGTAGTTCTCGGGCTGAAGGTGATATCGCTGCGGTAGGCGCAGCTCCACGCTGTCGACGTCGAGTATCAGGGCGCGTTTTTCCGCAGTATTGTAAATTTCGGACATGCCCGGTTGGCCGGCGCGCAATTGTTGGCGTAATTAATGCGTGAAAACTCTCGTATCGCTACTCATCGAAGGTGCAACCATGATCAAACAGTGCGCGCCGCCTCCCAGGCACCACACTGCGAACGAACAGCCCTGGTTCGTGCTCAACTCTTCACGGTATTCGGTCATGCCCTCCGAACACCCGGCGATCTCGCATTTCTATGCCTTCGATGTGGCTCAATCGGCCAACCTGCTGGCCGTGCCGGACGGTTGCGTGGATATTGTTTTCGACTGTGATGCAACTCGCCCTACCGCTCGGATCTGTGGCACGCCGCTGGCTGCCCAAGCGGTCGAGTTACACCAGAACCATCATTACTTCGGCGTGCGCTTTTCACCGGGCGTCATTCCCGGATTTATCAATGTGCTGGCCGAAGAATTGACCGAACGGGAACTCGACTTGCTGGAGGTCTCGGGGTTCGCCCAGCGCATCTTCGAAAGTATCGTTCAAGCTCCGCTGCTGGGCGATCAGATGCGGCTGTTCAACGACTACCTCGCCCCCCGTCTGATGGGTAAAACATCAACACTCACGGCCATGGTCATTCAGCAGGCACTGCGCCACCGCGGTGATATTCGTATTCAGCAACTGGAAGACCTCAGCGGGTACACCAGTCGCACGCTGCACCGACAGTTCAGTCAGGACACCGGCATGTCACCCAAGACCTTTTGCCGA
The DNA here is from genome assembly GCF_003254125.1 of Pseudomonas sp. 478. Classification (NCBI taxonomy): domain Bacteria; kingdom Pseudomonadati; phylum Pseudomonadota; class Gammaproteobacteria; order Pseudomonadales; family Pseudomonadaceae; genus Pseudomonas; species Pseudomonas sp. 478. The sequence goes on from NZ_QKZG01000004.1 coordinate 161,329, forward strand.
ATCATTCGCTGCCAGGCGGCTCTGGACACCCTCAATACCCAACACGATGTGTCGTTTTCGGAGCTGGCCCTCGACCTGGGCTTTTCCGATCAATCGCACTTCCTGCGCGACTTCAAGAAACTGGTCAGTACAACGCCTTGCGACTATCAACGCAAAATGGCCCAGAACGCCTACACCGACCGGATCAACTACGCCTGACCCCCTCCCTTTCAAAAGCAAACGCGCTCCTTCATCCCCCTCGGTAATTCCCTGTATTTCGAATACGGCAAGGCATATCCAGCGAGCCGAGTTGCCAGCTTCGCGTAGCGAAACCGACAATTCATGAGCGCTTGAATATCAGCCTGGAAGAGGAAATCGGGTGGGAGGAAAGCGTCAGCCGCACATGTGGTCTTTAGCGCATTGCCCTGAGCGTTTCGGACGGTGACTCGCCAAACAATTGTCGGTAATGCGCGGCAAAGTGGCTCAGATGAAAAAAGCCCATCGCCATCGCGATCTCACTGATGTTGTGAGTGCAGGCAGAGGTTGTGATCAAGCGGCGTCGCACCGCGTTGAGGCGTAGATTGCGCAGGTATTCGACCGGACGCATTCCGGTCACTGCCTGAAAACTGTTCTGCAGAGTCCGGCGACTCACCCGCAGGTGTTCGCACAGGTCGAGAATGCTCAGTGGTGTATCACCACTGGCATCGATCAGCTCTTGGCAACGCTTCACCAGGTAAGCACTCACGGCGAAATTACCGCGACGACAACGTACCTCATCGGTCGCGTGGCTGAACAAATCGAGGAACGCGCCAAGCAGTTCTTCCTCCAGCATTTTCTCGGCGGTTGAGTTGATAGCGTCCGTCTGTTCCAGAAGGTGACGAAACAGCGGGTGAATGCGCTGACGTATTCGCAACAGTAACGCGTCATCCACGCTGAGTTGGGATGTGGTCTTCATGCGCTTGAGCTGATCGTCAGACAATTCAAAAGCGGCCAGTTTGGCGAAGCGCACCGCATCGACATTGAGCGCGAAGAAGTGCATGCCTTCAGGGGCGTGCAACACAAACTCCTCGCCGTCACGCAACAGCACCACGCTGTGAGTGCCCACCTGTTGCCCCTGCACCACCGGCGCGCAGCCTAACGACATGGCCGCGCACAGCCGACCTTTCGGCGCATAGCCGCGCTGTACCACGCGTTTGTCCAGCACTTCCTGGAAGATTTGAAAGCGGTCAGAGGACAACTGCCGCAGCTCGCTGGTCAGGCAGCCACGGCCGAGTTGGTCATACACTTGCCGCCAGCCCTGGATGGAGCCAGCGTGTTGTTGAGGGTCATTGAAGGTTCGAACTTCAGCGAACATGGTCGTCGTTCCTCGGTGGCCCCGTTTGTTTATCGGCCTGAAAGGGACTCTGTCATCCGTGACGGCAGCTATCGTTCACACAGGGGCGGCGTCCGCCGTGAAAACCAAAGCCAGTTCCATGCCAAGCATGTGCAGGCAGTACTTGGCGGGCTGAATATTCATCGGCGGCAACAACGCACCGGAGAGCACAACTTGCCCAGCCTCCACACGTTGACCGTCGGCCAACAGACGCCGAATCAGCCAGCACAGATTGGCCAGCGGGCCGTCCTCCCGATCGTGCGTATCACCGTTACCGCAGAGCGCGCCGTCGCACTCCAGGCTATACGCTACAGCGACGTGGTGTACAGGATCGAAAGGGATGCGCGGTCCGAGACAATAAAGCCCCGCCGCCGCATTGTCGGCAAGAAAGGCGCCCACTCCGAAATCCCAGCCCTGCCAACGGCAGTCGGCGATCTCGAACGCGGGTGCTACGTCGCCGATGGCTGCCAGAATATCCCCGTCACGGTAGTCCCCCGGCGCGAGGGCACGCCCCAGCACAAACGCCAATTCGACCTCCAGCTTGGGCTGGATCAACCGCGAGAATGCCACCGCGGTACCCGGCTCGACGATCATGGTATCCGTCAGGCCGCCATACACCGGTTCGTCAAGGCCAAAGCGTTTTTGCGCGGCGCTGCCGGCGAAGGCGACCTTCCACCCGCTCAGTCGCTCGCCTGCGGCCTGGCGGTGGTCCAGCGCTTCGCGCTGTAGCGCATAACCCGCAAGCCGATCTATCGCCTCGGGGGCCAGTGGCGCAATGGCTTGCACCGTGCGTGTCGCCTGATGTAGCCGGTTCAGTAGCGCGTTGCCGCTGTTCATGACAGTTGCTCCGCCAGTTTGCGCAGCACACCTTCAAGCCTCTCTGGTGTGGTAATGGCGGCGACAAACCGGTCCGGACGCACCACTACGATGCAGTCACGCACCTTGGAGAACCATTCACCCAGGCGATTATCCACGTCCTCCACGCTGATCGCGTCCGAGGCCGTCAACGGCTGGCCACGTCCGATGCCACTGCGCGAACGATTGACCTGAATAAAACGCGTGTCCCAGCGTGCCCAATAAGCGGCCATTTCCTCGCTGAGTTGTTCGCGCGGGTTCACCCGATAACCCAGCACCGCATAGGAATTGCCAAGCACCTCATCCAGGCGACAACGCTGGCCCTGGGCGTCTTCGATGTATGGTTGAACAAACAGCTGGCCGACCAGATCGTCCTCGCGCAACTCGGCACGCTCGTGATAGACCAGGCCCTTGGTGATGGTGGCCTTGGGTTTGAATTTGAACTCCAGCAGGTGTGAGCGCAGGTTGTCGACAGTGTTCACTGCCTGGAACAACCAGTCGCGCACGCCGGCCATCAGCGGGTTGGTCATTCCCAGTACCGCGCCCATGTTGTCGGCCAGGGCCACCAGCTCGGTGGCATGCCCACGGCGCTCCTGGTCGTAGCTGGCGAGGATCGAGTGCGAGGCACGGCCCTGGATGATCGCCGCCAGTTTCCAGGCCACGTTAGCCACGTCCCTCAGCCCGGAATTGAGGCCCTGCCCGGCCCAGGGTGGAGAAATATGCGCGGCATCGCCCACCAGCGCCACACGCCCTTCGACAAACCGCACCGCAACCCTGGAGTGGTGGGTATAGGCTCGGATGCGGATGATGTTCAACTGATCGACCGCGTTGCCGATATGCCCACGGATCAACTCGCGAATGGTGCTCTCGTCACACATCTTCGCCTCATCTTCGCCTTCCAGGAGCATGAACTCCCAGCGGCGTTGCTGATACGGCAGATAGATGCACACGAAGGGCCGTTCCGGGTCGGCATGCAGTGCGGTGTAGGGTGCATCGAGGGTGTCATTGGCCGTATCGACCACCACCCATTTGCGCGCATGTGTCAGCCCCGACAGCTCGATACCGAGCTTTTTACGCACAGTAGAGCGTCCGCCATCGGCGCCGATTACATAGTCAGCCCGCAGTTGATAAATCTCGCCTTGAGCATCGCGCACCTGCAATGTCACGCCCTGCCCGTCCTGCTCGAGTTCGAGCATTTCATGGCCTTGGCGCAACACAACGCTGGCACGCTGCTCCAGGGTTTCGCGCAACGTGCCTTCCAGCAACTGCTGCATGAAAATATTGCGCATTGGCCAGCCGTAATGGGCCGTACTCGGCTTGACCTCGGCGAAACACACGCCGCGAGCATTGTAATAGCGCAGCGGTACATCGCAGATCATGTCGCGCACAGCGAGTTCGGCAATGCCGATTCCCTGCAACACGCGCAGTGCTTCATCATCCATGCCCACTGCGCGCGGGTAAGGCAGTACGCCGTCGGCAAGTTCAAGGACGACGCAGTCGATACCGTACATCCCCATATAGTGTGCGGCCGTGATCCCGTTAGGGCCGCCGCCGACAATGACAACTTGGGTCTTCTCCTGCTTCATCGCTATTCACCGCTTTCTTGTTGTGTTTTTAATTCGACGCCGCTAAAGCCATGCGCCTGAAATCAGTGCAGCCCATCAATACCTTTGACGTCCGCCGCCTGCAGACCGCCCAGCCGCGCATGCAAGCGCCCGCGCGTGGCGAAGGCCCAGATCACGATCACCTCATCCGGCGCGGGGCCGTCGCCAAACATCAGGGATATGCTGTCGTAATGGGAGCGTACATACAGTGCATCCTTGTGGGCCAACGGCACATCAATGGTTGAACCCGGGCCGCCCCGTTTGCCGGTGGACGGCACCCAGGATTTGCCCCCGCCCAGCGCCAGGCGCACCGGATCGGCAGCCGGGTTGGTCAGGAACGCATTGCCGTGTTCGTATTCGCCCTGGCTGCCCACCATGCAAGCTTTACCGTAGCTGACAATATCCCGCGAGCCGGCCAGCGCCTGAATGCGACGACCGAACTCTTCGCCCAACAGCGGCGACGGTTCTATCAGCTCTGTCAGCGACTCGCTGTAGCGACCGGCATAGGGGTTGGCGATCACGGCGGCGACGGCATATTTGAACAGCGGCTCGCCATCGGCCAACTGGCCACTTTCGTTCGCCAGGGTTTCTTCGACAAAGCTGTACCACTTGCGGATGTGATACGAAGCAAAATTTGCGGTTTTCATCAGGGTTGCCTCAAAGCGGGTCTAGTGGATCCAGTGGATCCAGGTTGAAATGTCGGCTTGGCGCGCCAGCGGCCTTGAACCGGGCCTTGCCGAGCGCATCGTCGTGTTCGGTTTCAAGGAAAAATTCCATGCGATTACCGTCAGGATCGTTGAAATACACACCATTACCGATTTCGTGATCGGTGATCTTCACAACCTCGACGCCCTTGCCCAGCAACATTCCGTAGAGCTGGCGCAAGGTGGTCATGTCCCCGGCGATTTCCAATCCATAGTGTTGCAACCCCAACCCGCCCTGATGGGCGCCGGGCTCTGCACGAAGCAAGGCGATGTCGTGATGTTTGGTACCAAACGCCATCATGACCCAGCTTTCGCCCCGGGCACTTTCATGCATGCCCAGGATGTCGGCGTACCAGCGTGCCGACACATCAGGATCACTTACCGAGAGCGATAAGTGAGTACGAAGGATTTCGACTTTCATCGCGTGATACCTCAGCTTTTTTTGACCACGGATTGATGCCCTGCCTTGATCTGCGCCACTGCGGGGGTCCAGAGCACGTCAGCGATCTCACTGAATTCGCGCCACTGTTTCTGCCAGCCATCACCGCCATTCTCGGAGGTGAACAAATGCCCATACTTGGTTCCCGCAACGATCTGTCGCGGGTTTTCCGGGTTGAAGGCAATGGCCCAGACGCAGGAATTGGGTTGTTGCGACAGGGGCAACACTTCCCAGCTGAGCGCAGCATCACGGGACACCAGGATCTTGCTGGTGGTACCGGGTGTGCCATCGGAAATACTCAGGTACAGGTCGCTTTGCGTGCCCAACGGCGCGTTCATGGCGCGCATGTAATACAAGCCGAACACTTCTCGACCGATAATGCCGGTCCAGGTCAGCCCTTCATCCAGGCTGCGGTAGACGGCGTTGACGCAGACCACCACGATGACTTTCTGGCCGTGATTAGGCAGTACCAGAATGTTGTGGACATCCGAGTTGTAGTCCCACAGCAGTCGATCATCGACGCGCGTCCAGCTGTCGCCACCGTCACGGGAGTGGAATAACCCACCCTCTTCAAGGCCGAACCATAGCTGGTTGCGGTCGGTCGGGTCATAGGCGAAAGCCAGCAGCCGTGGGCGGCTGACCCCGTCGCAGAACTCCGGAATCTCCACCGGTGCTCGATCCCAACTGAGACCACCGTCCAGGGTCCGCCACAGTACGGCGCGCGAAGGTGCGCCAGTGCCGACGAAAATCCGTTGCGCGTCCTGCGGATCGACGGCGACTTTCCAGACCGTCTGCCCGTTGAACGGCGCATCGACCCGCTGCCAATGGCCGCCAGTGTCGCGGCTGACACACAAGCCTACGTCCGTACCGGCGTAGATCACCTCAGGCTCGTCGGGGTGCACACTCAAGGATCGAGTGATCGCGTCGAATTCCAGGTCCTGCCCCAGGCCCAGGCGATGCCAGGTACGGCCATCGTCGGCGCTGCGGATTACCGCTTGACCTACGGTGGCAACTAAAAGGGTGCCGTTACTCATCGCTGTTGCTCCTCAGATGAAGATGCCACGGGTCAGTCCACCGTCGATACCGATGGATTCGCCGGTCACTGCACTTGCCTTGGGCGACGCCAGGAAACCAATCAGCCAGCCCATCTCCATCGGTGCCAGGGTGCGGCGAATCGGCGTCGCGTCGATGTAGGCTTGCTCAACCTGTTCCGCAGTCTTGCCTTGCTTGATCGCTTCGCGCTCGTACAGCTCCTGGATGTGCGGGGTATCCACCACGCCAGGGTGGATCAAGTTGACCGTGATCCCCGAAGGGCCCAATTGGTCCGAGAGGGTTTTGGTCATGTGGGCGATCGCCAGGTTGCGCATCCCCGAGAGAACTTTGCTGCTGCGCCCGGTGAGGCCGCCGATGTTGATGATGCGACCGAAGCCGCCGGCCTTCATGTGCGGGGTCACAGCCTTGGCGCAACGGAAGTAGCCGATCACCTTGGTGTTGAGATCCGACAGCAACTCATCGTCGCCGGCATGCTCAATGTCATTGCGCACCACGCCGGACGGCGCTGCTGCACCGTTGACCAGGATGTCGATGCGGCCGAAGTGTTTGTGCGCCGCTTCGACCATGTCAGACACGGCCGACATCTGATTGGTGTCGCAGTACAGCGGCAGTACTTCGTTGCCGGTCTGAGCCGTGATCTCTTCGGCAGCCTGTTGGAGAAACTCCATGCGGCGTGCGCAGATCACCACCTTGCAGCCCTCTTCGGACAGAAAACGTGCGACTTCCTTGCCGATACCCATACCGCCGCCGGTGACGATGGCCACGCGGCCTTTCAATTCCAGATCCATAGCATTTCCTCTTTTGATTATTCGAATCAGGCCAGATCGACGAAGACGCTCTTGGTCTCGGTGTAGGCATCGATCACGTTTTTACCCATTTCCCGGCCCCAGCCGGATTGCTTGTACCCGCCGAACGGCGAAGCCGCGTCGACCACGTTCCAGCAGTTGATCCAGACCGAGCCCGCCTTGAGCTGCGCCGCTACGCGATGCGCCGAGCGCAGGTCGCGGGTCCAAAGACCCGCCGCGAGGCCATAGGGCGAATCGTTGGCGCGCAGCACAAGGTCGTCGATTTCGGTCCAGCTCATGACGGTCAGCACCGGACCGAAGATTTCTTCGCGGGCGACACAGGCACGCTCGGCGCGATCAAGGAACACGCTGGGCGCAATAAAGTGGCCGCGCTCCAGGTGGGCGGGACGGCCGCCACCGCAGATCAGTTCGGCGCCCTCCTCCTGACCACGTTGCAGGTAGCCTTTGACCGTGCTCAATTGGCGGCCCGACACGAGTGGGCCCATGCTGGTGGCCGGGTCCAAACCATTACCGAGCACATGGGCGGTGGCATGCCGCTCAAGTTCTTCGAGCACCTGATCGAGCACACTGGCGTGTACGTATAAACGTGAGGCAGCCGTGCACACCTGGCCCTGGTTGTAGAAGATGCCATCGGCCGCACCTTTGGCGGCGCGCACGATATCGGCGTCCGGCAAGATGATGTTCGGCGACTTGCCGCCCAATTCCAGCGAGACCTTTTTCATGTTGCTGGTGGCCGCCTGAGCGATCAGCCGACCGACCTGGGTCGAGCCGGTAAAGGCAATTTTGTCCACGTCGGGATGCTGCGCCAGTGGCGCGCCCGTTTCAGCGCCAAGGCCGGTGATCAGGTTGACCACCCCCGCTGGAAACCCGGCGGCCTCGATCAACTGCACCAGTCGAATCGCAACCAGCGGCGTTTGCTCGGCGGGCTTGAGCACCGCGACACAACCTGTCGCCAGCGCTGGGCCAAGCTTCCACACGCACATGTTCAACGGGAAGTTCCACGGTACGATCAGCGCGCACACACCCACCGGTTCACGCAAGGTGTAGTTGAGCATCGGCGCACCGCTGGCCGGCGATACAGGGAGCGTGCTGCCTTCGATCTTGGTCGGCCAGCCAGCGAAGTAGCGAATGATGGTCGCCGCACTGGCCGCTTCCCCTCGGGCGGCTGAGAGGGGTTTGCCGTTCTCCAGCGTGATCAACTGCGCCAGCTCCTCGCGGTGCTTATCCAGCAGGTCCGCCAGTCGAAACAGCAGCAGACCGCGCTGGGCGGGCGACTGCAACGCCCAGGCGCCGGTGAACGCTGTGCGGGCTGCCGCAACGGCCGCATCTACGTCACGCGCGTCGCCTTGGGCCACTTCCGTCAGGGTTTCTTCAGTCGCCGGGTTTTCCACGGCAAACCGCCGGCCAGCGGCGGCGTCCTGCCAACTGCCACCGATAAACAGGCGGCCAGGCTGGGACAGAAAATGTTGCACAGCAGGTAGCACTTCGAACTGTTTCATCATCGACTCCTTCACAGCGCCATTTCGATCAGGCAAGGACCACCGTCGGCATTGGCATTGGCCAGCGCCCGTTGCAGTTCGGCATTGGTTTGCACCGTGCAGGCCGGCACGCCGTAGCCTTTGGCCAGGGCCTTCCAGTCAATCCGTGGACTATCGAGTACCGTGAGGCGCAGGGCTTGCGGGTCCATTTCGGTCATGCCGAAACGACGCAGCTCGTTCTGCAAAATGGCGTAGCGATGGTTGGCGGCAATCAGGATCACCACCGGTAACTGCTCGCGGGCGACGCTCCACAGGGTTTGGATGGTGTACTGGGCACTGCCGTCGGATTGCAGGCAGAACACGCGGTTGCCCCGCTCCGCCAAGGCGGCTCCGAACCCCACTGGAATGCCCTGGCCGATCGCACCACCGGTATTGGTCAACACCCGGTGCCGCGCGGCGCCGGCGGAGGCGGTGAAAAACGGATAGCCGCAGGTGCCGCCTTCCACGGAGACAATACTGTCGGCCGGCAGCGATGCGGCCAACACCTGGCCGATGGACTGAGGTGTGAGCTCGGCATGGCCGGGCGGCAGTTCGATGCCCATCGGCGTCGGCACGTAGGCCGGTGCATTGAGGGCATCGGCCAGTGCCGTCAGCGCGCCGGCTACATCGTCACCGACATCGGCCAACGTCAGCAGACGCTCACGCTCGGCGAGGCGCGACGGTATGCCTTCGTAGCCGAAATAACTGATGGGCTCCGGCACCCCGGCACACACGACCTGGTCGTACTGCTCGAGGATTTCAATGGCCACTTCCGGGAAATACGGCAGGCGATCCAGGTTTGGCAAACCACCGCCACGGTAGCTGAGCCGTGGAAAGGTCTCGGCAAACATGCGCACGCCAGGCAGTTGGGCCAGGCGCCCCGCTGCTTCCAGACCCGCGACCGACAACCCCTCATCCCCGACAATAAACACCAGGCGCTGCCCGTCACGCAGGGCCTGCGCCACCGTCTCGACCCGGTCACCGGCAAACCGGCGAACCGGCGCTCGCATCGGGGCGAACACACCGTTGTGCGTCACCGCGCTGGCTTGCAGGTCCATGGGCAGAATCAGGCTGGCGATCTGCCCTTTGGCCTGCCAGGCCGCCCGCACCGCTTCCTGCAAATCTTCGCCGATACCCGACGCCGTGCGCGAGGTGCGCACCCAACCGGAGACAGTCCCGGCCAAGGCCTGGATGTCACTGGCCAGCGGCGGATCGTAGTTGACATGCCATGACGCGTGATCGCCGATCACGTTGACGATGGGGGTATTGGCACGACGCGCGTTGTGCAGGTTGGCGATGCCATTGGCAAACCCGGGACCCAGGTGCGTCAGGGTCATCGCCGGCTTGCCGGCAATCCGGCCATACCCATCCGCCGCCCCCGTGCACACCCCTTCGAACAACGACAACACCGGCTTCAGTGCAGGTGCGCTGGCCATGGCCGCCACCAATGGAATTTCGGTGGTTCCGGGGTTGGCGAAGCAGTATTCGATACCGCTTGCCGCTGCCGCATTCACTATCAGTTGCGCACCATTCATTTTCAGCCCTCTTGCTTGAGCATTTGCAGTGATGAGATTTATCACACATAAATATTCACTCAACAAGTATTAAATTCATGTTTATCTCGTTTTATGAGATTTACGTGATTTTATTTGCACTAGAAAAGCTGTGGAGATTGCGTTTTTCTCTCACTGAGGTAGTGTTGCGCCAGCGTTTGGCGCTCCTGCGAGATGTCTGGTCTACGCCGGAACGAAGCACGCGCCCTTCCCCCGTCTCTAGGAACGAAATGAGCAGCCTGAGCAAATTGCTGAGTGTCTTGGACCTGTTCGGTCCACAGACATTGAAGATCGACCCCGACACCATTGCCGAGCGCATGGGCCTGTCACGCGCGACCGTGTACCGCTACGTCAAGGATTTGTGCGACGCCGGCCTGCTGACCCGCGTGGACGCCGGCAGTTATGGTTTGGGGCCGCGAGTCATCGAACTGGACTGGATGATGCGTCAGTACGACCCTATCCTCCTTGCCGGGCGCGAGTTGATGCACGAGCTGTCCGCGCAAACCGGCCTGGCGGTGTTTGCGAGCGTTTTTTATGACGGTCGTATCATCAATACCTACATCGCCGAACCCACCGACACCTACCTCTTTGCGTTCGGGCGCGGGCAACCGCTGCCATTCTTTCGCGGCGCGCAATCCAAGGTGTTGATCGCCTTTCAGAAAGGTCGGCGTTTGCAACGCTTGTTCGACGAGCACATGGCCAACGACCCGGACTGCCCTTATGACTGGCCGAGCTTTTCCAAGGCCGCGAAAAAAATTCGCAAGGACGGTTACTGCCTCACCCATGATGAACTCAACCTGGGCTTGACCGGCATCGCCGCGCCCATCATCCAGCCGGACATCGACGAAGTGGTTGGCAGCCTGTCCGCCGTCGGCAGCACTCAGAGCTTCAAGCTGCTGCGTCAGGAAACAGTGATCGAAATGGTGATGGATACCACTCGGCGCATCGCCGAAAACATGCGCAATCAGTCGAACACCACCGCGCCCTAGCCTATGGATAAGCCGCCGGTCCCTTGCCGTGGACGCGGCGAATGTGCGGTCAGAACGGAACAGCCACCGACAATTGGCTGTACACGTTGGTGCCATTGCCGCCGACTTGATTGCCACCCGTGGTTGAGTCCTGATCGGGTTTGTAGAGGCCAATCAGCGGGGTAATGATCAAGTGCGGGTTGACTGCCCATTCGGCGTAGATATCCAGCTCACGGGCATTAAGGTTCAGCGCATTACTTTTACGCACCGTGTCGAAATCGAAGTACAGCGCGCCCAAGGTCAGGTTTTCCAGCGGCGTGGCCTTTAGTCCGACGTGCTGAATGCTGGTATTGCTGTTGAACGGCCCGGCGTAGTTGCCGGCGACTTCGCCCTGAAACCAGGTGCCGTAGCCCATGCTCAAGCCAGTGAACAGCGGATCCCATTTCTGTGAATAGCGGGTATAGCGATAGGTCAACTTGGGCGCCCAGGCGGTATCGGCGAAGGTGTAGCCCGCTTCGCCGTACCAGGCTTTCTCCGGCCCGGCGTCCTTGTCCTGCCAGGCGTATTCGAATGCCAGGCTGACGTTCTTGATGCCCGCATCGCCTTCACCGCGAACGCTATAGACGTTCATGCCTTTGCGCTGGCGTTGAAAATCGCTAGCCCATTGATCGTTCACGTCGATGCCGTGTATCCAGGTCAACCCGATCGTACCTGGCTGGGTGGTGTAATCCAGCGTGCCGGCGGCCAGTTCGGTTTCGGCCTGGACGCGGTTGTCGGATTTGAGCCACACCAGACTGCCGTGCAGGCCGTCTTGCCCACCCAGGCGCAAAAGCGCGGTTTGATCGAACGCATGCCGTGCAGCCAGGTAGTAAGCGCCCCCACGGTTCATCTTGCCATCGGCCGGGCCCTTGCCCAGGTTCAGTCCGTCATCGTTGATCAGGAAACCTCGGCCCAGCTTGACCACTTGGCGCCCGCCGGAAATATCGACCCCGTCCTTGCCCAACGCAGGGAACAGGTCGCCGGAGCGCCAGCCCAGGTAGGCGTCTTCGATCTTTGTTGTGCGCTCGGTCCCCAGAGAATTGCCGCCTGGGTCGCCGTCGCCCCAAGTGGCGGAGCTGACCAGGGCGAACGCCCCATACGCGGTGCCATTGCCTGCCAAGGACTGGTCGCCACTCAAGCCGTATTTGATAAAGCCTTCGCGCCAGGTAGATCCCCCGGGTGTGCCGTCGTAGTTCTTGCGACTATTGAACAGGCCGAACACGGCGGTCATGTCTGCGTTGAGGTGCCGGCTCTGATCACTGTACAACTCATAGGCCTGGGCCTGACTGATGGCGCATAGCACCAATGTGCACACAAGCGTGCTACCGAACACGGGATGAAGTGATGGATTGCGCATGGCTCAAGCTCCTTGTGGTGCGCCTTTATAAGGCTGTCTTAGGTATTGGCGAGACATCGGTGCAGCAGCGCGGCACCGATTTCGCGGGGGGGCTAGCAGCAGGTGGCAAGCGCCGCTTCGAGCGCAGAAACAATCAGGCCAGCCTCGTCGGACGTCAGGGTCAACGGCGGCGAGAGGATGATCTTGTTGCCTATCGGACGCACCAGCACGCCCGCACGCCGCACTTCGTCAGCGATCCGCAACGGCTGGCCGCCTGCCGGGTTGAGCGGTTGGCGCGTGGTTTTGTCGGCAACCAGGTCCAAGGCAATCATCAAGCCCTTGCCGCGCACTTCGCCCACGACGTCATAACGTTCGGTCAACGGTGCGAGTTGCTCGAGCAATTGCGCGCCGACCTTGGCGGCGTTGCCCGGCAGATCCTCGGCTTCGACAATATCGAGTACCGCCAGGGCGGCCGCACACGCAGTCGGGTGACCGCTGTAGGTGTAGCCATGCATGATCACGCTGCTGAAACCCGGGCCGCTCTCGATCCCATCGACGATGCGTTGGTTGAACAGCGTGGCACCCAGCGGGATATAACCGGCAGTGATGCCTTTGGCCAGGCACAGGATGTCCGGCGCGACGCCCCAGCCGCGACTGCCGAGCATGCAGCCCGTGCGGCCGAAGCCGGTAACCACTTCGTCGGCGATCAACAGAATCCCGTGGCGATCACACACCTCACGCAAGCGCGGCCAGTAATCGGCTGGCGGTACGATCACCCCGCCTGCGCCTTGCACCGGCTCGGCGATCAACGCCGCAATAGTCTGCGCACCCAGCAATGCGATCTGATCCTCCAGCTGACGAATACAGTGCGCAGTCAGCGCTTCGGGATCACGGCAATCCCAGGGATTGCGATACAACCACGGCGTGTCGAGCAAATGGCAGCCGGCCAACAGTTGGCCGTGGTTGTAGTGGTAAACGCCATTGCCTCCCACCGATGTGCCGCCCATGTGCACACCGTGATAACCGTTACGCAGAGACAGGAAACGCGTACGCCCCGGATCGCCGCTGGCGATCCAGTATTGACGCGCCATTTTCAGCGCGGTTTCCACCGCATCGGAGCCGCCGGAACTGAACAGCACCCGTGTCATGCGCTCCTGGGCAAACATGGCGGTCAACCGTTCGGCCAGATCAAACACCCGAGGGTGGGCAATGCCGTCGAAGGTCTGGTAATACGCCAGCTCGTCCAGCTGCGCGGCGATTGCAGCTTTGACGCTCGCGCGGTTGTGCCCAATGTTGACGTTCCATAGCCCGCCCACACCATCGAGCATGCGATGGCCGTCGATGTCGGTGATGTAGTTGCCGTCACCACGGGCGATGATCAACGTTTTGGAGCGTTGCGCCGGAGCGCTGGAACTCATGGGGTGCCAGAATTTCTTCTCGGCGGTCTTGTATTTTTCGTACATGATCAAGTGCATTATTCGGTATCACGTTTGCGGACAAACAGCAGTTGCTGGCCAGTGAACTCCAGCAGCCCCTCAAGGCCGAACTCGACGCCAAACCCGGACATCTTGCTGCCGCCAAACGGTGTGTTCGGCTGGATCTGCGCGTGACAGTTGACCCAGGCAACGCCGCTTTCCAGGCGGCTGGCCAGTGCCTGGGCCTGCTCGACATCCGGCCCCCAGACCGATCCGCCCAGCCCCATGTCACCGGCATTGGCGCGCTGCAGCACATCCTCGACATCCCGGTACGCGATCAAGGGCAACACGGGACCGAACTGTTCCTCGTCGACCAGACGCTGGCCATCTGTCACGTCCGCGACCAGGGTGGGTGGATAAAAGAAGCCGGGGCGATCCAGACGCGCGCCGCCGCACAGCACGCGCGCGCCTTGTGCCCGTGCGTCGGCGACCAGCGCGTCGACATGTTCCAATTGATCAAGATTTTGTACCGGGCCAAAGGTGACGCCAGCTTCCAGGCCATCGCCCACCACTTGGCGCGCCGCGATCAGGGTCAGCGCATCAGCAAAGGCCTGGTACTGCGATTCGTGGATATACAGGCGTTTGAGGGCCGCGCAGGTCTGGCCCATGTTGAGAAACGCCGCCTGGAAAATCTCCTCGACCACCGCCTCAATCGGCGTACCTGGCAGAACGATTGCCGCGTCGTTACCGCCCAGCTCCAGGGTCAGGCGCTTGAGGTTGTTGGCGGCGCCGCGCATGACGCTTTGTCCGGTGGCGGTCGAGCCGGTGAACACAATCTTCTGAATACCAGTGTGCGAAGTGATTGCGCCGCCGAAACCTTGCTCACCCGTCAGGCAATTGATCACGCCGTGAGGCACATGGCGGGCGATGATCTCCACCAGGCGTAAGGTGCTCAGCGGGGTCAGGCTCGACGGCTTGCTGATCACACAGTTACCGGCTCGCAGCGCCGGCATGATGTGCCACACAGCGATCATGAACGGCCAGTTCCACGGTGTGATCGACGCCACCACACCCAAAGGCTTGCGATGCAACTCGATCCGCTGAGTGGGGGTTTCTTCCACCAACTCCACGGCAATCTCCTGACCGGCCGCATAGCGGGTCCAGGCGGCGGAACCCATGACTTCTGAAAATGCCAGTTCCAGCGGTTTGCCTTGTTCCAGCACAATCAGCCGGGCCAGTGACTCGGCCTCCCGCTCGATATCCGCCGCGACCGCCAACAGCCGCTCGCAACGGTCTGCGTGGGTGCTGTGCCGCCAGGTTTTGAATGCCGTCTGTGCAGCGTCGACCGCCAGGTCGAGTTGCGCCAGCGAGCCAGCGGGGCATTGGGCGAATGCAGCACCGGTGGCCGGGTTGATCACGTCAAACTGGCCCTTATCACCGGCAACCTGAACACCATTGATGAGCATTTTGTAGTTGTGCATTTGAAACATTCCTTTCACACACTGACGAGCCATGCCGAGCAACGGCAGGCTGGAGTTGTCTGGTTAGTCGAGCTGTAACGAGCGCGGCCTTAAAGCTTGTGGCTGCCCAAGGCGAGAAACCGTTGTGGGGAGATCTTTCGCAATCTCGCGGCGAGAATGACGCCGATGATCAGGGCCGCGGGAATGATGGCGCAGAGTCCGTAGGACAACAGCTGACTGGCCCCGGTCAGCACGTCGAAATGCACCACCGCCAGTACCAGCACGAGCATTAACGCCAAGGAGGAGAAAACAGGCAGTATGCGCCCGCGCCAAATTCCGACGTTAAGCTCGGGATGACGCTGAAAGTAGACGCAGACCGCTACCGACGTCAGCGCCATCAGCAAAATGACGCAGAGGGTGGCGAGGTTGGAGAACCAGGCGAACAGTTGCAGGATCGGGTCCGCATCCAATGCAGCGAAAATCAGTACCACCACAGCAGCAATCAAACTCTGCAACACCGAACCCATATGGGGGCTCTGATGCACGCGGTGAGTGGTGCCCAACAGACTGTGCAACAGGCCGTCACGGCCGATCGCGTAAAAATAACGCGCCGCGGCGTTATGAAAGGCCAGGAGGCCGGCATAGATACTGACCATGAACAGCACCCGGATAATCTGAGTCAGCCAGGGGCCGACAAAGTGATCGGACATGCCGTAGATAAACGTCGTGGGATCCTGCAAGGCCTGCAGCATCGGCACGATCTTGTCCGCGCCCACGCCCACTACCATCGACCATACCGACAGCGCGTAGAACCCGCCGATCAGCAGCACCGAACTGTAGGTGGCAATCGGAATGGTACGTTTAGGGTTTATAGCTTCTTCACCGTAAATGGTGGTGGCCTCGAAGCCGATGAATGCCGCGAAGCAGAACAGCAAGCCGATTGACGGTGTGCCGCTGAACACATGACTGCGATCAAACGCATCAAGGTTGATGCCGCTGTCGCCGCCGGATTTGAGGATGGCAAAATCCAGGATCAGGATCGCCAGGTACTCGGCGATCACCACCACCGACAGCACACGTGCCGACAGGTCAATCTTGCGATAACCCAGAATCGCTATGCTCGCCATCGCCATCAGCGAGTAGGACCACCACGGCAACACCAGGCCGAAGACACTTTCCATGGTGCCACTGACGACCCCGCCGAACATGCCATACAACCCGACCTGAAGAATGTTATAGGCAAACATCGCCAACACCCCGGCCGCCCCGCCTGCCAGACCACCCAAACCACGGGAGGTGAACGCATAAAAACCGCCGGCATTGGTCAGGTGCCGGGACATGGTGGTGTAACCCACCGAGAACGCGAGCAGCACCAGCAACGCCAGGATCAGCAATGCCGGTGTGCCGGCGCCATTGCCCAGCATGATGCCAATCGGGAAGCCACCGGCGATCACACTTAAAGGGCTAGCCGCCGACACCACGAAGAAGATGATGAACCCGACGCCCAGGGCGCCACGCTTGAGCTCCGTGGAGCTGTTGATCGAGATAGGTACACTCATGTTGTTGACCTTATTGTATGAGGCAGTCGCTGTTGGGGTGGCCCGATCGAATTCCATCGGCACCGATTAGCGTTTTGTTTTAGTTGCGCGCTGAATTCGATCCTATGCCCGCCCCTGAACCGCTCGCTATCCCAAATCGGTAGCATCCGAGGCGCCGCCCCAAAACAGGTCAATGTGGCACCGGCAATGCGGCAGTCCTTGCCGATTCGGGATAACTGCTCGGCCGCCCCCTCCCGCATGCTAGCGTCACCCGCTCTATACCCAGATGCCGGCACCGATAATAAAAGCGAGAGTCTGGTCCTCAGCCCATCGCAGCCAAAGCCCTCTGCAGGAAGCCTCAGTCATGCGTTTAGCTCATCTCACTATCCAATGGCGGATCACACTCCTGAGCGGACTGTGCCTGCTGGCTGTCGTTGGCGCACTGGTAGGCGCCTCGGTGTATCAGAACCAACAAAGTGCAAAATTGCTGAAGGAGCAGAGCAGTCACCTCCTCGAGCAAGCCGCTGTGGAGCGTTTGCAAGCCCAGGCCGTTGCTCATGGCCAACACGTCGAACGCTTTTTCAACGAAACGGCGCTGTATGGCGAAGGGTTCGCGCAACAGGTTCTGCAACTGCGCGATCAAACGCTCAATGGACGCCTCACGGCTGCGCAATTGCGCGAAGCGCTGATCAGCGTGACCCGTCAGACACTGCTCAAACGCGACAAAGTGCTCGGTCTGTACGTCATACTTCTGCCTGACGCGTTGGCGAGCGCAGACGCCAATTTCGTCGGGCAACGTGCACTGGCGAGCAACGAAAAAGGCCGCTTTGCGCTGTATTGGTCGCAGAGCCAGCCGGGACAACTGGTCCAGGATGTGCTCACCGAGGCGCAAATATTCACCGACACTGCGCCACCCGGCAGCGAACCGACAAACGTCTGGTACACCTGCCCTCAAGCTCAAAGGCGCACTTGCGTGGTGGAGCCCTACACCAGTGAGGTGGAAGGCCAGAAAGTCCTGATGAGCAGCGTTTCTATCCCTCTGATCGCCAACGGCAAGATCCTCGGCGTGGTCGGCATGGACATTGGCCTCGACACTCTGCAAAAGCTGGCTGCCGACCTCGGTCAGGACCTGTATGAGGGCAACAGCGAAGTCGCCATTGTGTCGCCCACCGGCCAGGTGGCAGGACGCAGCGGCGAAGTCTCCGGGTCCACCCTCGATATACGCCAAACTCTGCAAACCGTGCCAGGCAATCCACTCTGGCAACTGGAGATCAAGGTTCCCCAAGACCTGGTGCAGGCTTCCGCTCGGCAAATGCAAAGCGAACTGGACGACAAAAGCCACCAGGCCAACTGGCTCAACCTTTGCCTGGGGGTACTGGCCAGCTGTCTCGGCATGCTGCTGATCTGGCTGGCCGCCTACGGGGTGACACGCCCGCTGTTGAAGGTGGCGGGTCTGCTTGATGCCATCGTCGATGGTGATGGTGACCTCACCCAACGCCTGCCCGTCGGGCGGCGCGACGAATTGGGCCAATTGGCCAATGGGTTCAACCGTTTTCTGGATAAGTTGCAGCCGATTATTCGCGACATTCAAACCGCCTCCCTGGATACCCGCAACAGCGCCAATACCTCCTCGGGGATTGCCCGGGAAGTCAGCGCAGGGATGCAACGCCAGTACCGCGAAGTGGAGCTGGCCGCGACCGCGCTGCACGAAATGAGTGCCAGTGCCCAGGAAGTGGCGCGCCACTCCCACGGTGCCGCCGACGCAGCGACAGCCGCCGAAAGCGCGAGCCGATCAGGTCAAGCGGTGTTCTCCATCGCCGAGCGCAGCATCGAAAGCCTCGATCAGCGACTGGACACCACCCTTAAGCAAGTGCATGCCCTCGCCAATAGCAGTACCCAGATCGGCCAGGTGCTGGACGTCATCAGCACCATCGCGCAGCAAACCAACTTGCTGGCATTGAATGCGGCCATCGAAGCGGCCAGAGCGGGCGAACAGGGGCGCGGCTTCGCGGTGGTGGCCGATGAAGTCAGGCACCTGGCCAGCAATACCCAAAGTTCGGTCGAACAGGTCCGCACGGTGATAGAGATGTTGCAGCAGTTGAGCCAGGAGGTGGTGCACAGTACCCAGCTGAGCCGCGAGCAAGCCGGCAACAGCGTGATCCAGGTGCAACAGACCCGTACGGCGCTGGAGAATATTTCCCAGGCCGTGGATGTGATCGAGCAGATGAATCAGCAGATCTCCAGCGCAGCCCTGGAGCAAAGTACGGTCGTGGAAGATATCAGCCATCGGGTCAGTGGCATTCGCAGCATCAGCGAAACACTGACCCAACGGATGAGCGATGCCTCGAGGGCCAGTGACTCACTCCATGAAATGGCCAACCATCAACAGCAGCTTGTCGGCCATTTTCGGGTGTAAAGGGGCTCGGCAGGCTACCTGCCGGTGCTGACGTCTTGACTGAGTTACAGCTGCCGGCTTTCGACCATCGTTCATCGAGCACCCCCCATGATTCCCCCGCGACGCTGGCTGATCCTGGCCGTTATTTCCAGCGCATTGCTGCTGATCGTCATTGATATGACGGTGTTGTACACCGCGCTCACCGGGGGGATGCTCAAAAGCAATGGGACTGGCTGGGTTCGCTGCAGGTCATGATCGGGCTGATCAGCCTGGCGTATGCCGTCAAGGAACTCGGTAAACGGGCGCCCTCCTTCGACGGCATGCTGGTGGCGGTCATGCTGCTGTTCTGGACGTTGCTGCTGTCGTCAGCGGCGATGCTGAACTATCTCTTGCCGTACAACGCTGCGGTTTACTGCAAGTCGCCAGCCTTGCCCTATTGGGCTTGACGATTGGTGCTGCACTGACCGTTTCGTCCAGCACCATCATGCTCAGCGTGCCCGCCGATAAAGCCGGCATGGCCGCCTCCATCGAAGAAGTGTCCTTTGAACTGGGCGGTGCTGCGGTTCTGCGTGGGGCCTTAAAGCTTGTGGCTACCCAATGCCTGGTACCGCTGCGGCGACGCCTTGCGAAGTCGAGTCGCCAGGAACACGCCACCCAGCAGGGCCGCGGGAATGATGGCGCAGAGGCTGTACGACAAGGCCAGGCTAGCGCCCGTCAGTACATCGAAATGCACCACCGCGAGTACCAGGACCGCCAATAGGGCAATACAAGAGAAACCGGGGAAAATCCGCCCACGCCAGATCCCCACCTTGAGTTCGGGGTGACGCCGGAAAAAAAAGATTACCGCTGCGGAAGTGAGCGCCATCAACAAAATCACGCACAGCGTGGCCAAGTTGGACAGCCAGGCAAACAGCTGCAGGATCGGATCGGCATCCATGGCGGCGAAAATCAGTACCACCACCGCCGAGATAAGGCTCTGCAACGCCGACCCCATATGAGGACTCTGGTGCACGCGATGGGTAGTACCCAAGCGGTGCGGCAACAGGCCGTCACGCCCAATCGCGTAGAAGTAACGGGCCGCGGCGTTATGAAAGGCCAGCAGGCCGGCATAGATACTGACCATGAACAGCACCCGGATAATCTGAGTCAGCCAGGGGCCGACAAAGTGGTCGGACATGCCGTAGATAAACGTCGTGGGATCCTGCAAGGACTGCAGCATCGGCACGATTTTGTCCGCACCCACGCCCACCACCATCGACCATACCGACAGTGCGTAGAACCCGCCGATCAGCAGCACCGAGCAGTAGGTGGCAATCGGAATAGTACGTTGAGGGTTCTTCGCCTCTTCGCCGTAAATAGTCGTCGCCTCGAAGCCGATAAATGCCGCGAAGCAGAACAGCAAGCCGATTGACGGTGTGCCGCTGAACACATGACTGCGATCAAACGCATCAAGGTTGATGCCGCTGTCGCCGCCAGATTTGAGTATGGAAAAATCCAGGATGAGGATCGCCAGGTACTCGGCGATCACCATCACCGACAGTAGCCGCGCCGACAGGTCGATCTTGCGATACCCCAGAATCGCAATGCTCGCCATCGCCATCAGCGAGTAGGACCACCACGGCAACACCAGGCCGAAGACACTTTCCATGGTGCCACTGACGACCCCGCCGAACATGCCATACAACCCGACCTGAAGAATGTTATAGGCAAACATCGCCAACACCCCGGCCGCCCCGCCTGCCAGACCACCCAAACCACGGGAGGTGAACGCATAAAAACCGCCGGCATTGGTCAGGTGCCGGGACATGGTGGTGTAACCCACCGAGAACGCGAGCAGCACCAGCAACGCCAGGATCAGCAACGCCGGCGTGCCGGCACCGTTACCCAGCATGATGCCAATCGGGAAACCACCGGCGATGACACTTAACGGGCTCGCCGCCGACACCACGAAAAAGATGATGAAACCAACACCCAAGGCACCACGCTTCAACTCCGTCGAACTGTTGATCGGGATAGATACGCTCATGTTCTTGACCTTATTGTATGAGGCAGTCGCTGTAGGATCGGTGCAGCAAGCCGTTCACCGTCACCGATATAGCTTGTCGTTTTTGTCGCACGCTGGTTTCGATCCTATGCCTCACTTTGAACGCCCCGCTATCCCAAATCGGTAACCTGTTACGCCATCACCTGAACAGCGCCATCCGCCCCCCTTACCTCACTGCGAAGCGAGACGCGCCGTCAGTTCCGACGCCGCGCCGGTCACCAGGTCGCACAGATAGCGCTGCTGAAACGCACCGAATCGCTCACTGCGCCCCACCAGGGTCATGCTCCCGAGGACGCGCTGCTTTTCGTCGAAGATCGGCGCCGCGACGCCACTGCGTCCCGGGTGCAGCTCGCTTTCGCTGATGCAGTAGCCCTGTTTGCGGATGGCGAGCAGGCTCTTGATGAACGGTTTCCACTCCAGCCCCAGATGCTGCAATTCGGACGGGTTCACGTGCGCGTCGTAAACACGTCGGATTTGGCGCGGTAGCAGATAAGCCAATACGACCCGGGAGGTCGCGCTGTAGAAAAGATCGATCGACCGCCCCCTGCCGCTACCGACCGGTCCAGCATCGGAGCCACGATGGATCAGTACGTTGACCACAGAGTCGCCATGCCACTCGCTGACCAGCGCGTCCAGGCCGGTGTCGGCGACCAGGTTGTCGACCAGGTCCCGGCTGCATGCCAACAACGGATCGTAGTTCGTCATCAGATGCTCCAGCGTAACGATCCGCGGGCCGAGCGCGTAACCGCGCGGCAATCGCTTCAAAAAGCCCGCATCGCCGAGTTCGCGCAGATAACGATAGGCGGTGGCGGACGTGTAGCCGAGCTCCCGGCAAATGATGTCCACATCGATGACCGGTTGTTCCGGGCGAAACAGGTCGAAGACCATGAGCAGACGGCGCAGGCTATTCATCTTTCTCTACATCCTTGTGAAGCCAACGGTCACCCCACACTGCTTTCAGTGGGCGGGTGTTCAGGCATGAGCGCAACCGGTGATGGCAGCGCGGGGGGTATGGGACGGCAATTCTGCGAACAGCTCCTGGTACTCCGCCGCAAAATGGCTGAGGTGAAAGAAGCCCCATTGGGCAGCGGCATCGCCGATCGAGAGATGCGACGCGCGGGTGGACATCAAGGTCCGGCGTACACCGTTGAGCCTCACAGAGCGCAAGTAATTCAGCGGCGTCGTCTCGGCAACCGAGCGAAAGCTGTTCTGCACGGTACGCCGACTGACCTGGAGTCGCTGGCACAACTCGATCACGCTGGGCACGTCGATCATTTCCGCGGTCGCCAGACGATGGCATTTCTCGACAATGAAGCTGCGCGTGGAGCTTGCGGAGCGTTGTTGCTTGTCGCAGGCCGGGTCGGTCATGAGTTGCAGCAACTCGCCGAGCATCGCCTGCTCCAGCGCCAGCTCCCGCTCCCGATCTCGCGTGCTGTCGAGTTCTTCGTACACCAAGGCTTGGGAGAACATTGCCAGCAATCGGCGACGAGCGTCTGCAAAGCGCGGCGTGGAAACCCTGATCACCGGCTGACGCAGCAACAGGCTGACCTCCTTCGCCGAAGCCGTTTGCGCCAACGCCTGCTCGAACAATTCACGTTCAAAGGTGATCGACAGTAGCTCCATGCCCATCGGCATATGGAACATGAACTCCTCGCCACCGTGAAGAAAGAACAGGCTGCTATCGTCTGCCTCCCGTCCCTGCATTCGAATCGAACCCGGGGTGGTGATCGGCACGGCAAAGCACATCTTGCCTCGGGGAGCCACGCCGTGCTGCACGACACGCTGGTTGATCTGCTCGAGAAAGACGTGGACACCCGCCGTCGACAACTGCATCAGCGAACTCTCAGTCGAGCCTGCCGTTAGCTGACTGTAGTCCTGGCTCCACTCCTGGACGGTGGCCGCATGGACATGGACGTCTCTGAAATGGCTGATAGTCTGATTTTTCATGATGTCGAAAGCCTCTGCCAATATTCTTGTTTTTAGATCGCCTTCCTATGCGATATTCGCACATGGTGAGAATTTTGCACAATTCTTTATGAGATTCTAAATTCACTGGAAGGTGCGCTCAGGGCGGTCCATCCATGTGCCAATTCGGGCTACCGGCCACAGACTCGTCGCGGAGATGATCAGCACACTTAAATCGACATTCAGAGAGAACGTCATGAGTGAAGCCAAACTTGAATCCCTGCACTTCGCGGACGCCCCGAGGATTACCTCCAGCACACTTCCCGGCCCCAAAACCAGCGAGGCCCTGGCGTTGTCGGCGCGTACCGAGTCGATGGCGCGCGGCGGCGGACGCATGCCCATAGCCATGGACCGTGCCTTTGGCGCTACCTTCAAGGACCCCGATGGCAACACCTACATCGACCTGTCCGCCGGCGTGGGCGTCAGCAGCGTAGGCCGCTGCCACCCGAAAGTGGTGCAAGCGATCCGCGAACAGTCCGAAGTACTGATGCATGCCCTGGAAATCAACAGCACCCGGCGTACCGAACTGGCGGCCAAGCTCTCCGAGATCGCGCCTGACGGCTTGCGTGGCGACTGCATCACCTTCTTCACGCAAAGCGGCAGCGATGCGCTTGAAGCAGCCATCAAGTTCGCCAAACGTATCACCGGGCGGCACCAGATCATCGCCTTTCATGGTGGCTACCACGGCGTGTGGAACGCCTCGGGTTCCCTGACGACAGGCACGGCCTACCGCAAGGGCTACGGTGCCCAGATGGGCGGGGTTATTCACGCCCCCTACCCTTATGCCTACCGTTTCCCTTTCGACACCACTCACAAAAGCGCCGAGCAGATCGCCGGCGAGTACGTGGACTACCTGTTGAACACCCCCTACACCGCCGCCGATGACGTGGCTGCCGTCATCGTGGAACCGGTGCAGGGCGAAGGCGGCTACGTGCCTCCCTCGCCAGAATTCCTGCAGCTGTTGCGCAAGGCATGCGACCGTAGCGGCACGCTGCTGATCGTCGATGAAGTGCAATCCGGCGCAGGGCGCACCGGCAAGATGTGGGCGGTCGAGCACTCGGGCGTGAAGCCGGACATGCTCACGTTCGGCAAAGGCATCGGCAGCGACCTGCCAATGGCGGGCCTGATCATGCGTTCAGACCTGGCGGCCGCGATTCCTGACGGGTCGATGCCCAACACCTTTGCCGCCAACTCGTTGTCCGCGGCAGTGGCGCTGACCAACATCAGCATCCTGCAGGACCCGGAGCTCGATCTGCTCAACCGCGCGCACACGCTGGGGTTGGAAGCGCAGGAACGTATCCGTGGCTTCAACAGCCCGTTCGTCGCTGAAGTCCGCGGCCGCGGCCTGATGATCGGTATCGAACTGGTCGAGGACCAGGCCACCAAAGCCCCCCTGGCGCCCGAAAAAATCGGCCAGCTCATGGGCTACCTGATGAACCACGGCGTGCTGATGATTCCCTGCGGTCGCTACAGCAACGTGATGCGAGTCATGCCGTCGCTGACGATTTCACGCTCGCTGTTCTTCAAGGCACTGGACATCTTCGGCGATGCCCTGGCCTCCCTCGAGGCGTGACCCGACCACTCCACATCACTCATGGACCCCAAAATGACTGAGCACCTGAATCACTTCATCGAAGGCGCGTCCTTCGAAGCCTCCGACGGCCGTCGCATAAACCTCGTCAACCCCGTGACAGAACAGGTGTACGGCAGCTCCGCACAGGGCACGACTGAGGACGTGGACCGCGCAGTGGCGGCCGCGCATAGCCAACTTGAGAGAGGCACCTGGAGCCAGCTCGACGGCGCCCAGCGCGGTCAATTGCTGTCGAAACTCGCTGACCTGGTTGAACGGGACACCGAATTGCTGGCCGATATGGATGCCAACGCCATCGGTCGCTCCCCCATCGAACCGCGCCGGATGGACTTGCCCAACGCGATCGCCAACCTGCGTGCCGCCGCTGGCTGGGCCAATCAGCTTGAGGGGCGCACCATTCCCACCGGTGGCTACTTCGGCACCAAGACTCTTTCGTACACGGTACGCGAGCCCGTGGGTGTGGTCGGCGCCATCGTTCCCTGGAATTCGCCGTTGATGATCACCGTCTGGAAGCTCGCCGCTTTGCTGGCGGCAGGCTGCACCGTGGTCATCAAGCCTTCGGAAGAGACGCCGCAGTCTGCCCTGCACCTGGCGGTGCTGGCTCAGGAAGCGGGCTTCCCTGATGGCGTGATTAACGTGGTCACCGGCTATGGCAATGAAGTGGGTCGCGCCTTGTGCGAACACCCGCTCGTTGCCAAGATCAGCTTCACCGGCAGCCCCGAGGCCGGACGCGAAATCCAGCGCACCGCCGGTGTGCTGTTCAAGCGCGTGGCATTGGAACTGGGCGGCAAGAGCCCCCAGATTGTCTTCGACGATGCCTCTTTCGAAGACGCGCTACGCGGGTGCGCTCTCGGCCTCTTCGCCAACCAGGGTCAGGTCTGTGCCGCCGGCTCGCGCATTCTGGTGCACCGCAGCATCGCAGATCGCTTCGGAGCTGCGCTGGCCGATGCCGCGCAGGCAGTCAACGTGGGCGACCCTCGCCAGCCCGGTGTACAGATGGGACCGGTGGCCAAGAAAGCGCAATTCGATCGCGTTAACCGATACATCCAACTGGGTATCGACCAAGGCGCCTCGCTGCTGGCCGGCGGTGTATCGACGCCTGAACGGGGCTGGTTTGTCCGGCCGACGATCTTCACCAACGCGAACAACGCCATGGCGATTGCCCAAGACGAAATCTTCGGACCCGTCGGCACGCTGATCACGTTCGACAGCGAAGAGGAAGCTATCGCACTGGCCAATGACTCCTCCTACGGCCTGGCGGCCACGGTCTGGACGACCGATCTGGTGCGAGCGCACCGCGTAGCCGCTGCGGTGAAGGCCGGTGCCGTGGGTATCAACTGCTGGAGCCCGCTGGACGCCAACCTGCCCTGGGGTGGCGTTAAGACCAGCGGTATCGGCCGTGAAGGCGGGTTTGCCGGCGCGGTGGCCTACACCGAGGAGAAAGTCATCACCGTGCTGCTGCCTTCCTGAGCACGATCCCTGTCCTGACCGAATAACCCTCCGGCCCCTGTGCCGCGAGGGTTACCGTTCAAAAGTGCATCCCTGATGCCGTTGATAATCAATGGAGAGACTACGATGAACCCGATAGATCAACAAACAACCGATCGGTATCCGACATCCCTGCGAATGTTGCACTGGGTACGCGCCGTGCTCATCGCAGGCCTCCTCTGGGCAGGCTGGCATATGACCGGTCTGAATGACGAAGTGGCGAGCAAGTACGAGCTCTATTATCCGTGGCACAAATCCTTTGGGCTGTTGGTGTTTCTGGTTGTCCTGACTCAGATCGCCCTGCGTTTTCGGACCCCCGTGCTTCCGCAGCCGCTGGAAACGCTGGCAAGTTATGAAAGGTTCCTGTCAAGGCTTACGCAGCGTGTCATGTATGCGCTCGTCGTGATCGTGCCGTTGATGGGCTACTCAATGTCGAGCACTTACACGATGAGCGACGGGGTGTTCTTTTTTGGGGTCAACCTGCCTGAGCTCCTTCCGAAAAATGACAATTGGTTCGTCGTCTTTCAATGGCTGCACAAAGTGCTCGCCTACACCCTGCTCGGGCTGATCCTGTTGCATGTCGTAGGCGCCCTCAAACACCGGTTTTATGACCGGGACCCTCGAAACGACGTCCTGCGCCGCATGCTGTGACTTGATGAGGCGTGGGCGCAAGATGTCCACGCCTTCATGGCTCTGACCAGAGGGGGCCCAGTCACTTGCGTACGGGGTTCTTGAAGTCTTCAGTTCTGTTGTGCTTACCTGATACCTGTTTGGCCCAGGTCCGACGAGGTGAGCCCGCCATGCTGAAATCACTCGCAGTAATCGCCGTTGGCGCGTCACTTGGTGCCTGGTTGCGCTGGCTCCTGGGCATGAAGCTGAACGCCCTGTTCCCCACGATTCCCCCGGGCACGGTGGTCGCGAACATGGTCGGGGGCTACATCATTGGCCTGGCTATCGCGTTTTTGGCCGCCTCCCCCACCTTGAGTCCTGAATGGCGCCTGCTGATCATCACGGGTTTCTGCGGTGGGCTTACCACCTTTTCTACGTTTTCGGCCGAAACAGTTGCCCTGATCCAGGAAGGCAGACTGCTCTGGGCGCTCGGCTCAATTTCATTGCACGTCGTAGGCTCGTTGGTGATGACCGCTGCCGGGCTTTTGTCCTATCAAATCATTGGCATGCGATGAGGAGATGAAAATGAAAGGTTTTCTCGTGATTTTCTTCACTCAACAGAACCGTCGTTATCAGGGAAAGATGCTTGGCGAATGGATCGTCGATGTGGCCAAAGAGATGGGGCTGCGTGGTGCGACTCTCTCTACGGCTATCGAGGGTTTTGGACACACCGGTCGACTGCACTCTTCGCATTTTTTTGAACTCGCGGATCAGCCTACGGAGATTCGCATGGCTATCACCGAGGACGAATCCGAAAGGTTGCTCAAGAGGCTGGAGGCTGAGGAAATCTCTGTGTTTTACATAAAGACCCCAATCGAGATGGGCTTCCTCGGCAAAAAAGCCACCTAGCCTGGCCCCTCCTCGATCGCCTGTTGCCTGGCGACCTCCCATCGGGAATGCGCCACCGCGGGTGGCGCCCCCGATCAAGATACCGGCAACAAACCTTCGTCGTTACGGCGTGAGCGGCGACTCAGAAAGTCATCCACACGATGAACTGGAAGTAAGTGTTCGTTGATGCGCTCCCGCTCTGCAGACCACCGTCCCCGAGCCACTTTTCGGGCTTGTAGAAGCCGACCAGAGGCGAGAGTGTGACGTTATCCGTCACCATCCAATCCAGAAAAAGGTCGACCTCACGTGCAGCGAAGTCCTGCTCATGCGTACGGGAGAGCTGGTGGTAGTTGAAGGCCATTGCGTTAAGGGTCAATGTCTCGGTCGGCTTGACTGAGAGGAGCACGTCGTTGATCGCCATGTTCGAGGTCACTGAACCTGCGTAATTGGCGGCGACTTCACCCTGGTATCGCTTGCGAAAACCTCCCTGGAACAGAAAGTCGTAACCTTCGGAATAGAGCGAATATCGATAGCTCACCGTCGGTTGCCATTGGGTATCGGCGAAGGTGTAGCCGGCGTCGAAGAACATCGCCCGCTGTGACCCTGAACGTTTTTCCTGACGCACCACTTCGAACGCAAAGTCGGCATTCTCGATCCCGGCATTGCCCTGCCCACGAATGCTGTAGACGTTCATGCCCCTGCGCTCAAGCCGATCACCAAAAGCATATCGCTCGTCAACATCCAGGCCGTGCAAATACGTCGAACCGATCGAGCCGACGGGCGTCGTGTAGTCGACGGTGGCGGCAGCCACTTCGGTCTTAGACTGCCCGGGGTTATCGGATTTTAGCCATATCAGGCTACCGTGAAGGCCCTCCTGACCACCCAGTTTCAAGACTGCCGTATTCCCGAACGCCAACCGCGGGCCAAGATAAAAGGCGCCGCCGCGATCGAACCGGCCATCCCTTACGCCCTCGATAGGGTTGAAGGCCTTCCCGGGGGCGAACCCGTCATCGGTGATCAGGAAGCCGTCCACCGTAACGAGCTGCCGGCCAAAAGAGAAATCAACGCCGTCCTTGCCCAGTGCAGGAATCAGATCACCTGACTTCCAGCCCAGATAGGCGTCTTCCACAGCCGTTCTTCTTTCATTCCCGGCGGTGATCCCCCCCGCGTCCCCATCGCCAAATGATCCCGTGCTGATCCAGCTGAGTCCGCCATACATCGAACCGGCAGTGATCTTGTCTGTCGTGCCGTTGAGACCGTACTTGGCGAAGCCTTCTTGCCAACGCATCCTGCCGGGCTCCCTCTCAGGGTCGCCGATGTAGTTCTTCTCGCTGCCGAACCAGCCAAACGCCGCCGACAGGTCGGCGTTCAGGACGGTTCCACCATCGTCTTCGCTGTAGAGCTGGTAGGCGTGTACCTGCGGCTCAAATGTACAGAGTGCGACCAGCGAAAGTAATGGGGCGTAACTGAGGGTGCGCATGACGTCTCTCCTGTTTTTATATTTATGAGGCGAGCCATGAGTGTTCCGGCTTGGGTCGCGCAAGCGGTAACCCAAATCAGCACTTTCAAGGGGCTGGCCGCCCATCCCTTCGCGCGATACCTCCCCCACTGCAAAACATCCTCAGCGCCTCGAATGGTTGCCGTTTTGGGCTACGGCCTTTGAACGCCCTCCCCCTATGCTGGGCCCATAAGAACCATAAGAACCGAGGCACCTGTCATGACCCCTTTGTCACCCTCCCCGCTGTTACGTCAGGGGCTTTGTCTTCTGACCCTCTTCGCCTGCAGTGCCCTGGCACCTGTTGCCAGCGCTCACCATTCGTTCGCGCTTTTCGACCAGACCCAGACCGTCTCGATCAAGGGTGTCGTCGAGCGCTTTGCCTGGACCAATCCCCACATCACGATTTACGTCGATACACCCGGCCCGCCGGCCCAGCGATTCAAGATCGAGACAGGCAGTGTCAACGCGTTGCAGCGCACTGGCTGGAGCGCTGAGTCGATCAAGGCCGGCGAGAGTGCCGAGGTGTCCTTCAAACCGTTGAAAAACGGTGAGCCAGGAGGGTTGCTCGTGGAGATCAAAATCGGTGACGTCGTACTTACAGGCGGCGGATGAGAAGCCCTTCCCTGGCTACATGACGACCTAACCGAACAGACCAGACCAGACCAGACCAGACCAGACCAGCAGCGTGGAGACGTTTCAATGAAACCGACACGAACCTTGAACACGGCAATGATCTTCGTGGGCATCGCCCTCGTGACTGTCGCCGGGATGTGCAACGCCGCAACACCTTCCAAACCTCTAAACGACAAACACAGCGTCAGCACACGCCCCGACATCAGCGGCACCTGGGAAAGAACCCCGGACGACTGGTTCGGTGAGAACCCGGACGATCCGGTGCACCCGGGCGGACCGATGGATCTGAAGGCGTCCTATGCCGACGAATACGTCGCGCTGAAGAAGAGACAAGCCATAGCGAACGAAGCCGGGACGCCACTGGCCACAACGAGCTCCAAATGCCTGCCCGAGGGAATGCCGACGTTGATGGCGGCGCTCTTCCCGATCCAGATCATTCACGACGACAAACAAGTGATCGTCCTCGGTGAGTATCTCCAGCAGGTCCGCCGGATTCTCTTGAACGAAGCGATGCCTCCAAAAGAGACCCTGGACCCTAAATATCAAGGCCATTCACGCGGCCATTGGGAAGGCGACACGCTCGTCGTGGAAACACAACGGGTGCGAACGGACGTGAGTTTCTACGACGTTCCACACGGCAAGGACATGAAGATCACCGAACGCATCAGGCTGACGGCGCCGGATCACCTGGAGAACCAGGTCGTGATCGAGGACCCGCAGGTGCTCAAGACCCCGTATCGCTTCACGTTCGAGTACAAACGGTCCAACTACGCCATTCAAGAGTATGTCTGCGAGAACAATCAGATCGTGATCGATAAAGAGGGCAAGGCATCCCTCAGTCTCGAGTGAAGTCGCCATTAATCGCCATCGGAGCTGACCAAATGGAAAGACTGACAACCATCAGCATCCTGCGGCCGACGCTGCAAAGCGCCCTGCTGTTGCTGATCCTCACGTCGAACGCATTCGCCGAGGTGCCCCGCATGCCCACGGCCATCGCGGTGCCGCCCTCCGGCAAGCCACCGCTCTCGTCGGCGAAACGCCCGGGCACCGAATACAGCGACCTCGACAAGTATGGCTACATCGAGGAGGAGTTTTACCTGCAAGGCGTTTCCCCGGCCATTACCGCCTCGGGCAAAACCCTGTTGGAGGCGCCTTACACCACACGCATTCTGGTGCGCAAACCGGCTGACCCCGCGCGCTTCAATGGCACGGTCGTGATCGAGCCGTTCAGTTGGTTCGGCGAGCGCGCCGCGGGATGGATCCTGACCCGCGACTATCTGCTGCGTCGCGGCTACGCGTACGTCGGGTACACGCTGAATGTGAACAAGCCGCCAGTCGATCCCAAGTTCATCTCGGACACCCCGGCTGCCGAGGCCGAGCAAATCGCTCAGTACGGACGGATCGTGAACTTCGAGTTCATGCGCCGCTTCGACTTTGCACGCTACGCGCCGCTGGGCACCTATTACGACCCGGAACACTTCACCCGCGGTGAAGCCCCCGATCCGTTTGCTCCACAGTCCCAGGGCATCGGGGCGCAACTGGCGTTGCTGCTGAAAACCAATGCAGCGCAAAGCCCGTTGGCAGGTCTCGACGTTAAACGCATTTACGTCAATAGCTGGGCCGTGACCGCGCAAGTCTGGATGGACTACCTCGACCAGGGCCGGCACCAGCAATGGCGCATGCCCGACGCAAGGCCGCTGATCGATGCCTACATGACCGGCCGCATGGCCTACGGAGAAGTGGGCGGCGACGTCATCCGGGTGCCGCGCCATACGCCCGACGGCGTGCCGTTCGTGACCGTCTACAGCCAGTCCGAACTGATGCATGACGTGATCGAAGGCATCGAGTTGCCCCCGGACACCGACAGCCCGCAGATTCGCTACTACGAAGTGACCGGCATGCCGCACCTGCGGCTGGCCGACCTCGGTACGGAGCATACCGAACAGCTCGCTGCCGACATCGGCAAGGGCGACGACCCACGGTGCCGGACGCTGTACGACGAACCGGCGGAGCTGGTCGTCTCGGCGCTCCTGGATCGCATGGACCAATGGGTGCGCCAAGGCAAACCCATGCCGACTGCTCCGCGGGTCGCCCGCGATGGCAAGACCGCCGCGCGCGACCCCGCTACCGGCAACCTGCAAGGGGGCGTTCGCCCGCCGTGGATCCAGGTGCCCAGTGCGACCTACCTCACCGATCAGGAGACCGGCTGCGGCCTGATCTACGACACCAAGGTGCCTTACTCCAAGGACGTGCTTCGCCAGCGTTATGGAAGCTTCAGTAACTACGAACAGAAATTCGAAGACGCCAAAGCCCTTTCGATCAAGGAAGGCTACCTACTGCCAGAAGATGCGGCGGGCCTGCGTTCGATCGCAACGCCTCAAGACTTCTAACCCATTGGGAAGAACAGCAAATGTCATCATCACTCATCATTGCCTGGATCTATGCGTCACCTTTGAGCACAGCCATCCGGGACATTCTCTGGATCATACCCACCGTCCAGAGCATTCATATCCTCGCTATCACAGTGCTCTTCGGCTCTGCGGTCATCTCCGATCTTCGGCTGGCGGGTGTGTTCGCCACGGACGAGCCCTTGCGTGGCGTCGTTCGCCGGTACTACCCGTGGATGCGCAATGCGCTCCTCGTCCTGCTCTTCACGGGGTTGATCATGATCATCGCCGAGCCTGATCGCGTACTCGTCAACTCGACCTTCTGGCTGAAGATGGCCCTGGTCGTGAGTGCGTTCACGCTGACCTTGCTTTTACGGCGCCCCCTTCTACGCCCTGCCGACGATGCACAACGTGATGGCAAGCCTCCTCTTGTCAAGGCGCTAGCCTGGCTGTCGATCGGCTTGTGGTGCGTCGTCATCATCTGTGGTCGCTGGATCGCCTACGCGATCTAAGCGTTTTCAACGAAAGCTCCCAGGTATTCGCCATGGACATTCAACCAACACTACAAGCCCTCCAGGACACCTCTGTCGCCACCTTCATCCGAGAGTCGGGCTCCGCTTTTCCAACCCTTGAATCGGTGCATGTGATCGGCATCGCTCTTGTGTTCGGGACCATCGCCGTCGTGGATTTGCGTCTGCTCGGCGTTGCCTCCCATCGCCGCAGCGCGCTACGGCTGATAAAAGATTTGCTGCCGTTCACCTGGGTCGCTTTCGTGGCTTGCGTGATCACCGGCCTGCTCATGTTCGCCGCCAATGCCACGACCTATGCCGAGAACACCGCGTTCTTGTGCAAGATGGGCGTGTTACTGCTGGCGGGGCTCAACATGGGGGTATTCCATTTGGGCGTCTTTCGCCGCATTGCCGAATGGGACACAACGCTAACGCCTCCCAGCCAGGCGCGTGTCGCGGGGTTCAGTTCGTTGGCATTGTGGGCGGGCGTGGTGTTCCTCGGCCGCTGGATCGCGTTTCTCTGATGGCTCGTCTATCGCCGCGTCGCGCATCTGGTGCAGCTATGCCCAGCGATCACGCAAACAGCGCAATCAAGGTGGTGCGCCCGGTATCCGGCCGATGGGAATCGCTGGCACTGTTGCTTGCGGTCCTGGCCGTCATCGCCAGCGTGGCAGGCTATATAACGCTGCGCCCCCAGAAAGTCGGCCCACCGATAACCTTGAGCTGGCAGGTGCGTTCCTTCGATGGCCTGGGTGCGGTCGATCAGGCTATTCACAGCGCTCTGCTGCCGGCCGGTGAAGAAATCATCTGGTTCAACAACGATACCGGCGGCTGGATCACGCTGGAGCGTGCGCAGAAAATCTTGCTGCCGCCCTTCTACCGTGACGCCTTCTGGAAGACCAATGGCGAGGTGCAGTGGCAATTGATTCTGCCTGGCACTCACCAGCCGCATGCCGCTTCCGGCGACGTGCACGCCGATGCGCCTGTCACCCCGCCGGACCAGACCGCCAACAAGGTGTCGCAAGCCACCCAGGGCCAGGGCGCTACGGTCTATTACGGCTCCGCCGGCCGCGCGCCGGGCCAGAGCGCCTACCTGCTCGTCATCGGTCACGCGCATGCCGGTGTCATGTGGGCCAACCAAGCGACGATCTGGGTCCACCGCGACCCGAACGCGCCCTACCCTGGCATCGTCAAGCCCGAATCGCTGGTCGGCGATGGCTGGCGCCAGGTCATCCCTTACAACGGTGCCAGCGAAGTCGAACGCGTAAAAGGAACTCAGCCATGACCGTTTCTACGAAACACCGCGCACTGTGGCGCCGATGCATCGCGCTATTGCTGCTGATACCCGCCATCGCACTCGCCAGCCCGGCTCCCTCTTCGGGCAAGAAGCTCAAGATCGGCGTCACACTGCATCCCTACTACAGCTTCGTGGCAAATATCGTTGGAGATCGGGCGGAAGTCGTTGCGCTCATCCCGGCGGAGGCGAATCCGCACAACTACCAGCCGCAGCCCGATGACATCACCCGCGCGATGAATATCGATGTTCTGGTCGTCAACGGCATCGGACACGATGAATGGGCCTTCCAGATCATCAAGGCCGCTGGCCGCGGGGCGACCCTGCCGATCATCCAGGCCAATGCCTCGGTTGCGCTCATTCCAATCGGCGGCGGCCAGGACGGCGTCAAGGTGGTCAATCCGCATACCTTCGTATCCACCACGGCAGCGATACAACAGGTCTTCGAGATCACTCGCCGGTTGGGGGAACTGGACCCGGACAACGCTGCGGTGTATCGACAAAACGCCCTGGCGTATGCCGCGCGTATCCGGGAGCTAAGGGCCGGCTTCATGACCCGTTTCGCCGCGCTGGATTTGTCTTCGTTCCGGTGCGCGACAACGCACGCGGGCTACGACTACATGATGCAGGAGTTCGGCCTGTTCGTGAGCGCCGTGATTGAGCCGCGTCATGGCGTCGCGCCGACTGCACGCCAGTTGGCCAACACCATCGACGCGATCAAGAAGGCCAATGTACGTGTGCTTTTCGCCGAGAAAAATTTCTCCCTCGACCTGGCCAAGCCTATCGAGGCAGCCACCGGCGTGAAGGTGTTCGCGCTGTCTCACATCACCGGCAATACCTACAGCCCGGACGAATTCGAGGTAGCAATGCGCGAAAACCTCGAGACCTTGGCCGAAGCCGTTGAGTTTACCCAGCGATGAACGCGATGAAGGAGGAACAAGCGATGCGCGGCCCCGCCATAGTGTTCGATAACGTCTCCCTGCAACTGGGAGGTACGCAAGTGCTCGACAAAGTGAGCTTCCGGGTAGAAGCCGGTGCGCTGCACTGCCTGGTAGGTCCGAACGGCGGCGGCAAGACTTCACTGGTGCGCGCGCTGCTGGGCCAGATGCCGCATTCGGGGACGGTCCGGTTCGAAGGCGAGGTCATGACACCCATGGGGTATGTCCCGCAATTGCCGGACTTCGACCGCAACGTGCCGATGACGGTCAACGACATCATGGCCCTTCTCGGTCAACGCAGGCCGGCCTTCTTTGGCTCAAGCCGATCTGCCAAGGCGGCCAATGCCCAAGCGCTTGAGCGCACCGGCGTGGCCGGAATGGGCGCAAAACCCTTTGGCAGCCTGTCCGGTGGCCAGCGCCAGCGAGTGCTGCTGGCCCAGGCGATCAGCCCGGCGCCCTGGCTGCTGATCCTCGACGAACCGACCGCCGGCATCGACGAACCGGGTGTGCGACTGGTGGAGGCGCTGGTGGCCGAGCTGAACGGCCGCGGCGTCACCATCCTCTGGATCAACCATGACCTGGAACAAGTCAGGCGCATCGCGCAATCGGTGACCGTCATCAACCGGCGGGTGCTGTTCCATGGTTCGCCCGACCAGGTCGCCTACCCTATGGAGGCTACCCAATGAGCGCCCTGTACGAATTGATTCGCAACCAGCTCCAGGCGCTCGCCGCGAGTGGCATCCTGCCGCAACCGTTCGAGTACGAGTTCGTGATCAATGCGCTGCTCTGTGCAGTGCTCATCGGACCGCTACTGGGCGTGCTGGGCTCGATGGTGATGATCAAGCGCATGGCGTTCTTCAGTCAGGCCGTCGGTAATGCGGCGATGACCGGCGTTGCCATTGGCGTGCTGATCGGCGAGTCCTACACCTCCCCCTACTTCTCAATGTTCGGCTTCTGCCTGCTGTTCGCCCTGACGCTGAAGTACACGCAGCACCGCACCACGCTGGCCAATGACACGCTGATCGGCGTGTTCTTGTCCATCTCGCTGGCGGTCGGGGCCTCGTTGCTGCTGTTCGTGTCGGCGAAGATCAACACGCACGTAATGGAAAGCGTGCT
The DNA here is from genome assembly GCF_003254125.1 of Pseudomonas sp. 478. Classification (NCBI taxonomy): domain Bacteria; kingdom Pseudomonadati; phylum Pseudomonadota; class Gammaproteobacteria; order Pseudomonadales; family Pseudomonadaceae; genus Pseudomonas; species Pseudomonas sp. 478. Next base: position 197,322 of record NZ_QKZG01000004.1, read on the forward strand.
GTTCGGTTCCATCCTGGCGGTCGACTACACCGACATGAACGTGCTGCTTGTGGTAACGGCGACGTGTGCTCTGCTCGGACTCCCGATGTACAACGGCATGCTGTTGGCCAGTCTCAATCCGAGCCTGGCACATGCTCGCGGCGTGCGAGTGCGAAGCGTCGAGTACCTGTTCGTCGTACTGGTCACCCTGGTGACGGTCGCCTGCCTGAAAATCATCGGCGCAGTGCTCGTCGAAGCCCTTCTACTCATACCGGCCGCGGCAGCACGCAACATCAGCCATTCGCTCCCGGGGCTGGTCGTGCGCGCCATCCTGATCGCGACCTTTTCCTGCGTGGTCGGCATCCTGGCCCCCATGCAATTTCACATCCCCGTACCGACAGGCGGCGCAATCGTGATCGTCGCCGCCCTGGTGTTCGTCGCCACCACCGTCATCCGCGCTACCGCGTCCCGGTTCAGAGGTGCCAGCGTATGAAATGGCTTTGCATGTCACGTCGTCCCTGGCTAGCGATGCTGGTACTGGTGCTGGGCAATCCGCTTTCTGCCTTCGCGGATACTGGCAGGCAGCAGGTGCTTGTTGCACTGCCAGCGGTGTATGCGCTCACCTCGACGCTCAGCGACGGCACGACCCTCAAGGTCGTCCGCCTTCCGACAGACGCTGCCGTGCCCATGGAAAGCCAGGCCAACGCGCTGTCGCGCCTGGAGCCCGCCGTGTTCCAGCAGGCCACCGCCGTGGTTACCCTGGGCAACCTCTGGCGCGCGGATCCGCTTTACACCACGGCACGTCGCCACAATCTGCGAATCGTCGAGATCGATGCCTCGCACTCATGGGACACCGTCAAGCCCGGAGTGGCCGTGGCCCGCGTGCCATCGAACGACGTTCCCTGGGCAACCGAACGCGACGTCGATGGCGGACTGTCGCCGTACGCCTGGCTCGGCCCCGTCAACGCCATGCGCATGTCGGCGATTATCGCTACCGACCTGGCACGCCTGTCTCCCCCCGATGCGCCTCGGATAGAGCGCAACCTCGCCGCACTCGAAGGCCGATTGCGCCAGCTCAAGGCCAACTACGGTGCCCGGCTGCTGGCAGTGCCGGATCTGCGCGTGCTGTCGCTGGCCAGCGAGTTCACCTACCTGTTCGGCGAGTTCGGGATTTTTGTCGACGGCTGGTTCGTCCGACAGGACATCGACTGGAACGACGCCGACTGCACCGCACTGACCCGATACCTGCGCGAGCGTGACATCCACGTGGTGGTCCACAAGTGGGCACCGGACGCCAGGATTGCCAAGGCCATCGAGGACGGCGGCGCACGGTTATTGATACTGGATGCCGGCAACCCGGGAATGCTCGCCGACGCCGCCAACGGGTACGAAGCACTCCTGAGTTCGAACCTGGATGCCTTACTGACGGCCTTCGCACCGGCTGGCGCCAATACGAGCGGCGATCACAAATCGCCGCTCCAATGATCAATCTCGACCATGGAGATCGAAGATCTTATGAAACCCCTAGGCTCAGCACATCGGATACTGATCGCCAGCGCCCTGGTGTTCTGCCAGGCAGCCTTCGCTCATGGCCCCGTCTTCGACTGCTACATCGAGAGCGATGATCTGGTGAAGTGCGAGGCGGGTTACACCGACGGCAGCTCCGCCGCTGGCAGAAAAATCCATGTCCAGGACACCAGCAACAAGGTGTTGCTCGAAGGAAGCGTCGATAAAGACAACAGCTACACCTTCCAGCCCCCCGCCGGAAAATACTCCGTTGTGTTCATGGGCGGAGACAACCATCAAGCCACGATTCAGTCATCCGACATTTCAAAGTGAAATCGACAATGCCGATCAAACGACGATTGCTCCAAGCACTTGCCGCCGTAACACTAGGCTGCCTGACAGGCGCTGCACAGGCCCATTTCCAGATGCTCTACGTCGAGGAAACGGCGCTGCCACGTGCGGATAAACTGGAGTTCGCGCTGGTGTTCACGCATCCCTTCTCCGGCGGCCCCACCATGACCATGGATGAACCCCGCGCCTTCAGCCACATCAGCTCGCACGGCGGGGAAAAAATCGATCTGCGCCAATACTTGCGCCCTGTCCAGTGGCAGAGTAGCGATAACCAAACGACTGCCTATCGCGCGTCGATTCCACGGGAGTTGGTGCGCTCACTGGGTGACCATATCTTCGTACTCGAACCCGAGCCCTACCTGGAAACCGACGAAGATGCCTACATCCAGCAGTTCACCAAACTGATCGTGAACGTGGGCGGAGTACCCGGCAACTGGGCAGAACCACAAGGGTTGCCGGTTGAGATCCAGCCACTCAGCAAGCCTTATGCAAACTGGACGGGCGGAGTGTTCCGCGCCGTGGTGCTGGCCGACGGCAAGCCCGTTCCGTTTGCCGAGATCGAAATCGAATACATCAACCATTCCGTCGATATCGAGAAAAACGCCTTCGGCCAGCAAGACTACGTAACGGCACCTCAAGCTTCATTCAAAGCCCTTAGCACGTACTCGGACGCTCAGGGCATCGTGACCATCGGCCTGCCCCGGGCCGGCTGGTGGGGCATTGCAGCGCTCGACATCGGCTCAACGAAAACCCATAAGGGCAAACCTCTGTCGCAAGACGCCGTGCTGTGGGTGCAGGCCAAAGACATGAAATGACACTCAATGCCGACCTCATGGCAAGGGCACTGCCAATCTATCCGCTACAACGTGTACGAGAAATCCATTTGCACCGTTCTCGGCGCGCCCGGATAGGCGTAAACGTTGCCAAAGGCGCCTTCATCATAGTGGCTGTCGAACACATTCTTCAGGTCGAGGTTAAGCCGCAGGTGCTCGTTGACTTTGTAAAAGCTGAGCAGGTCGAACACCTCGTAGCTATCCATGGAGAAGGCATTGGCCGCGGTCTGGCCGGCGCGCTCGTCGACATACTTGGCGCCCAGTCCCAGGCCCAGTCCTTTAAGGCCACCGTCCTGAAACTCGTAGACGTTCAGCAGGCTGAAACTGTTGCGCGGAATGTTCACCAGGCGGGTGCCTGACTTCAGCACGTTGTCCTGGGTGACTTCGGCATCCACGTAGGCGTAGCCACCGATCATGCGCCACTCAGGGGTGAGGTTGCCGGCCACGTTCAGATCAAAGCCACGGCTACGAACTTCACCCGCCGCAACGCTGAAGGTCGAGTCCACCGGGTCTGTCGTCAGGACATTGCGTTTTTCGATCTGATACACCGCGGCATCCACGTTTAACTGACGATCAAGGGCCTGCCACTTGAGGCCCACCTCGTAGGATTTGCCTTCTTCAGGTTTGAAACCGCCGCCCGTTCGACTGGCACCGCTGTTGGGCTTGAAGGACCGCGCCGTGTCGGCATAGATCGCCACGGTCGGGGTCAGATCGTAGATCAGCCCCAGACGCGGGGTGACGGCGTTGCAGACCAATTGCAGGGCGCCCGCGCTTGCCGGTGATGTCGCTATAGAACGTTGCCAGTTGCACCTCCAGTTGTGCTCAGAGTACCCGTTGCTCAAGATCAGCCAGGAGGCAATCTTGGTGAGTCAGCGCCCAGATCAAAGACTGGCTTGGACTGCTGACTGATAGGGGCGCTGAGTACAGGCGCTCGACAGAGTGGAACGTTGGGATGTGCGCTTTGGGTCCAGACTGTGTGAAAACGTTTTAAAGCAAGTTTGGCAGTCAGAATCAGAACGAAAATCGCGTTCCTAAACATATTTCGGGTCTGCTGAACTAACCAAACGGTGTATTCGTTTTCACATAGCCTGGGTCATCGCGCGATTCAGCCGCTTCAGACTCGAGCGGGTGACACGATGATTTTGACGTTGTGCTCCTTGTTGTTGACCAGTTCCTCGAAGCCCTGACCCACGATCTGTTCCAACTGAATGCGCCCGGTCACCAGGGGTGTGATGTTCAACCGGCCATCAGCGATAAAAGCGATCACGTCAGCGAATTCGCCGTTATAGGCCAGCGCACCCAGCACCTGTTTTTCGGTAGCCACCAACTCGAAGAAGTTGAACTCGCTGGGCTCCTCAAAGATCCCCACCAATACGCACTTGCCGGCCTTGCGGATCAGATCGATCGCGAGCTTGGCCGTGTGTTTGTTGCCGATGCATTCGAAGCTGACATCCGCCCCGAGCCCACCTGTCAGGCGCCGCACCTCAGCCAAGGCATCGCACTCATTGGGATCGAGCACGTGGTTCGCCCCCACTTCCAGGGCCTTGGCCTTGCGTGCTGCGGACATTTCCAGAGCGATCACCTGAGCCGCACCGGCAGCCTTGGCGCACATGATGGTGCATAAGCCAATGGTGCCTGCACCGACCACCACCACGTTCTGCCCGAGCAGGCTCCCGGCTTTTTTCACCGCGTGCATGCCCACCGCCAGCGGCTCGATCAGTGCTCCGGCTTCAGCAGGGAAGTTCGCCGGCAACTTGTACAGCAGGTTGGCCGGCACGTTGACCAGTTCGGCGAAGGCACCATTGTTCATCAGCCCGGTGAAGGCCAGGTTCTCGCAGATGTTGTACAGCCCATGGGTGCAGTAGTAGCAGGTGCCGCAATGTTGGCAGGCATCGGCCGCCACCGGTTCGCCGACGCTGAAACCCTGGACACCGGCACCGAGTTCGACGATCTCACCGCAAAACTCATGACCGAGAATGCACTGGCCCTTGATCCCGGTCAGCGGGTGCGGTGCGTCGACCGGTATGAACACCGGCCCGGCCACGTACTCATGCAAATCGGACCCACAAATTCCGCACCATTGCACACGGATTTGCACCCAGCCGGCAGGCGGTGCTATGGGCAACGGAACATCTTCGACGCGGATATCATTGCGGCCATGCCAGACCGCGGCGCGCATGGTTCGTACCGGATTGATTGAAAGACTCATAGCAAAATCTCCTTGAAATCGTTGGTCCTGGCACCCCGTGAGAGGCTGCCAGGAGAAGGCGTCAGTGCTGTTGTACAAAGTCCAGGATCAATCGGTTGACCTGCTCGGCCGCTTCCATCTGCACCATGTGCGCCTGACCTGGCAGGACCTCGACCTGGGCCTTCAGCCCAGCGCTGTGGTTCACCGGAATAATCGCGTCGTCACTGCCCCAGATCAGCAACACTGGCAGCTGACCTTCCTGCACCACGTGGCGCAGATCCAGTTGTTGCCGGCCCTCGGTAAACAGGCCCGAAACCAGCATCCTCAATGCCGCGTCCACCCCTTCCAGGCGCTTGTACTTGAGCATGTCTTCGAGCATCTGCCGGTTGACCAGCTCGGGGTTGGAGAACAGTTGCACCAACTGTGGCTTGAGGGCATTGCGGTTGGTAGCCTCGACAAAGCCTTGCAGGTAATCGCCGTTGATGTCCTCGCCCAGACCGGCGCTGCCGATCAAGGTCAGGGAACGTACCCGCTGCGGAGCCAAACGCGCAGTGTTCAGCGACACCGCGCCGCCCATGGAGTGCCCCACCAGATGCGCTGAGGGAATGTCCAGGTGATCGAGTAATGCCAGCACCACTGCGCTCAGCTCATCCAGGTCTCCGCGCGCCAGTTGTTTGGTCGACTCGCCATGGCCCGGCAGGTCCAGCGCAATCACCCGGTGGCCGGCGGCTAATGCTTCGTGATTGAACATCCAGTTGTTCAGGTCACCGCCAAAGCCATGTACCAGCACCAACGGCACCCCACCTTCGCCGCGCTCGAAGTAACGGATCAACCGTCCGTCCAGCTCGACCTTTTGCGGTTTCGGCCCGCTGTCTTCTTCGGCACCGTCACCAGGCACGAACGCGGCTTGAAACTGCTCGACCACCGCATCGATTTCCGCCTCGCTGGCTTCGCCGTCGACCACGATGCCGAGCAACGCACCCACCGCCAGGGTTTCATCCTGGCGGGCGATCTGCCGACGAAGTACCCCGGAAAACGGTGCCTCGACACTGCTGGAAATTTTGTCGGTTTCGACATCCAGCACTTCGTCGCCCTTGGCGATAACCTGGCCCTCCTCCTTGAGCCAGACATCGACCCGTCCCTCGGTCATGGACAGGCCCCACTTGGGCATAGTCAGGGTATGGATCTGGCTCATGAACGCTTGCTCCACTCAATCAGCTTGAGCACGGCGCTTTCGATCTTCGCCGCGTCGGGAATGTAGAGGTCCTCCAGGGCATCAGAGAACGGCACCGGCGTGTGCGGCGCAGTCACCATCTCGATCGGCGCCTTGAGCGAGGCGAAAGCTTTTTGCGCCACCAGGGCCGAGATGTCAGTGGCCATGGAACAGCGCGGGTTGGCTTCATCGATCACCACCAGGCGCCCGGTCTTTTCCACGCTTTCGAGAATGCTGTCTTCGTCCAATGGGCTGGTGGTGCGCAGGTCGATCACCTCGCAGTCGATGCCGCGTGCGGCCAGATTGCGGGCGGCGTCCATCGCAGTGTTGACGGTGCGGCCATAGGAGACCAGCGTCACGTCCTTGCCATCACGCAGGAAGTTGGCTTCGCCGAAAGGGATGGTATAGAGCTCTTCCGGTACTTCACCCTGCATGCTGTAGAGCATTTTGTGTTCACAGAAGATCACCGGGTCATTGTCGCGGATGGCCTGGATCAGCAGACCTTTGGCGTCATAAGGCGACGACGGGCAAACCACTTTCAGCCCCGGAATGTGGGTCCACAAGGAGGTCAGCATCTGCGAGTGCTGGGCGGCGGCCCGCAACCCGGCGCCGACCATCGTGCGGATCACCAGTGGCGTGGAGGCCTTGCCACCGAACATGTAGCGAAACTTGGCCGCCTGATTGAGGATCTGGTCCAGGCAGCAACCGGCGAAGTCGACGAACATCAATTCACACACCGGGCGTACGCCACAGGTCGCGGCGCCCACTGCGGCACCGACATAGCCCAACTCCGACAATGGCGTGTCCAGCACTCGCCCAGGGAATTGGTGATAGAGGCCCTTGGTCACGCCCAGCACTCCGCCCCAGGCGTCGTTTTCACCGGGGGCACCGGCACCGCCGGCGACGTCTTCACCCATGATGAACACGCTGGGGTCGCGGCGCATTTCCTGGGCCAGCGCTTCGTTGATTGCCTGCTGATAACTGATTTTTCTCGCCATGATGAAGGTCTCGATTCTTGTTATAGGGGCGTGTTCAGGGATAGGAAACGTAGACGTCAGAGAGCAGATCGGCCGCGCTCGGTTTGGGGTCGGACTTGGCCTTACGCACAGCGCTCTCGATCAGCAGGTCGACCTCGCTGTCGATCTGGTCCAACTGGCTGGCCTGCAGCCGCCCGGCGCGAAGGGTGCGTTCGCGAAACTGCATCAAGCAGTCGTTGTGCTCGCGGAAATGCTTGACCTCGTCCGGCGCCCGATAGGTCTGGGCGTCGCCCTCAAAGTGACCGTAATAGCGAGTCAGCTTGACCTCGATCAGGGACGGGCCCTCCCCGGCCCGGGCTCGCTCCACGGCGGCACCGGCGGCTTCGTGAACGGCGAAGAAGTCGAAGCCGTCCACCGTGACCCCGGGCATGCCGAAACCGGCAGCGCGGTCGGCGATGTGATCGCAGGCCACCGACCAGTTGGAGGCCGTAGCTTCGGCGTAACCGTTGTTCTCGGCAATGAACAGGCACGGCAGATTCCACACTGAGGCCATGTTCATCGCTTCGAACACCGCCCCTTCGTTGGAGCCGCCGTCACCGAAAAACACCACCGCAACGCTGTCAGTCCCCTTGAGTTTGGCGGCCAGGGCCGCGCCTACGATCAGCGGCGCACCGGCCCCCACTATGCCGTTGGCACCGAGCATGCCCTTCTCGAAATCGGCGATGTGCATGGAGCCACCCTTGCCTTGGCAGACCCCGGTTTTCTTGCCGTAAATCTCGGCCATCATCCCGTACACATCGACGCCTTTGGCGATGCAGTGGCCGTGACCACGGTGGTTGGAGGCAATGCAATCGTCATCACCCAAGTGGGCCATGACCCCGGCGGCTGAAGCTTCTTCGCCGGCATACAGATGGACGAAACCGGGAATCTCGCCGGTCGCGAATTCCACGTGCAGGCGCTCTTCAAAAACGCGGATGGTGCGCATCACCTGGTAGGCATGCAGCAATTGATCAGCGGTCAGCTGTGTCGACATTTTTATTCTCCAGGGTGTCTTGTGATTCATGGTTCAAAGGGTGTTGCGGGTGTTCACGGCCGATGGCCAGAAGTCGTTGTTGCGCGGCATAGGCCAGGGTCGCGTTGACGTCGATGCTCAGCGGACCACCGGCATCGAGGGTGACCGTGGGCCGGTCATGGGCGTTGAATTCGATCTCGCGCTCGCCATCCAGAGCCAGGGTGCCGCTGGCCAGGCACAAACCATGAGCGACGCCGGGTTCAAGGCTTGCGGCAGCGAGTACGCCGCAGCCTTGCAACAGGCCGGGAGCCAAAGGCACCAGCAGTGCTTCTGGAGATTGCGCATCGAGGCGCATCCAGGCCCCGCCCGGAGCCTGACGTGACACGGGAAACCACAAGCCGCAAAGGGCCGAGATACCAATGGACTGAGGTTCGGCGAAGGTCACAAACACCTCGGCCAGATCGGCTCCGCGACTGATGGCCCGGGCGCCGACGAAGGGCAACGAGGACACCGCCACGTCCACCAGGGCCATCTCGCACAGGCCACGACTCGGCTCGCGCACCAGCAAGCGTTTGTTGCGGCGCAAGGCGATCTCCGGCGGGATCCGCCCACTGACAAACAGCCCGCCGGCCAACCCGGCGCTGGTGGCTTCACGCAGTTCCGGAAAGGCGTTGTTGGTGCCGGTGGACAGGGTCAGCAGCGGAATGTCGCCGACTTCGGCGGCCACCGCCTTATGAGTACCGTCGCCGCCCAGCACGGCGATCAGGGCAACGCCGCGTTCGGCCATCCAGCGCGCCGCGTGACGGGTGTCCTCGACACTTTGGCGAAGGGTCAGGTCGAGGAACTCAAGGGCCGGCCAGTGACTGCTGCGAGCCTGACGACCGTGGCTGTTTTTCAGCACGGCGGCGGCGATGCCGGTCATGTCGGTGGGCATCAGCACCCGCTCGATGCCGGTGGCGCCAAACGCAGCCAGCAAGCGCTGGATCACCGAGACCTTGTCGGTGCTGGAAAACAGCCCGGCGTTGGCGGTCAGGCGCCGCACGTCCCGACCGGATGCCGGGTTGGCGATGATGCCTACGGTCAGCGGCGCACGACTCATGACGCCACCGCGGGCAGAACAGGGAAAGGGGCTGGGCAGGACATCGGGCACCTCTTTTTATTTTTGGGTTGCCAGTCGGGCTGGTTGCCAGAGATGGAGCAAAGCCGATGCCAGATCCGCAAAAACACCTGCACAAGCCCGTCGTAGAGCGGTCCGTAGAGAACCCGAGGGTGGACGAATCAAGCCCAAATGAGACGCGTCATGTCAGGCTGCACGAGGTGGCGGCGAGACCGTGAGACGTTACGTCTCACCGCCAACCCTGGGAGAGCCGGCCCTTGTCTGCGACCAATGAACGGCGCTTAATAGCCGCACAACTAAAAGAAGATGGAACCGGAGGCCTTAATGCTTTCCGCACACTCGAAGGCGCATGTGGATTGCGTCAGCCGTGTTTTGAAAAATGCCGAACACCTGCCGCAGTTACCTGTGCCGGGCTTGATACTCGACTCCTGGCGCCGCTCCATGGAGCAACACCATCTGGACCCTGGCTCATTGCAAGGGCCACGGATCCTTTCGCAGAACGTGTTGCAGGAGTGCCGCGAGCGCTCCGAGTTGTTCCTGCGCATTGCCAGCGAAGAAGTCGCCCGCCTCCACGGTCGCGTGCGTGACGCTAACTACTGCGTGCTGCTCACCGATGCCCAGGGGCAGACCATCGACTATCGCGTGGAAACCTCCATCCGCAACGACTGCCGTAAAGCCGGTCTGTACTTGGGCACCTGCTGGTCAGAAGGCGAAGAAGGCACCTGTGGCGTGGCTGCGGTGCTGACCGCGAGAACACCGATCACGGTGCACAAACGCGATCACTTTCGCGCCGCATTCATCGGCCTTACCTGCTCGGCCGCGCCGGTCTTCGACCCGCGCGGCGAATTGCTCGGAGTGCTCGACGTGTCCGCGGTGAGTTCCCCGGACGACCGCCGCTCCCAACATTTAATCCGGCAGATGGTGGTGCAGAGCGCACGGGAAATCGAACAGGCGTTTTTCATGAACAGTGCCCAGGGTTACTGGGTGCTGCGAGCCCACAACAGCCCGGGCTATGTCGACAGCCAACCCGATTACTTGCTCGCCTGGGATGATGACGGCCGTTTGCAAGCACTGAACCCGGCGGCGCGGCAGTTGCTGCTGCAAAGCTTTGGCCAACTGCCGGAACACATCGGCCAGGTGTTCGATCAGCAGTTGTTGCATCGGGCCAGCGACGAATCGCTCTGCGTGCTTCACGGCCAAGGTGGCCACCCTGCGCTGCACGGACGACTCCGCGGGCCACGTCGGGTGAAACGCAACCCATCGCACCCGGTATTGACACCCGCCGAACTCGATCCGCGACTGGAAGAAAGCCTGCGCCTTGCAGTGCGGGTCAAAGACCGCAACCTGCCGGTGCTGATCCAGGGCGAGACCGGCTCCGGCAAGGAAGTCTTCGCCCGTCAGTTGCACCAGGCCAGCCAGCGCCGTGAGCATCCGTTCGTTGCAGTGAACTGCGCGGCGATCCCGGAGAACCTGATCGAAAGCGAATTATTTGGCTATGTCGCCGGTGCCTTCACGGGCGCCTCGAGCAAGGGCATGCAAGGTCTGCTGGAGCAAGCCGACGGCGGCACGCTGTTTCTCGATGAAATCGGCGACATGCCCCTGCCCTTGCAAACCCGCCTGCTGCGGGTTCTGGCCGAAGGTGAAGTGGCGCCACTGGGCGCTTCACGGCGCAAAGCGATCGACCTTCAGGTCATCTGCGCAAGTCACCGTGATCTGGAAGCACTGGTCGCTGCGGGCGAGTTTCGCGAGGACCTGTACTTTCGTTTGAGTGGAGCCCGCTTCCAGTTACCGCCGTTGCGCGAACGCAGTGACCGCCTGGCGCTGATCAACCGGATTCTCGATGAGGAATCGACGCTTTGCGCAGAATCCATGCAACTGGGAGGCGCGGCGCTGGAATGCCTGCTTGGCTACCGCTGGCCAGGTAACGTTCGCCAGTTACGGCACGTGCTGCGTTATGCCTGTGCGGTGTGTGATACAAACCTGATTCAGGTCAGCCATTTGCCCGAACAACTGCAAGGCCACAGGCTTAGTGGCCCAAGTTCCGGCGACACCAATGATTGCTACACGAGCCCCGAACGCCAAGCACTGCTCGATGCCTTGGTACGTCATCGCTGGAAACCCACCGCCGCCGCCAAGGCTTTGGGCATTTCCCGGGCAACTCTGTATCGGCGGGTGCATCAGCACGGTATAGAGATGCCGGGCAGAAGCCAGGTTGAATGACCTTAACAGCTAGCAAGCTGTTATCTAATTGATTTCAGAAAGAATTAATTAACATACATTTTTTTGTGCTTTTCTGACGCTTTCCAAAGCCTCTCTTTTCAATACTTAAAGTAAATGTCGCGCACAAAAAAAACCACTCATTGAGTGGCGTTTTTTGTGAATCTTGGAGCGGGAAACGAGACTCGCGTCTGGCGTCCTACCCATTGAAATCTAAGGGGTTTCTTTTATTCCTGAAGCAGGAATGGACTCACTCTTGGACTTGTTCGGCGGGCATGTCAATAACAAGAAGGACATAATCCCAAGACGTGCTCGAAAGAGTTTTTACATAGCCTCGGTCGAAAGTTTCAATCAATCCACGGTTATCTATTTCCGAATCTCAAACAACCGACATCTTCTCGGTAAGGTTCTGCTGCATATAGGCTAGAAAACGTCGCTGAAATAGCATCGTATGCTCGTGCGCCGCATGCTCGGCTTCATCGGGTTTACGGTCCGCGATGGCATTGACGATCTCATCGTGGTCTCGACCTAGTCGTGTTGCCTTGCTAGCTGTACTGATGATGTAGTCGAAGTGCAGATGCAACAGGCGCTGGCCCTCACCCAACAGCTTTTCGTAGTAACTGATGAAATACGGATTTTTCCCGGCTTCAGCGATCGCCATGTGAAAGGCCTTGTTGGTCTCGGACATGGCCTGAAAGTCTCCGGTACTGACCGCATGCAAATAAGCTGCGTCGGCCGCACGTATACGCACCAGATCATCTTCAGTGCGCTGCAGGGCCGCAAGCCTTGTCACCGCGCGCTGAATCAGGTCCAGGGCGGAAATATAATTGGGGAATTCTTCGATTTCGAAGGGCGTCACCAACAACGTGCGGTTCGGCAGAATGGTGACCAACCCTTCGCTGATCAAACGGGCAAGCGCATCTCGCACTGGAGACCGGGAAAGACCGAATTGGGCGGCTAAGGAGACCTCGTCCAGCGGCATGCCCGGCTTGAGCTTCAACGTCAGGATCTGCTTGCGCAACTCTTCGTAGATATAGCGACCGCCATGGCGTTTCGCACCACTGGCGACTTCAGTCGTTTCTTTGCTCATAAGGTCATATTCTCAGCGGTGCAGGCCAGTTATCCGACCAGCCTGCAACTTTAACACCCACCTAGGGATAGTTAAAAACCTTCACCCCAGGTATCGCTTAGCATGAAGCCTTCTGCCAGGGGATCGTCCGGGTCGACCCCGATCTGATGTAACCCGTAGATCCAGGCCCGCCCGGTGATTCTGGGCAGAACCGCGGGTTTTCCGGCCACTTCCGTCAATCCCAGCAGTTCAACCTGAAACTCACCGCCGATGGTGGAACGTGAAATGAGCTTGTCCCCCACTTCGACCAAACCTCGTGCGCTCAAGGTCGCCAGATTGGCGGAACTGCCCGTCCCGCAGGGTGACCGGTCAACCCGCCCTGGTGGCAGCGTGGTGCAGGTCTGGTAGGTGCTTTTGTCCAGGCGATTGCGGAACATCACATACGCCACTTCGTTGAGCTCTTTGAACAACGGGTGATTAACCTTCACCTGCTGATTGATCAGGCCTTTCAGGCGAACACCCTGAGTCGCCAGTTCACGAGCGTTTTCGGGGGCAATAGTCAAACCGACTTGATCAACGTCCACCAACGCGTAATACACACCGCCGAAGGCGATATCAGCCTTGATGCCGCCGAATTCCACCGTCTGGATCGGGACGTCCAGCTGTTCGACAAAGGACGGCACCATATCGAGCGAGACGCTCCGGCAGCGCCCGTCCTCGCACAGGGCACGGGCCGTCACCAAACCGGCGGGCGTGTCGAGCACGACCGTGGTAACGGGTTCCTCCATCGGCAACATTCCGAGCTCCAGCAGTGCCGTCACCACACAAATGCAGTTACTGCCGGACATGGGATGAGCCTTGTCCGCCTGCAGCACGATGAAACCGGCCTGGGCTTCGGGCCGGGTCGGTGGCAATAGCAGGTTCACCGACATTTGCAGACAACCACGCGGCTCGAGAATCACCAGCCTTCTAAGACTGTCGTCGAGTTCGTTGATGTAATTCATCTTGTCGAGCATGGTCTTGCCGGGAATATCAATGACCCCACCGGTGATGACTTTGCCGATCTCACCTTCACAATGCACATCGGCCATTTGCAGCGTTTTTTTCCAGCGCATAACGGGCTCCTTTACTTGATGTACCAGCCCCACGGCCGTTCGCTGTCATAGCGGGTGATCTGCTTGGTTTCCAGGTAGTTGTTCAGTCCCCACTCCCCCAGTTCACGTCCGATACCGCTTTGTTTGTAACCGCCCCACGGGGCTTCGGTAAAGGTTGGTTGCGAGCAGTTGATCCAGACGATGCCCGCTCTCAGCCGCCGGGCGACGCGTTCGGCTCGCTCCAGATCTCGCGACATGACCGCAGCGGCCAGTCCGAAGCGCGAGTCGTTAGCGCTACTCAGTGCTTCAGCTTCATCGTCGAACGGACGAACGCACACCACCGGCCCAAAGATTTCTTCTTTCCAGATCCAGCTGTCCTCGGGCACGTCGGCAAAGATCGCCGGTGTCAGGAAATAACCCTTGTCGCAGTTCGCCGGGCGCATACCACCGGTGAGCAGCGTTGCACCCTCCTCCCGACCACGGGCGATGGCTTCCAGCACCTTGTCGTACTGGCCGCGGCTTACCAGCGGGCCAAGCAGCACGCCTTCGCGCATCCCATTGCCGACGCTCAGGCTTTGGGTCTGCTCCACCAAGCGTTTGAGCAAAGGCTCATACAGCTCACGCTGGACCAGCACCCGGGACGTCGCCGAACACACCTCACCCTGGTTCCAGAAAATCCCGAACATGATCCATTCGACGGCCGCTTCGATATCGCTGTCGTCGAAGATGATGAAGGGAGACTTGCCACCCAGCTCCAGGCTGATGTTTTTGATATCTCGGGCGGCGGCTTGCATGATCCTGGTGCCTGTCGGAACGCTACCGGTGAAGGCCAGTTTGTCGATACCCGGATGCTCGCTCAGCGGTGCGCCGGCCTCCTGCCCCAAACCTGTCACGACATTGAGCACGCCGGCAGGTAAACCGGCTTGATGGGCGATGTCCGCCAGTTCCAGGGCGGTCAACGGCGTCAGCTCCGATGGTTTGAGCACCATGCAGCAACCGGCAGCCAACGCTGGGGCCACTTTCCAGGCGGCCATCAGCATCGGGAAGTTCCAGGGAATGATGGCCCCGGCGACCCCCATCGGCTCCTTGCGCGCGATGGAAGTGAAGCGTTCATCGGCGAGCGAAATGCGCTGTTCACGATGCCCATCGAGGTCGTCGGCCAGGTCGGCGTAAAAGTCGAAGCAGCCCGCCGTATCACCAATGTCCCAAAGGGCTTCGGGCAGCGGTTTGCCGTTGTCTCGGACCTCCAGCTCGGCAAGCATGTCCTGGCGATCACGAATGCCACTGGCGATTGCCCGCAGAACCGTCGCTCGCTCAGCGCCGGTCATTTGCGGCCACGGACCTTCATCGAAAGCACGGCGCGCGGCGCTTACTGCCAGGTCGATATCTTCTGCCGTTGCGGCCCCGACCTGGGTGATGACCGACTCATTGCTGGGGTCGATGGTGTCAAACGTGCCACCTTTCTTCGGGCGAACCCACTGGCCATCGATATAGAGCTGATCATAGGATTTCATGCATGGTCTCCAAAAAGGGCAAAGCGCCTGGCGCTAAAAGGGCTCAAGTCCTGGGCGGGTGTGCGACCGGCGACCATGTCGGCAATCAGTCGCCCAGTCGTCGCACCTAATGTCAGGCCTAGCTGGCCGTGGCCAAACGCCAGGAACACGTTCGATAGCCTGCTGCTGCGATCAATGACTGGTTTAGTGTCGGGAAGAAACGGGCGATAGCCGACGCCGTACTCAATGTTGTCCAGTTGCAACTGAGGAAGAATTTTTCGGGCTTTCTCAAGAATGATGTCGGCGCGCTTGAAATTAGGTTCGGCATTCGGGCTGGCGAATTCGATGGTTCCGCCGATCTGCAGGCCTCGGGTCATAGGGCTGAAGCAGAACCCACCATCGGCGTAGATCACTGAGTGGCGGACTTCCACCCCTGATGTCGGCAACAGCACTTGGTAGCCGGCGATGCCAGCCAAGGGAACTTGAGCGCCGATCTGTTCGAAAAACTGCCGTGAGCCGGTTCCCGCGGCAATCACCACATGGTCTGCAGCGTAGCGTTCACCGTTGGTGAGGGTGACACCGCTAGCACGGTCGGCCACTTCATCGATGTGTTTGACCTGAGCACGTACACGAACGCCGCCCTGATCGATAAAGCTTTGCGTGAGTGCCGCGATGAAGCCTTTGGTGTCGCTGACCGCGCGCCAATCCGGAAACAGCAAGCCGTGGCTGAATTTACCCGCCAGCGAAGGTTCGAGATCCGAGATAGCGGCACGGTCCAGCACCTCGGATTTGAAGCCCAGGGTTTTGCGCAACTCAAGATGAGGGCGCTCATGATCCAGACCTGATGGTGAGTCGAACACCTCGATGATCGGTCTCTCCCCCATCAGGCTCTTGTCCGGGCACGCGTCCAGCAAGGGCGCGTAGTCCTCATAGACATGATGCGTAAGCGTCGCCATGTCCTCGGAAATTTCGACAATTTTCGAGTGCCGGGCACAGGCCAAAAATCGCAGGAACCACGGCAAAATGCCGGGTAATGCGCCGGGCCTTAACGCCAGGGGCCCTTTCTGGTCGAGCAGCCAGCCGGGTATTTTTTTCAGAATCCCCGGCTTGGACAGCGGAATAACTTCGCTGACCGCCATCTGCCCGCAACTCCACTTGGCGGTGCTGTCCCCCGCTGCTGCCGGGTCAATCAGCGTGACCGCATAACCTTCCCGTTGCAGGTACAGGGCACAACAGACGCCAACGATGCCCCCGCCCACCACAACGGCCATTTCGCGCAAGGCGGGTTCTTGTGCAGGTGAGCGCAAAGGTGTCATAGGGAAGTCTCTTGAGCAGAGGCCGGAGCGGCATAATCTTCCAGACTGAAGCCGTCCCACCAAGGTTGGGTCTCGTCGACAATAAACTCCGCGCGGCCGGTGATCCATGCCCGTCCTTCGATACTGGGACGAATCGCAGGGCGGCCATCTTCCAATTGAAGCTGCTGCGCCACACGCCCCACGAAAAAACTGCCGATCAGGCTTTCATGGCGATAGGCAGCGTCTTCGGCCATCCAGCCACGGGCAAATCGCTGAGCGACCCGGGCCGAGCTGCCGGTACCGCATGGCGACCGATCGATGAGACTGGCTCCGGCAATGACCACCGCTCGGCCCTGGGACTCGGCCGACAACGGCGCGCCTGTCCACATACAGTGTTTGACGCCTTTGATCGCAGGGTTTTGCGGGTGAATCACGTCCACGGATCGGTTGACCAGATCCTGCATTTCTCGTCCCCATTCCAGCAGTTGCTGCGGGGTGAAATGTTCACACCCCGGGTAATTGGGCTGTACGTCGATAATCGGATAAAAGTTGCCGCCGTAAGCGATGTCGACCTTCAACACCCCAAGTGGTGGGAAGTCGATAGTCAGATCACGATGCAGCAAAAAGGACGGCACATTGGTGAAACACACCGAGCTGACTTTATCGCCGCTACGGGTATAGGTGGCGTGAATCTGGCCCGCCGGAACGTCGACCACCACAGTCCCCGGTACCTTGGGTTCGATCAGCCCGGCCTCGAGCGCAAAGGTGATGGAACCCAAGGTGGCATGCCCGCACATTGGCAGGCAGCCCGATGTCTCGATAAACAGCAAGCTGAAGTCACTGTCAGCACGTATCGGCGGATAGAAGATCGTGCCCGACATGTGCGAATGGCCGCGCGGCTCCAGCATCAAGGCACGGCGCACCCAGTCGACCTCGGCCATGAAATGTTCGCGCCGTTCGCTCATGGTCGCGCCTTTAAGCTGCGGCGCTCCGGCGACGACCATGCGCACCGGCATGCCTTCGGTATGGCCTTCGATGCAGTTGAAAACGTGTCGCGTCATGTCATATCACTCCGTAGAGCCACATCGGCCGGGCGTGGCGACCGATGCGGCAAGCCCATTAACCTTGAGCCAATTCGAAGGCCTTGCGGAAGCTGGCCTTCTCTTCAGTGGTCAGTGGTTGCAGCGGCATCCGCGCATTGCCGGCGTCGAAGCCCGCCAACTCACAGCCGTACTTGACCTTCTGAATGAACTTGCCGGATTCCATGTCCGCCAATACCGGGAACAGCGAGCGCACGATGGCTTGGGCACCCGCCAGATCCCCGCTGGTGTACTGGGTGTAAAAATCGCAGACCTGTTGAGTCAGGCAGTTGGCCGGGCCGCAGATCCAGCTGGTCGCGCCCCACAGGAAGAAGTCCAGCGCCTGGTCATCGGAACCGCACGACAGCTGATAGTTGTCCTTGTAGGTGCCGCCAATTTCGATGGCGCGCAGCAGGTTACCGCTGCTTTCCTTGATGCCGATCACGCGCTCGTTGTCCTTGAAGGCATCCAGTACGCCGAAGCCAACTTCGACGTTGGTGCGTACCGGGTAGTTGTACAACACCACGTTGATATCGGGCGCTGCATCGAGAATCGCCTGGTAGTGACCGATCAGCTCTTCCTGCGATGGCAGTGCGTAATACGGTGGCGCGATCAGCAGGTTGGTGTAGCCCGCATCACAGGTCTGCTTGACCTGTTCGATGACCTCACGGGTGCAGGACCCATTGGCACCGGCAATCAGCACACCACGGTCACCCACTACTTCGCGCACGGTCGCCAGAACCTGACGCCGCTCTTCATTGGTCAGGGCGTAATACTCACCGGTGGAACCCAGCGGCACGAAACCTTTGACACCGGCCTTGAGTTGAAACTCGATAATGTTGGAGAGCATGTCGTAATTGACATTGCCGGCCTTGTCGAATGGCGTGACCAGAGCAGGCAGGATGCCTTTGAGTTGAGTCATTGAAGACACTCCACTTAAGTTGGATGACAGGGTTGGATTAGTACGCATAACGTCGCAGCATCCGCGTCTCGATCACGCCGACCAAGCGGGTCAACGGGAACGCTACGAGGAAATAGATCACAGCCACCGCCGAGAGAAACTCGACCGGGCGAGCCGTGCTGTTGGAGATGTTCTGGCCGACGAACATCAAGTCGGCGATGCCCACCGAGGAAATCAGCGCGCTCTCTTTGAACAGCGAAACCACATTGGAGAGCAGCGGCGGAATGCCCCGCAGCAAGGCCTGGGGAAACACCACGAAGATCGTCTTGTTCCACGAGGCCAGGCCCAATGCGACGCACGCATCGTGTTGTTCGCCGGGGATGGATTTCAGCGCGCCGCGAAAGGTCTCGCTGGTGATGGCGGTCATGTACAGGGTCAGCGCCAGCAGTACCGACACGTAGGGCGGCACATCGATGCCGAACACCACCGGGAAGCAGAAAAACACCCAGAACAGTTGAATCAGCAGAGGCGTGCCGCGGAACAATTCCACATAGAGACCGGCAGGTACGCTTAACCAGCGACTACGGGAAGCTCGTAGCAGGCTCAATAAAAAACCGCACAGACTGCCCAGAATGGCGCATCCCACGGTGAACGCCAGCGTCAGTGCCAGCCCTTGCAGCAAGGCCTGCCAGTAAGAGAACACCACGGTAAAATCAAGATTCATGACAGTCTCCTCAGCGCGCGAGCGCAGCGTCCTGACGACGTTCCAGCCACTGCACGAACTGAGCGATCGGCAGCGACAGGGCGAAGTAGATGAGCGCGATCAGCGAGTAGGTTTCCAGCGGACGGTAGGCTTCGGTGGCGATGCTTTTGCCGACGTACATGAGGTCCGCCACGGCGACGATCGCCACCAGCGCACTTTGCTGAAGGATCGAGATGCCATTGGTCATCAACACCGGTACGGCACTGCGCAGCGCTTGCGGAAGAATCACGTAAAGCGTGCGCTGCCAGGGGCGCAGGCCCAATGCAACGCAGGCATCCAGGTGTTCACGCGGTACTGCCTGCACACCCGCCCGATAGGCTTCGGCGTTGAACGCTGTAAGGTTCAGGCCCAGCGCAAGCACGCCCATGGTGATGGGGTCGATGAACACGTCGAAAAGCATCGGCACGCAGTAGAAGAACCAGACGATTTGCAACAACACCGGTGTGCAACGAAAGAACTCGATGAACAGCTGTGCCGGCCAACGCAGGAAAAACCAGCGACTCAAGGTCAGCAGACACAGACCAAAGCCGAGCACCAGACCGACAATGTTCGACACCAGTGCCAACTGCAGGGTGACTTTCAAACCATCCCACAACAGACCGAAGTTGCCGTTGAGAAAGTTGAAGTCGAATTGATAATTCATGGTCGCGCTCCTCAGTCCAGGTGCAGCACTTTTTCCAGAAACTCGCGGGTGCGCGGTTCCCTGGGCTGAGTGAACAGCTGATCGGGATGGCCTTGCTCGACCACTTTGCCGTTGGCGCAAAACACCACGCGGGTCGCGATATGGCGGGCGAAGTGCATGTCATGGGTGACGATGATCATTGCCATCTTCTGCTCGGCCAGCTGCAGCATCACGTTCTGCACCTCGATGACCATCTCGGGGTCAAGTGCAGAAGTGACCTCATCGAACAGCATCAACTTGGGTTCGAGCATCAATGCCCGGGCAATCGCCACGCGTTGTTTCTGACCACCCGATAGCTGACTGGGGTAAACGTTGAGTTTGCTTTCCAGGCCCAGGCGAGCCAGCAATGCCTGAGCTTTCTCGGTGGCCTGAGTCTTGGACAAACCATGGACTTTCATCGGTGCCAGGATCAGATTGCCCAGCACGGACAGGTGCGGAAACAGCGTGTAATGCTGAAACACCATGCCCACCTGGGTTTGCAGCGAGCAATCCATTGGCTTGCCTTTGCCTCGGGCATTGCCATCGATATAGGGTTTACCCTGGAATCGAATGGTGCCGCCCTGAATGCTCTCGAGCCCCATCATGACCCGCAGCAAAGTACTTTTTCCGCTACCGCTGGGACCGATGATGACCAGGCGGTCATCAGCCCGCATATCCAGATCCAGGTGGTCCATCACCACCAGATTTTCGCCGTAGGATTTATAGACGTCGCGCAGCGTAATGAACTCACCGCTCTTCGTTTCGCAGACGTGCAGAGGCCGTGGCGGCACCGCCGCTAGATTGGAAGCTTTCATCGAACATTCTCCGAGAGCGCGCAGCCCGCTGCGCGCTCGACATCGGGGGGTTACTGAGGGGTTTTATCGGCGTTGGCGAGTTGCGAGGCCTTATCGACCAGCGCATCGATTTCACCGGTCTCACGGCGTTGCGTGAGATAGATGTTCAATGTCTGCAAGTCTGCGGCGCTGACATCTCGGCGAACACCGAACGCCACACCTTGCTTGGCCAGGGCGGGCTTGGGCAGCACTTCCTTCGACCAGCCGGGGTTGGCCACGGCAAACAGGTGGTTGGTGTCGCTGGCATCGACCAATACGTCAGCACGCTTGGACATAACGGCAAGACGAACCTCATCCATGCCCGGCAAGCGCATGATCTTGCCTTGCTTGATCACCGACGAAATGGCCTTGTCCTGAGCCGTCCCGGACATGACCGCGAAGGTCACTTCAGGTTTGTCGAAGTCCGCAATGGCATTACCGACATTGGCCAGTTTCGGGTTGTCTTTATTGATCAGCAACGAGACTTGATAGTCGGTCGCCGCGACCGAAAAACTCACAGCCAGCGCGCGCTCAGGTGTCTGGTTAAGCGCCATGGCCATGTCCCACTTGCCACCTTGCAACCCCGCCACAAGGTTGTCCCAGTTCGTGTCGACAAATTCGACTTTCACCTTCAGCACCCTCTCGCCGAAGTCGCGGCACAGGTCCACGAAGTAACCGCTGTATTCACCAGAACGGGCGTCGCGCATGACGTAAGGCGCTGCGACGGCAGCCCCACACCGTAGAACTCCCGTTTTCTGAATGTCTTTCCAGAGTGAAACATCAGCCGCCTGGGCTGGGACCTGAGTGAGCAACGCACCAATAGCGGATGCACAAACGAGCATGTTGCGGATGGAGCGAGGAAGGAACCGAGCCATTTTGACCTCTCCGATGATTTCGTTCTTGTAGGCAGGAAGGTACAAACTCAACATCACTGTGCGCCGTCATGTATGCAGCGCTGTATGCAGATTAGTTTTGAACGAATTGAGCTGTCAACACGTGCCGAAAAGATTTATGAGAAAAATGACCGAGCGGTCGAACGACCGCTTTGGGGAGGGGGAAAGCTAAAGAGTCCGCTGAATGGCTTCGAGGAAGTGATCGAGAATCAGGCTCGGGCGGCGACTTTTCGAGGTCACTACAGCCAGTGGCGCATCGAAATACAGGCGCTGTGGCGCAAGGAGTTTCATCAAACCCTTCTCCACCCAGCCAGCGGCAAAGTGGTCGGGAAGAAAACCGATGTTGCTTCCAGTCAGGATCAGAAAAGCGATGCCTTCGCGGTCCGTGGCGGTCGCCGCACACTCCAGCAGTTGATGAAGCCCGATCGCCTCGGCAGTCATTCGGTAACTTGGGACAACCGCATCGACATGCCGCAGATCATCATTTGTCACCTGGTGCGCACGACCAAATAATGGATGCTCCGAGCTGCAATAAAGATTCGAACGCTCCTCATAGAGCAGCGTGTACTCAAGCCCTGAAAGTGGCGTAATCAAAGGGATTGCCCCTACATGCAGGCGCCCGTCCAGCAGACCTCGCTCAATCTCCCCCGGGGGTACTCATGCCCAGGTTGACCGTGACGCCATTCCCTTGGCCTTGCTGCAATTGGATCCAGGCTGATACACACACTCCAGTGCATCGACTGCAACCTGGCTCATGAAATACTCAACAAAATCATAGCAATCGCTACCAATCCGTGTTCTTAGTTGCTCTGGCCTTTAACTCATACACCGGATGACTTCCGCACAGACAGTTGGGTCTCGCGGAGCATGGACGAGGACGTGACTAAGTCCGAACAGGTCTGATGGCATGCAGATTGCCCCCGTCCCGGAAAGAGGCGCTCATTGATCTCCATTTGAGCAGAAACGAAACACAGGGGTAGATGCCATGCACAGTGTGTTTTATGCGACAGGTCATCTGACCAGAGTCCGTGTACAGCCTGTTATTTCACTGGATAAACCCATTGAAACAAAGCCTTCCACACTAGAACTCCAAGCAAAAATTTGCAGCGCGATTTTGCTGTTGGCACTGAGTACTTGCTGCGCGCTATGGTTGATCGGCAGCTACGCGTGAACCAAAAAAAGCGCCGCAGCAACAGGTTAAGCACCTGTTACTGCCACGCCTTTATAAAACGATGTTGAATGTTTGCCTTAGCTTCGACCTATTGGCCGCTTCGAATCATATCGGCAGCCTTTTCGCCAATCATGATGCACACCGAATTGGGGTTCCCTGAAATCAGAGTGGGCATGACCGACGCGTCGGCAACCCGCAGCCCTTCAATGCCATGCACCTTCAGATCCGGACCAACCACCGACTGGTCATCTACCCCCATTCGACAGGTGCCGGACGGATGCAACGCAGCGTGGGCCTCTTCGTGGCAGAACTTTCTCATGGCCTCTCGCGAAGTGACCGCGACGTCCGGCACATGACGTCGTGCAAGGTAAGGTTTGAAGGCCGCCTGGGACATGATTTCCTCACCCACGAGGCAACCATCCACCAAGCTTTCAATATCATAAGGATCGGAGAAATAGTTGGGGACGATACGCGGTGGCGACATCGGGTCTGCGGAATAAAGCTCGACATACCCCCTGGATTTCGGCCTTATCTGGCCTAAATTCAGGGTGCAACCATTGCCCCCGGGAACCGAGTCGACCCCCTCTTCGATACCTGCGCCAACGACCATGAAATACTGGATATCCGGGTTTGTGGCCGCCTTGTCCCCCCACCAGAAAGCCCCGCCTTCAATCAGGTTGGACGCTGCCGGGCCTTGCCTGAACAGGACGTACTGCAAGCCCGCCATCATTTTCCAATGCAACTTCTTGTACTTGTCGTAGCTGTGTGGCCCCGTCAGTTCGTAAACGAGCGACACTTCGATATGGTCCTGAAGGTTCTGCCCCACACCGGGTGAATCCTTGATCACTTTGATGCCATGCTTTTCGAGCTGCGCGGCAGGGCCAATACCCGACAACATCAACAATCGGGGTGAATTGATGGCGCCGGACGATAAAACAATTTCCTTTTCGGCGTGCATTACCTGGCGCACACCCTTCTCGATGTATTCAACACCAATGGCCTTGTTACCCTGCATCAGAATGCGGATCACACGGCAACCGGTCTTGACCGTCAGGTTCTTGCGTGACTTCGCGGGTGCCAGGTAGGCCACTGCCGCACTGCTTCGAAAACCATTCTTGGCCGTAATCTGATACAGCCCGCAGCCTTCAGGTTTACCCGAGTTGAAATCCTCGTTGTAAGGCAAGCCGTACTGTTGGCAAGCGCGCAGCCACACTTTGGTCAGCGGGTGGACATTGATCGGATCGGACACACCCAACGGCCCGCCCACGCCGTGGACGTTGTTACAGAAACGCTCGTTGTCTTCGGCTTTCTTGAAGTAAGGCAATACGTCTTTGTAAGACCAACCGGTTGCGCCCTGCTCGGCCCAACCATCGTAGTCGGCGGGTACGCCACGGATGTAAATCATCGCATTGACCGAACTTCCGCCCCCCAGCACGCTGGCCTGGACCATGGTCGGCGTTTCGGTCCGGCGTTGGTCTTCGGTGGGCTCCCAGGCATAGCGCTTGAGCAGCGGACCCTGCGCCGTCTTGTAGTAGGCGCCGGGAATATGGATATAGGGGTTGCGGTCGCGAGGCCCCTCTTCAAACAACACCACGGACGCAGACGTATCTTCGCTGAGTCTCGATGCCACCGTGCAGCCCGTCGAGCCGCCTCCGATTACGATGAAATCCACCATGACGACTTAAGACCTTTTATGAGGTAACGAGTGTAAGAACCGAAGTTGTTAATCCGGGTGAACGTCGCTTTATCGTCCAACGAGGCTGACTAAAAGCGCCTTCAGATCTTTCGCGACCTCATAACTGTTTTGTTGCTGCTGTTTCTTGCAAAACAACTCGCAGCTCCACCAGCCGTCGTAACCGGTCGCCTTCACCGCGGCCGTCCACTCGGCAAGGTTCAATACCCCGCTCCCGGTCGGTATATCCCGGAGGATTTCTTCATTGGGAATGCCACCGACAAACGGCAGCGAGTCACACACATGCACGCCGTAGATCACATCTCTATCCATGCGCGCGATGTCTTCGGGTTTAACGCCGGAGGTAAAGCAATGCCAGTAATCGATCACCATTTTGACGTTGTTGCGTTCGGTGCGATCGATGAGCTGCAGTTGGTGCGCCAAGGTGTTCAACGGCGTCCAGGACAACGCTTCCAGATAAAGCAGGACGTCGTATTGCTTGGCCAGGTCCGCCAGCAGCGCGAGATTGCTGGCAGTTAACGCCAATTGTTCCGCTTCATCGTGCCCCAGCAAACCGCTGTAATGAGCACTCGTGCCGTGCATTTTGAAATCGATCACCGCTTGAACATTGATCGGCCCGGTGAGCACTTGCACACCTTTGGCGTCGGCCAGGTTGGCCAGTTGAAAAAGCCGTTCCGCTTCCTTCAACAGATCATCGCGTTCGGCGCCCTGGCGTTCGATATCTCTCAGGTAGCCGATCCCCGTGACGTGGGTTTTGCTCAGCAGGGTTTTGAGTTCCAACTCGGAATGACCGGCCAGCAAATAGGCTTCCAGTTTGCCGCTGTAGATTTCCAGCGCATCGAAACCGACGGTCTTTGCGATGTCGATGTCTATCGCCAGTGTCGAATGTTTGGCGACTGTGGAATGCAAGGCCAGGATGTTGTTTTGAGTGTGCATATAAGGCTCCTACCGTTGACATCCAGTGTAGAGCGATAGGGTTACGACGGTTATTTCGCACTCACGGCAAATGCGGCGCAACCTGACGCAGTTTCTGCGTCAGGTTGTGGCAACGGATCATTCAACCCGCGAGACGGTTGGCCAAGGTGGAGACGGCCATTGCAGCCGCCTCAAGTCGCTCCTGCGACAACCTTCCCTGAGTGATAGCCGCGGTGATGGCGCGAACAATCTGTGGAATCTCAGGCATCGCCTTGGCGGAAACCAGCAACAGATCCGCCCCCGCGTTCAGCGCCGCAACCGCCACTTCGCCGAGCGATAAGTCTCCGATGGTTGAGCGGTGGTCGAGGTCAATGGTCATGACCAGGCCCTTGAACCCCAGTTCCTGGCGCAGCAAACCGATCAGCTCGGGTGACACCGAGGCGGCAACCGGCGGCTCGCACGCCGAAAAAATCGCCGGCCCCATCATGACCGCGTCGGCCCCGGCATTCACCCCGGCTTGAAACGCAGGCCAATAGGCACGCAGTTGATCCAGCGACTCGTTGACCACCGCCACTTCCGTGGCCGGTAGCTGCAACAGCACCGGATGCCCGGGGAAATGCTTCAGCGTGCTGGCCAGCCCGGCCCGACGCACACCACGCACATAAGCCCCAACCATAGCTGCGGCGCGGTCGACATCATCGCTAAGTGTGCGCCCCTGCAACCAGACGTTGGTGCCGCCCATCACGTCGGCGGTCGGCGACAGCAGCAGATTTACCCCGGCGTTGCGCACGGCTGTCGCGACTTGAAAGCACGCCTCTTCAAGTTCAACGATGCCCATCGCCCTGGCCCGCTCGGGCTCGGGCAGCGCCGGCGATATACCTTGCAAACGGTGCACGGCGGAGATGTCCGCATCGGCCGCGAGCAGCAACGGACCGCCCAGTTCCTTGGCCGTGCCGGTGAAT
The DNA here is from genome assembly GCF_003254125.1 of Pseudomonas sp. 478. Classification (NCBI taxonomy): domain Bacteria; kingdom Pseudomonadati; phylum Pseudomonadota; class Gammaproteobacteria; order Pseudomonadales; family Pseudomonadaceae; genus Pseudomonas; species Pseudomonas sp. 478. The sequence continues at coordinate 223,537 of NZ_QKZG01000004.1, forward strand.
CGTTGCCACTTTTCCAGGGTTTCCGCTTGCAGGCGGCTCTCGCTCATTTTGCCGCTGACATACTCCTGCGCGGTCTCGCCGAAGAGCAGGCTGCGCCCGCCACTGCCGAGAAAACGACGCACGCCGTCATTCATGTCCAGATCGAGCAACACCGGAAACAGCACGCTGAATGCCTTGTTTTCAAGGGTGCTCATGATCAACTCCGACGGGAGATGTGTTGGTCGTGATTGGCCGCTGCCAGTTCGCGAACCTTGGTGGCTGCGTCCAACAGAATCTGACCATCCAGAACGCCTTCGTGGACAGCCGCGACAATTGCCTCGGCGATGGCATCCAGGCCCGACTCGCTGGACACCAGTAACAGGTGCGCGCCGGCCGCCAGCGAAGCGACAGCGGTGTCGGTGATGGCGTTGCCCCTGAGGATGGAAACCGCATCCAGATCATCGGAAATGATCAAGCCATCGAAGCCGAGGGTGTCACGCAAAACCCCGATGACTTTGGCCGAGGTCGAGGCGGAGTGATCAGGGTCGATGGCAGGGAAAACTGCAGGCCCCGGCATCACCGCTTGCACACCAGTGGCAATGACGTGCTTGAACACGTCGAGGTTGTCATTTAGCAATTCCAGTGGCCCGGGAACCGTGGCCTCAGCGATTGCCGGATCCTGCTCGGTGACGTAATGACCGGGAAAATGTTTGGCAGTGGCGATGACCCCGGCGCGCTGAACTCCGCGGATAAAGGCACAGGAAACCCGACTGACTTCGACGGGGTCGGCCCCCAAATGCCGGTTGTGCAACCACGGGTTGGCGCCCGTGACCACATCGACGATCGGCGCCAGGAACAGGTTAACGCCCACCCCCCGCGCCATGGTGGCCATCTCAAAGCAGCGTTGCTCGATGTCTTGAGCACTGAGGTCCTTGAGCTGTTCTCTCGACGCAATGGCCGGCACCAGTTGGTGCAGGCGCTCGATGCCTCCGAGTTCCTGATCCACCGCAATCAGCACGGGCGTCCCGGCCAATGCTGCCGCCTCTGCGGCGATCGCGATAAAGTCGGCCTGGGTCTCAGCGCCCTTGCGAGCCGGGCTCATGTCACGGCTGACGTACTCATCCCGGGTTTCACCGAGCAAAATGGAAACGCCGCCACGGCTCAAGTAACGACGGACGTTGTCGTCCAGGTGCAAATCCCCGAACGCGGGCAGCAGGACCGAATACGCAGCTTGATGCAGTTCGCTTGACATCGCTTTTCCTCAACACCGTTTTTGAGCAGAACGCTCGACTTTATTGACGCATGACGAAGTGCCACGCATGATACCGATCAACTTCGAGCACAAAACGCACGAATAATGCTCGATTGCGCTCAATTTACACAGGGAATCGATTTAGTCAATGCTCACTCATGAAGCTTTCCCCGGAGAACGGCAGAACCTGATCGCGGAACGGCTGGCGACCCATGGTCGGGTACTGGCCGGCGATCTGGCCCAGGAATTCAATGTTTCCGAACACTCGATCCGCCGCGATCTGGCGGCACTGGCGGAAGCAGGCATCTGCAAACGGGTCTACGGCGGGGCTATATCCGTGGCACCGGTACGCGGCGGCGACCATGCTCAGGCTGACCGCAAAAGCTCACTGGGGCTGGCCGCTGCGGCACTGATCAAGTCCGGCCAACATATTTTCATCGACGGCGGCACCACCAACGCTTCGATTGCGAGCGCAATCGATCACAACCTCGCAGTTTCAATCACCACAAACTCGCCAGCCATTGCCCTGGAAATGCAAAAGCTGCCGCTGGCCGATGTGATCTTGCTGGGCGGGCGTCTGCACAAGGCGACCGGCAGCACCGTCGGGCTGACGGCGATCCAGCAGTTGTCGAACTTCAATTTCGACCTGTGCTTCTTGGGCGCCTGCGCGATTGATGCGGTCAAGGGCGTGACGGCGTTCGACATGGACGATGCGGAATTCAAGCGCACGGTGGTGTCTCGCAGCGGCCAGATTGTGGTGGCCGCGACCAATGAAAAACTGTCGAGCATCGCGCATTACCAGGTCGCGTCCTGCGAGGAACTGGGTGTGCTGGTGGTGGAAAAAGACGCCCCGGCCGAACGTCTTGGCCCGATTCAGGCCAAGGTTTCAAACATCGTGGTCGCGTCTTGAGCCAACGGATTTACTGATCTGGAAAAGCCACCCAGGCCCGCCGTTTACTGGATTCGACACAGGCCTGGGACAACACCACGCCGCGCACGCCCTCGTGAATATCCGGCAATGGCACGGTCGTCGCCGTTCGCCACCCTGCCCCGGCATCGAGGGCTTCGGCGAAATCGGCATACAAAACCGCCAGCGCTTCCAGGTAACCCTCGCAATTGCCTGCGGGCAGGCTGGTGAAGGTCAACGTCTGGGCCGCGTTGTCGCTCTGGCCGCGACGGTAGATGCGGTCGGCGCCATCGATGGGCGTAAACAACAGGGTTTCCGGTGTTTCCTGGCACCACTCAAGCGACGCCTTGCTGCCAATGATTTTGAACCGCAACCCATTGCGATGCCCCGGCGCGGCGAAACTGGCCCACAGCAAGCCGTCCGCGCCGCCTGCAAATTCCAGTTGAATCACACTGGTGTCATCCAGCCCCCAACCGGGCACGACCGTGGTCAACTTGGCGTTGAGGCTCGTGCAGCGTCGCCCGGAAAGGAACTCGAGCATATTGAAAGCGTGGGTCCCGACATCGCCCAACGCGCCGGTCGGGCCGGCCTTCGCAGGGTCGCCACGCCACGCGAGGCTCTTACTCAAGCCGTCGACGCCCGGCGCCAGCCATTCCAGCAAATACTCGACATACATGAAGCGGATCTCACCCAATTCCCCAGACTGAATGCGACTGCGGGCATCCCGGACCATGGGATAGCCCTGATAGGTGTAAGTCACCGCGAAAAACGTATTGTGCCGCTCGGCAATGCTGGCCAACCCGTAGGCTTCTTGCGGGTCATTGACCAATGGCTTGTCGCAAATGACCGGGATCCCCGCCTGGAGAAACAGTCGGCACGGTTCGAAATGCAGGTGATTGGGAGTGACAATGACCACCGCATCGATGGGGTCCGGCCGACGGGATTCGGCAGCGGCCATTTCTGCGAATGACAGGTAAATCCTGTCTTGCTCAAGATTGAACGCCGTCCCGGCCTCACGGCATTTATCCGCGTCCGAAGAGAAGGCGCCGGCGACTATCTCGAAGCGATTGCACAAACGCATGGCCGCTCGATGATAGCTTGCGAAATAAGCGCCCTGTCCACCACCGACCATGCCGACCTTGAAACGCCTTTGCCCTGGAATATCACCGGTTAATCTTGCCATCGCTTAAAGACTCCACTAGAGGACGCTCAGGTGCATCCCATGAGTATCAATGGCGATTGTTTTATTCTCCATTTCGCACTACTTCGATACATGACGCGCACTGAAGCACCTGCGTCCTGATCGATCTGGCCAGCAGATTCTTTAACAGGTAGCAACATCAGGTGTTACCCACTAAAAATCAATGTGTTACTGGCTGTGGTCAGGAGTAACCCGAAAGCTCTGGACTGGCTCGTCCGGACACGATAATCCTACGTTTTCCATAGGTTTATCAGCGCCAATCAAGGCGAAAACATGCTGCATTCACCTGTTTACAAAAGAACCCTTTGAATTGAATAAACCGGCATAAAACATGCTTGGCTTATTGGCATAAATTTCAAGCACTTGTGGTTAAGCAAGGGGTTATTTCGATAACTGCGCTATAACTTTTATAACCGACTTCTTAATTAATCAGACCCCATCGAGATAACAATGCCCAGCCGAGGAGATCAGCCCCCCATGTCGTTGACTGCCGCCACCTCGCACTCCGAGCGACAGCAGGTTCGCAGTGACTTGCAGGCGAATGTGCAAAAGAACCTGAGTACGCTAGTGGAGTCCTGCCGGTCAGTGGCCGACATGTGCCGCAAGGTCGACGTCAATCGCCAGCAGTTCAACAAATACCTGGTGGGCCAGCACGTTCCTTCGCAGAAGATCCTGCAGAAGATCGGCCGTTATTTCATGATGGAAGCCGAGGACCTGTTTCGCCCGCCTGCCGAGTTCAAGAAGTTCTATGAGGGGTATGAAAACGAACTGCCGACGGACTTGCGTGCCTCGGCGCAATTCAATCATTTCCTGCCGCTGGCCAAGCAGTCGGCCGATTTGCTCGAGGACTATCTGGGCGTCTATTACCGCTACCACAACTCATCGATCTACAAAGGCCGGATACTGCGCTCGGTCACCTGCCTGTATCGAGCCGATTCGATGGTGCAGTACGTCACCGTAGAACGTTTCCCGTTGCTCGATGGCAGCGGCAAGATCGGCTACTCGTTCACCTATCACGGCTTTTGTTTGTTGCTCGGAGACCGTCTGTTCCTGGTGGACTTTGAAGGCAAGCAACGCAACGAGATGACATTTTCGATCCTGACCCCACAGCATCGCCGACCGATCCGATTCCTGTATGGCTTGGTGACCGGCGTTGCGTCTTCGTCTTTCCGCCAGCCCTTCTCTACCCGAATGGCGCTGGGGCTGGTGGACAAAGGCAAGATCCGCAAACATCACCTGCGCAACGCCACCGCCGTCTTGCCCAGCGACCAGTCTTTACCGTTGGAGGTGCGCGAATACATGACCGGCGACAACGCGACAATCGTGTGGGGCGGCCAGGACTGAGGTGGCTGAGAAACCACCTCGTTGATGTTCAGACCTTGTGATGCTGCCCTTCGATGATCGACGGCGCATCCACCGCCGTGCTGACGTGGGGCACCGGCGTTGGCGGGAGTTCGCTGCCCTGCTCATCGTCATTCATGGCTTTGCGAAAGCCCTTGATGGATTCACCGACATCCGTGCCCAGGTTCTTCAACTTCTTGGTGCCGAAAACCAGCACAACCACCACCAGAATGACGATCCAGTGCTTCCAGTCCAAAATACCCATCGCATGATTCCTCTGCAGACCCGTTGATTAATTCACCCGCGAACCGCGCGCCGTGATCACCTCGACCAACGACGGCCCCTTGCTGTTCAGGGCCTTGATAAAGGTTGGATTGAGTTGTGACGCGTGCTCGACCCGCCACGCCTCAAGCCCGAAATTCCTGGCAATGCCGGCAAAGTCCGGCGAGTAAGGTTTGCCGTCCGGCAAATTGAATTCGCCGGCGCGGTGCTGCTCGACCACCGGGACCTGCACATCGCTCAATGACACGTAACCACTGTTGTTAAACACCAGGAACACCACGGGAATGCTGTGCATCACGCACACCGCCATCTCCTGCATCGACTGCAGGAAATCCCCGTCGACTACGGCGCACACCACCTGACGCGCCGGCATGGCGAGCTTCGCGCCGATCGCCGCCGGCACCGCCCAACCCAGCGTGCTGACACGACCGGTGCACAGATGGTTGCCGGGATTGTCGAGGGGGAACATTTCCCGTGCGATGGCCTGGATACGCCCCGAGCCGATGACCAGCATCGCATCGCTTTCCAGCACCGCGCGCAATTCAGCCAAGGGTTTGTGAACGGTCAAGGCCAGGACGTCACTGGCGCTGTCTTCAACCCATCGCGCCGCTTGATGTTCATCTGGCCCGGCTGTTTTCAATCGGGGATCTGGCCGTTGCACTTCGCTGCTCGCTCGTAACGTAGCGGGCGCCAGGCTGACGTCCAGCGAGGCGGTCTGCACCGCTTGCGCAATCTCCAGGCTGACCGGGCCGACGCGGCCACTCAACATCGTATCGAACGCCTGACGCAGGGCGCGCGGCAGCTGTTCAATCGCCGAGACCTGCACATGCTCTTTGGTAATGCCGGGGGCCAAAGTGGCCGGACGCTGAACAGCGCTATCACCACTGATGACCAGCATCGCCGATGAATCCGCCAACGCGGCCGCCATCGCACCCAGGGCTTTCGAAATAGCCGGCGGGACGGGCAGCAGGACCGCCATGGGACGACCGCAGGCGCGGAAATAGCCATCGGCCACATGCACCGAGCTTTGCTCCTGCATCACTTGAATGAACGGGATATCGGTACCAGCCGTCAGCAATGCTTCCACCAATGCCCACGAGCCGTCACCCGGCATCCCGGCAACATAGTCGACACCGTTCGCTTTCAGCGCTTTCGCCACAATCTGGCCACCAGTGAGTTTCACAGGACACTCCAATCAAATCTCAGGATCGCGATTGGAGTATTCGCCCGCAGCAGCCCCGGCTCAATTTCGCACCCCCGGTAAAAGAGACGCAGGTTGACGCAGCTCATCCATCCCCCTCACCCGTTAAGGGAGAACTATGGTTAAAGGGAGTCTGCTGCGCCGATTAGGTCACTTTGATGCGTCAGAGTGCGTCGCTTTTAAAGATGCTGCGAAATTGAGTGCTCTGCCTGCCAGGCCAATACTCGATCCATGAAAACAACAAGCCGAGCCTATCAAGCGCTAGGCGCGCCGCTTCAAGTCTTGACCTTGCAACCCGAGGTAAGCGGCGCAGCCCAGCCAAGGAAGAGTCAATCGGATCAGTGGAGGTCAACCGCGCAATGCCCGCTGCATCAGGCAATTTTGCGCCGCCCGCCTCCCCAGCTGCAAAGGACCCATGCTGGCCATAACACTGCCGATCTACAGACATTGCTAGTCGCAAAGCGTTTGCTAACAACCACCCTAGGCAGGAACTCGAAATGAAAAAAGAAACAGAAACGGGTTATGGCTTGACCGGCATTGACCTGGATTCGATCAGCTTGAAACGGCGCACGTTTTTGCTCGGGGCCGCCGCCTCTGCCGTGGGGTTGTACGTGGGTTCTTTTGTGCCCAGTGCGTTCGCCGCGTCGGGCGGGCATTTGGAGATTCTTGGCTGGGAAGGTGAAACCGGTGACGCGGAACTGGCCGAATGGCGCAAACAGCGTGGCATCACCGTGCGCTCCAGCTATGCCAGTAATCAGGACGACATTACCGCGCGGTTGGCCGGTTCCGATCCCGTGCAACTTGACCTGACCATGTACGCGTTGGGTTACGAGACCATCTACCAGGAAATGGGCCTGCTCAAGGCCATCGACACCTCGAAGATCCCCAACTACTCGCAGGAAAATACCGTCCCGCTGTTCTACAAGGGCAAACGCTGGTTCTGGGATGGCAAACAGTGGGGCGTGCCGCTTCTGTGGGGCATGAACACCATTGTCTACAACCCGAAAAACGTGAAAAAGCCTAGCGAGTATAAGGACCTGCTGGACCCGAAACTGAAAGGCAAGCTGACCTTCGTCGATGACGGCACCTCGAACTGGTCACTCATTGCAATCATTGCCGGCTACGGCGACAAGTTCCCCAACCTGACCCGTGCCGAGTTCGACGACGCCTTCGAAAAACTCAAACCGTATCGCGATCAATGCCGCGTCTTTGCCGCCTCTTCGGGTGACGCGGTGTCCCTGCTGGTGTCGGGCGAAGTCGACGCGGTGTTCTCGGCGTCCGCCAACACCCCGAGCGAAACCGTCAAGCGCGGCGTGACCACCGCGCTGTCCGTTCCCAAGGAAGGCGCAGCGCTCTGGTGCGATGCCCTGTTTATCCCGAAAACCGCCAAAGACGTGCCCTTGGCGCTGGAGTTCATCAACAAGACGCTCGAGGCGGAAACCCAGGCCAAGATGGCTACCACCATGTTCTCGGGCGTGGTCAACCAGAAAGCCGTGCCGCTGCTGCCCGAAGACCTGCGAAACACCTTCGACTACGCGAACCTCGACAGCTTTTTCGAGAAGTCGAAACTCTACGGCCAGCCACCCCTGAGCTCCGACAAGTATGTGACCTATGCTGAATGGATCGATCAGTGGGCGAACTTCAAAGGCTCGTTCTAGAGCGGCCGGCAACCCGGTGTAGTGGAAGGTTGGTTTGAACGGACGGTAACCGGAGGGCGCGTGTCTACGGGCACGCGCTGCTCCGTTTGATTAGGGCGATGCAATGGCCTGTCGACGCCATTCGCAGCGCCCGGAAACAGCACACGTTACGCCGTGCATGCGCTCGCCAAAGCGCCCTCGTTATCGATAAAAAAGTAAAGGCACCCTAATCATGAACGTAGTCAACAACAGCGAGCCCATCCTTCTTGATGAACGGGATTCGCAGGCCGGTAAACACGTGAAAATCGACAAAAAAACCCTGAGCGGTTATTTGCTGGCGTCGCCTCCCCTGTTTTTCCTGGTCGTGTTCTTTCTCATCCCGTCGGTACTGCTGCTGGTCGCCAGTTTCTGGACCGCCAAGACCTTCAGCATGGAACCGGCCGCCACCCTGGCCAACTATGCCAAGGCCCTTGGCGCCAGCGGGTTTTACGACTCGCTCTGGATCGCGCTGCAAAACGGTTTCTGGACCGCCGTGCTGTCAACGCTGATCAGCGCCCCGGTGGCCTATTACATCGTTTATCGAACGCGCTCCAACGCCGTGCTGTACCTCGCGTTGATCTCGTGGTTTTCCAGCTACCTGGTGCGGGTCTACGCCTGGCGCTCGATCCTGGGCACCAACGGCGTGATCAACTCCACCTTGCTGCACCTGGGGCTGATCGATCAACCACTGGACTGGCTGGTGTTCAGCAAGTTTTCCGTGGTGTTGACCCTGGTCCACATCATGTTGCCGTTCACCCTTTTGCTGTTGGTCTCGGGCCTGCGCGACATCAAGAAGGATTACCTCGAAGCGGCCGCCGACCTGGGCGCCAGCGGCGCCACTATTTTGTGGCGGGTGATCATTCCGATGGCGCACAAGAGCATCGTCAGCTCGTTCATGTTCACCTTCGTCCTCGCCGCCAGTGACTACGTCACACCGCAGTTGTTGGGCGGTCGAGATGCCATGACCACGGGCCTGGTGATCGCCAACCAGTTCCGTTCGGTGGGTAACTGGCCACTGGGTGCGGCGATGGCCTACCTGCTGTTGATTGTCTTCATGCTGGTCTATGCGCTGCTGCTGGGTGTGTTGCGGGCGGCCAACCTGGCGCCCGGCAAGCGTTACCACGACTGAATGCCGCCCATAACAATGCAAGGTGACCGCCATGATCAGACTCTTCACTTACGTTTACATGCTGTTTCTCTACGCGCCGATCGCGATTATCACGCTGTTCAGCTTTCACTCGTCGGCTTCGTTGTCGTTCCCGTTCGAGGGCTTCTCCACCCAATGGTATGAGGCGCTGTTCAGCAGTTCGGACTTCATGACGGCACTGACCAACAGCGCCATCGTCGCCGCGGGCTCGACCGTACTCACCACCCTGCTGGGCACGTTCTCGGCACTGGCGCTGATGCGCATGAAAGGCCGTGTCAAATCGGTCTTTGCCTTCATGAACTTCGCCCCCATCGCCCTGCCCGGTCTGTTCCTCGGGATCGCGCTGGTGATTTTCTTCTCGTTGATCGGCCTGCCGCGTTCGCTGCTGACCGTGGTCATCGGCCATACGTTGTTCACCTTTCCGTTTTTCGTCGAGTCCGTGCGTTCACGCCTGGAGTACTTCGATCTGTCGTTCGAGGAAGCGGCGCGTGACCTGGGCGCCACACCGCTCAAGGCGTTCTGGCTGGTGACGCTTCCGATCATTGGCCCGACGATTGCCGGCGCCGCGATCCTCGCAGTGGCGCTGTCCATGGACGAATTCCTGATCACCGTGTTCGTCACCGGCAGCGACACCACGCTGCCCCTCATGATTCTTTCGATGATGCGCCGCGCCGTCAGCCCAACCATCAATGCCGCCTCGGTATTCATGCTGGTCGTGACCATCGCCATCATCGTCATCGCCGGCCTGGTCATGACCTTGCGCCGTCGTCGTCTCGAACTTGAACGCGCTGAAACTGCAGAGTAATCACCATGACCAACAGTATTGAACTGACCGGAATCTCCAAAAGCTACGGTGGCCTGACCGCCCTGGGCAAAGTCGACCTGACCGTAAAACGCAACGAAATCCTGACCTTGCTCGGCCCCAGCGGCTGCGGCAAGACCACCCTGATGCGCATCATCGCGGGCTTCGAAGAACCCACCACCGGCAAGGTCGTGATCGACGGCAAGGACTCCACGTCCCTCCCGCCCGAGCAGCGTCCGGTGAACATGGTGTTCCAGAAATACGCGCTGTTCCCGCACCTCGATGTCTTCGACAACGTGGCGTTCGGCCTGCGCCTGAAGAAGAAACCGAAGGATGAGATCAAACGTGAAGTGACTAAGGCCCTGGAGCTGGTGCAGTTGGAAGGCTTCAAGAATCGCTGGATCTCCGAGCTCAGCGGCGGCCAGGCACAACGGGTCGCTCTGGCCCGGGCGCTGGTGAATCGCCCTGCCGTGCTGTTGCTCGACGAACCGTTGGCGGCGCTGGACCTGAAGATTCGCCACCATATGCTCAACGAGATCAAACGGATCCACGAAGAGACTTCGACCACCTTCGTGTATGTCACCCATGACCAGGACGAAGCGATGATCCTGTCTGACCGCGTCGTGTTGCTGAACAAGGGCGGCATCGAACAGATCGGTGGCCCGCAAGAGATGTATTGGTCGCCGCGCACACTGTTCGCCGCGAAGTTTTTCGGCGACACCAACATCGTCAACGGCACGTATGGGCTAGCCGATACCAGCAATGGCTTTGTCGATCTGCCGTTCGGTCGCTATGCACACACGGCCAAGAACAGTCTCGGTGCCGGGCCGGTCAATGTGTCGATCCGTCCTGAAACCATCGGCCTTGAGCCCGCTCTAGGCGCGACGCTGGCTGACGGCGCCTTTGCCGGGAAGGTGAAGGACACATCGTTTATCGGCAATCGGGTCATTTACCGGGTGGCGGTGGCCGGCGGCACCATCGATCTTAAATGCCAGCAACTGCCCACGCCGGGTAGTCACACGCTGGCGCCCGGCTCGGATGTGGCGCTTACCTGCAAGCCGGACAGTTTTGTGGTGATACCGGCGTAAACATCACTCAGCAAGGCATTACACAGTACCTGTGGCGAGCCCCCTCGCCACAGTGCTTTGCGTTTGCCGCATCTTTTCCTCAATTGATCGACGTCAGTCACGGGCACACAACAATGGTCGACTATATCGTGGTCGGGGGCGGGTCAGCCGGGTGCGTGATTGCAGCACGTTTGAGCGAAAATCCGCAGGTTTCAGTGATCCTCCTCGAAGAAGGTCCGAGAGACAGCCACCCGTTTATTCATCTGCCGGTCGGTTTCTACAAGACCAGCCAGGGCAACCTGGTCGAGCATTACCCCTGGGAGCCGATAGCGGACTACATCGGCGCTGCGAATCCCACCATGGTGCAGGCGCGCGTGCTTGGCGGCGGCAGTTCGGTCAACGCCATGGTGTATCTGCGCGGGCAACCCGCCGATTACGACAGTTGGGCCGCCGGCGGTGCCCAGGGCTGGGCCTATCAGGACGTCCTACCCTTCTTCAAGAAATGCGAAATCAACGACCGCTTCAGCAACGACGCACACGGCACCGATGGCCCGCTCGGCGTCAGCGATCAGCGTTATACCCATCCCTTGACCAAGCTCTGGCTGCAAGCCTGCCAACAAGCCGGGCTGGTCTATAACGCCGATTTCAATTCAGGGGTACAGGATGGCTGCGGGTTGTATCAAATCAACACAAAAAACGGCCTGAGATCGAGCACCTCCATTGCGTACCTGAAGCCTGCGCGCAAGCGACCGAACCTGACGGTTAAAACTAACTGCCGGGTCTTGCGCATCCTCATCGAAAAGGGGCGCGCGACGGGCGTTGAATACATGGAGAAAAATCAGCGCCGAGTACTCAGGACTGATGGCGAGATCATCGTCAGCGCCGGTGCGATCAACTCGCCGAAACTGTTGATGCTATCGGGCATTGGCCCGGCCAGTCACCTGCACGAAAAAGGGATCAAGGTGATGCATGACCTGCCTGGAGTCGGGCAGAACTTGCAGGACCACATCGAAGTGTCCTTGATCAATGAACTGCGGCGCCCCTTGAGCTACGACAAGTACAAAAAGCCGCACTGGAAACTCGCAGCAGGCTTGCAGTACGCGTTGTTTCGGGAAGGCCCGGTGACGTCCAACGTGGTCGAAGGTGGGGCGTTCTGGCGCACGTCGGTAGCGCAGAACCGCGCGGATGCGCAGTACTGCTTCATGGCCGGCGCCGGCGTCGAGGCGGGCGTCGGTTCCGTCCCAGGCGGCAATGGCTGCACCTTGAACGTGTGCCAGACCCGCCCGCGCTCGACGGGTGCCGTGCAACTGCGCAGCGCCAACCCGATGGACTTGCCGTCGATTGAACCCAACTACCTGACCGATCCTTTCGATCTGGAGTGCATGGTGCAAGCGACCGAGTTCGGCCGCCACATCATGTGCCAGAGCGCCATGGCCGGGCACATTCTGCGCGAGCACGTCCCCGCCGGACCTTTGCGCACCCACGACGATTACCGGAAGTTCGTGCGCCAACAGGCCCACGCCGCGCTGCACCCGGTCGGCACCTGCAAAATGGGTGTGGACGAGATGGCGGTGGTGGATAACACGTTGCGCGTACACGGGATCGAAGGCCTGCGAGTCGCCGACAACTCCATTGCACCGAGTTTGTGCTCCAGCAATACCAACGCACTGGCGATCATGATCGGCGAGAAAGCGGCGGATCATATCCAGAACGCTCATTAGCAAGCACAACACAGCCCCCCCCAGTGGGAGCAAGCTTGCTCGCTATAGCGGTGTAACAGGCAACATTGATGTTGAATGTACCGCCGTCATCGCGAGCAAGCTCGCTCCCACAGGTGATCTTTGCCGGGCCCAGGACTTGTGAACGACACCAGTCCAGTGTGGGAGGGTCAGATCCTGAAGTTGTTCATCAGCACCTGTTGCTGGTTCGCCAGGTCGTTCAGGGATTGGCTGATCCGCGCCGATTGATCGGCTTGTTCCACCAGCGCGCCCGTCACGTCCCTGATCGCCGAGACATTGCGGTTCACTTCTTCGGTCACCGCACTCTGCTCTTCCGCCGCACTGGCGATTTGCAGGTTCATGTCCGTCATGATCTCGATGTTCTGGCTGACATGGGCCAGTGCGTCGACCGCCTCCAGTGCCTGGGCGGCGCTGGCGTCTGCCTGGAGGTGCTGGCTCTGCATGGCATTCACCACCTCGCGCGTACCGCTTTGCAGGCTTTCGATCACTCCCTGGATCTCACTCACGGAATCCTGGGTGCGCTGGGCCAGATAACGAACCTCATCCGCCACCACCGCAAATCCCCGGCCCGTCTCCCCGGCCCTCGCCGCTTCGATCGCAGCGTTGAGTGCCAACAGATTAGTCTGCTGTGCGATGGTGCGAATCACGTCGAGCACGCTGCCGATTTTCTCACTGCTGTCGGAGAGCTGGCGGACCCCGGTCATTGCGCCGCTCATGTGATCGGCCAGGGACTGAATGGAGTGCGCCGCCGTCTCGATCGTAGCTTTGCAGGACTGCGCAGCGATATCGCCATTGCGCGCGGCAGTCGCGGCCATGGACGCATTGCGCGCGACGTCTTGAGAGGTGGCGCTCATCTCATGGGCGGCGGTGGCGACTTGCTCGACCTCGCGCAGTTGTTGCTGCATGCCACTGCTGGTCCGGGTGGCAATCGACGACGCCTGGTCAGCGGTGGATCGGGTCTCCAGAACGCTCTGACTGACCTCGGCCATGATGGGCTGCAGCTTATCGAGGAAGCGATTGAACCAGCCCACCAGCACGCCCATTTCGTCCTGACGCTCTGCGCTCAATCGGCGAGTCAGGTCGCCCTCGCCATTCGCGATGGCTTCCAGCATGGCGGACACCCGACGAATAGGCCGCGTCACGCTGACCGCCAACAACCCCATCAACAACGTACCGGCCACGGTGACCCCGATTCCGGTGGCCACTTGCACCATGATCGACCGCCGATTGGATTGCTCCATGATCTGCTGCATCGCCGCGACCGAGGCCATTAGCGCCGCGCGCGGCACTTCGATGATGGTCATCCACTGGCTGGCGTTTGGAATCGGGGAGAACGGCACGACGAGCATCACGTTGGCGCTGTCAGGCTCATCGTGGACCAAGGTTTTCCCTGACTTCGCGCCCTCGAACATGTCAGCAGCCTTTCGTGGGTAGAGGTCCTTGATGGATTTGCCCAACGCCGCAGGGTCGCCGCTTTTACCCATGACGGCACCGGCGGCGCTGACAAACGTCAGTTGCCCCAGGCCTTCGAACAGCGAGGTACTGGCTTTCTGCGCAATATTTTGCAAGCTGCTCAACGGCACGTCGATGCTGACCACGCCAATGAATTTGCCGCCGTCCAGCAACGGTATCGCGATGCTCGAGGTCAGGGTCGCCACACCGTTGAGCTCGAAGGTATAGGGCTCGATCAGGCAGGCCTTGCGGGTTTTTTTCGGGCAATTCCACCAGGCTTTCCCAGGGTCACCGTCGTCCAGCATTTCCTTTTCGTCGAGGACGAAGTTCTGCATCGACGAGACGTATACCGCAAACCGGCCCTTGGGGTTGCCGGTGAAATCGGCGCCATTGATTGCGCTCCCGTCGGCACCGTCCAGGGCATTCGGTTCAAAGGAAATGCCGACGCCGAGGATCTCCGGTGTGGTTGCCACTTGCGCGCGAATCAAGCGATAAAGATCGCCACGCAGCTGCGCCGGGGCCAAACCATTTTGCTTGGCCTGGCGACGCATCATCACGACTTGGGTGGCCAGGGAACGGGTGAACATCAGGCTGCTGAGGAAGCGCTTCTCAACCCCGTTGGCCTGCAAGAATCCCGTCGCCTCCAGGTACTGCATTGACGCTTGGGACAGCGCCTGGGTACTGGACTCGCTGACCACCGCAGAGGTGTCGCGCATCTGTTGAATCGAAAACCCCACCAGGCAAAGCACCATGACAAACAGGCAACTCCCGGCAGCCAGCGTAATTCTTGTTTTAATCGAGAAGGTTCCCATCGCATCGCCTCACTATAATCCAGCCTGGAACAACGAGTTCTTTCGAGCGCTTCAAAAAAAAGCTCCCCGTACGGAGAGCCTGAAAACACTTGGAAAGACGGTGAGAGTGACCAACAGCAGCGAGAAACGACCCTTTTTCTCGCTACCCGCTTGCCAAGTGCTGCAACTGAGCAACAACCCTCAAGCGTGTTTCTTGTAGCGACGAATGCGAATATCCGCCTGCTCCTTGTGCCCGGCGAAGCCTTCCATGCCGCACAAGCGCGAGCAGTATTCGCCGACCAGCACCGACGCCTCGTCCGTCAGCACTCGCTGATAAGTGCAGGTCTTGATGAACTTTCCGACCCACAGCCCACCGGTGTAACGCGCGGTGCCGGTGGTAGGCAGGGTGTGGTTGGTGCCTATAACCTTGTCGCCGTAGGAGACGTTGGTCCGTTCACCGAGGAACAGCGCGCCGTAGTTGGTCATGTGCTCCAGGAAATACAGCGGCTCGCGAGTCATCACCTGGACGTGCTCGGATGCAATCCGGTCGGCTTCCTGCACCAGCTCGTCGACGGTGTCGCACAGGATGATTTCGCCATAATCACGCCAGGCAACCGAGGCGACGGGCGCGGTCGAGAGAATGGCCAACTGGCGCTCGATTTCGGCCGGCAGGTTTTCTGCCAGTACCGTGCTGTTGGTCAGGAACACCGCAGGCGAGTTGACGCCATGTTCAGCCTGGCCTAGCAAGTCGGCGGCGATGATTTCAACATCGGAACTGTCATCGGCAATCACCAAGGTTTCGGTCGGACCGGCGATCAGGTCGATACCAATTTTGCCGAACAGTTGGCGCTTGGCTTCCGCGACATAAGCGTTACCTGGCCCGACGATCATGTCCACCGCTTTGAAGGTGTCGGTGCCTAGGGCAAACGCGGCGATCGCCTGTACACCGCCGACGCAATAGATCTCATCGGCACCGGCCAGGTACATCGCGGTGACGATGGCCGGATGGGGTTTGCCATCGAACGGTGGCGCGGCGGCGACCACGCGTTTCACGCCCGCGACCTTGGCGGTCAACACGCTCATGTGCGCCGAGGCCAGCAACGGGTATTTGCCGCCGGGGATGTAGCAGGCCACCGAGTTCACCGGAATGTTGCGATGCCCGAGGATCACCCCCGGCAGGGTTTCGACTTCGACGTCGTGCATGGAGGCTTTTTGCACTTCGGCAAACCGGCGGACTTGCGCCTGGGCGAATTTGATATCGCCGATTTCCTGCTCCGACAGACTGGCGACACACGCCGCGATTTCTGCGTCGGTCAGGCGGAAAGACACGGGTTCCCATTTATCAAATTGCTTCGAGTATTCACGCACGGCGGCGTCGCCGTTCCTGGCGATGTTGGCGATGATCTGCTCAACGGTGTCGCGGACTTGGGAGGCGATTTCGGCTTGAGCTTCGACAGGCTTACTTTTTTTCAGATAACGAATCATCAACTTGCTCCAGGTGGTTCTTGAGGGCACGCCACATGCACTCAGCATTGGCGACCATCTTTTCTCACCCCCCTGCCCCGGGCAATTTCGCAGGCTCCTTATTGATGACGCGATCTGACGCAGCACAGACGCAATGCTGAAGCACTGACAGCGACAACTACTGTTATTCGTATAACCATTTATTAACAAACCCTTGCGACCTGATCGTTCTCAGAACTACCGGTTATTTACAAACTGCGCCCTGTGCGGCTTTAAGGCCCATAAAACAAGGCCTGCAAGCCATCATCCATAAAAAAACAACGAAGGCATTGACTTAGTTATTCGGAGTGATAGCTTAAATAAGCGGTTATACGTATAACCTAATAATCACACCCAACTTGAAGAGGTGACCAACCGTGAGTCGAGTCTTGTATCTATACGGTGGCTGGCCCGGCCATTACCCCTACGAAATTGCTGCATGGGCACGGACCGTTTTCCAGGAACTGGATTTCGATGTCGAAGAGTCCACCGACATCTTCACACTGGACAGGGACTTGACCGGTTACGACCTGATCGTGATCGGCTGGAACAACGCCGTGACCACGGAAACGCTGACCGCCTCCCAGGAAAACCGCCTGCTCGAAGCCATAGAAAGCGGCACCGGGCTGGTCGGCTGGCATGGCGCCGGCGCGGCGTTTCGCGCCAGCCTCAAGTATCACTGGGTGCTGGGCGGCTCGTTTCTCGAGCACCCGATGGGCGAAGGTTTTCCCCATCCGTACCAGGTCAACATCATCGACCACAGCCACGAAGTCACCCAAGGCGTCGAGGATTTCGAGGTGCGGTCCGAGCAGTACTACATGCAGGTCGACCCGAACATCCACGTATTGGCCGAAACCACCTTCGACGGTAACCCGCTCCCGTGGCTCAAGGGCCATCGCAGCCCGGTCGCCTGGGTTCGCCAGTGGGGTCAGGGCCGGGTGTTCTATCACTCGATCGGCCACGACACCAGCAACCTCGCCGACCCGAATATCCGCCGCCTGACCAAGCAGGGCCTGAACTGGGCAACTCGCGGCCGCGCACAAGGCACGGAAAAAAACACCTCACTTTCATCAACCCAAGGAGTCCTGTCATGACTAAATTGACCGGCAGCCAGATCGTGGCTCAAACCCTGAAAAACTATGGCGTCGAATACGTCGCCGGTATCCCCGGTCACGGTATCTGGACCCTCACCGATGCCTTCCTTGAGGAAGACTCCAAACTCAAGTTCATCCAGGTCTTCCACGAACAGAGTGCGGTTCACCTCGCGGACGGTTACTACCGGGTTTCCGGCAAGCCGATGGCGGCGGTCACTTCCATCGGTGCCGGCGCGGCCAATACCGTTATCGGCATGGCCACCGCGTTCACCGACTCCACCAGCCTGATGCTGATCACCGGCGGGCCGCCCACCCACATGCGCGGCCACGGATTGCTGCAGGAGCTGGAGCGCTACACCGACAACGACTTCCCGAAAATCGCCGAAGCCGTGACCAAACGTCACTGGGTCGCGACCCGCGTTGAAGAGCTGCCGTTCATGATGCATCGGGCCTGGAGCGCGATGGTCACCGGCCGCCCTGGCCCGGTTCATCTGGAAATCCCGATGGACGTTCAGGCCGAAGCCGCCGAAGTAACCCTGCACGCCCTGGAAGAACGCACCCCGATCGGCAAATGCTTCCCGGACCCGGCAGCTACCGCCCGCGCGGTTGAAGAGTTGAAGGCGTGCAAGCGCCCGGTGCTGGTGATCGGCGGCGGTGTCATCACCGGCGAGGCCAGCGCTGAAGTGCTCGCCCTGGCCGAAGCCTGGAAGATTCCGGTGGTGACCACCTGGAACGGCAAAAGCGGCTTCCCGGAAGATCACCCGCTGTTCGCCGGCAGCGTCGGTCAGACCGGCACAATGTGCGGTAATACCGTGGCGTCCACCGCCGATGTGATCATCGCCGTGGGCTGTCGTTTCACCGACTGGTCATCGTCCAGTTATGCCAAGGGCGTGACCTTTGCGATTCCGCCGTCGAAGCTGATCCACATCGACATCGATCCGCACGAAATCGGCAAAAACTACCCGGTGACCGTGGGCATCTGCGCCGATGCGAAATACGCCCTGGCCCACATCGTCGAAGGCTTGAAAGGCCAGACCGTGGACCGCGAAGGATACCTGGCCGACCTGCGCGGTTATCAGGACGAATGGGAAACCAAACTGGCGGGTCGTCGCGACTCCGACCGTTTCCCGTTTACCTCGCAACGTCCGCTGGGCGCGCTGCGCAAGATCTTCCCGCGGGACACCATTGTGGTTGTCGGCTCCGGCAACACCCAAGGCGCGGTCAAGCAGACCTTCCCGGTGTACACGCCGCGCACGCACCTGACCTCGGGCGGCTTCTCGTCCATGGGCTGGGCGGTGCCGGCCGCGATCGGCGCCAAACTGGCGGCACCGAACCAACCGGTGGTGTGCATCCTCGGCGATGGTGACTTCCTGATGACCTCGCAGGAAATTGCGATCTGCGTGACCAACAACATTCCCGTGGTGTTCATGATCCAGAACAACGCCGGGTACATGTCGATTCGCGGTGGCCAGCGCAAGCAGACCAGTCGCCACATCGGCACCGAGTTCAACCACCCGGACGGCACGCCGTACAGCCCGGATTTCAAAGCGGTCGGCGAAGCCTTCGGCCTGAAATCCTATCGCGTGGAGCGCCCTGAAGACCTGGAGCCGATCCTGCAGGAAGCCCTGGACCTGAACGTGCCGGTGCTGATCGAGATCCCGACTGACCGTGACGCCGCAGGTCCTTGGGTACCAGGCTGGTGGGATTTCCCGATTCCCGAGTACATCACTGACGAACGCCAGGACGAATACCGGGAACTGCGCAACTCCGAACAGCACCTATAAGAACTGGAGCAGCTCAAATGAGTGATGCCTTGATTTCGCATCATGCAGAGCTGAATCCACAACCGGGGGCGCCGCGCGAACCGCGCGCCCTCGACGTGGTGACACCTGATGCAGATGGCAATATCAACTGTGATGTCGTGATTATCGGCTCGGGCATGGGCGGCTCAACCTTTGCCCATGCGCTGCGCGAGAGTGGGCTGGACATTGTGATCGTCGAACGGGGGGATTTCCTGCCCCGTGAAATACAGAACTGGAGCACCGAATCGGTGTTCGCCGAAGGCCGCTATCGCAATGCCGAACAGTGGCTGGATGAATCCAATCAAGCGTTTTCGCCGGGGGTGTTTTATTACGTCGGCGGCAATACCAAATTCTACGGCGCCATGCTGCCACGGTTTCGCGAAGAGGATTTTGGCGAAATTCAGCACGCCGAGGGCGTTTCACCCGCATGGCCCATCAGTTACGCGGAGTTGGAACCCTGGTACGCCGAAGCCGAAAAGCTTTATCGGGTGCATGGCCAGGCCGGCATCGACCCCAGCGAACCCTGGCGCTCGTGCCCTTTTCCGCAGCCTGCGCTCAAACATGACCCCGCCCTGATTCCGCTGGAGCAAAGCATGCGCCGTTCCGGACTCAAGCCCTTCGTGATGCCGGCAGCGGTGGATTATGGCGACGGCGGTGACTGCGTATTGTGTTCAACCTGCGACGGCTATCCTTGCCTCGTCGATGCCAAGGCTGACGCTGAAGTATCGGCGCTGAGACCTGCCTTGCGCAGTGGCACCGTCAGGCTGATGACCCGCACCATGATCAAACAACTGATCACCGGCACCGACGGCCGGACCGTGAACGAGGCCCGTGGCCTGATTGATGGCCGCGAGGTGACGCTTCGAGCCAAACGCTTTGTCCTGGCGTGCGGCGCGGTGAACAGCGCAGCCCTGTTGTTCAAGTCGGCAAACGATCAGCACCCTGAAGGCCTTGGCAACAGCTCTGGGCAACTGGGGCGCAACTACATGGTTCACAACAGCACCTTCATGCTGGCGGTGGACCCGCGACGCAAGAACAAAGTGATCTTCCAGAAGACCCTGGCCATCAACGACTGGTACAGCGCCAGCCCGCACAATTCGTTCCCGCTGGGTAACGTGCAGATGCTGGGAAAAATCCGCGAGCCCATGATTACCTCCATGCGCCCGTGGCTGCCAAAGTTCGCATCGCGATACATCACCGACCACAGCGTCGACCTGTATCTGACCTCTGAGGATTTGCCGACGCAGGAAAACCGCGTCACGTATGACAAACAGCGTGATGCGATCAAGGTCCACTGGACGCCGAACAACCTCAAGGCTCATGAGGGTTTGGTGAGCAAGACCAGTAAAGTGATGCGCGAGGCGGGCTATCCAGTGATTCTGAAAGCACGCATGGGGATTGCCACCAACTCGCATCAATGCGGCACTGCCGTGATGGGCACCGACCCCGCTACCAGTGTGCTGGACGTGAATTGCAAGCTGCATGACCTGAATAACGTCTGGGTGGTCGACAGCTCTTTCTTCCCCTCATCGGCCGCGGTCAATCCGGCACTGACCATCGCCGCCAATGCCCTTCGGGTCGCGGCGAGTTTCAAACGCCTGCCGAGTTGAACGGTTAAAAACCAACCTGAAGAATGGTTGCGGCGTACTTTACGCCGCAGCCCTGCAAGTTCTTAAACGTCTGCAGCCTGCACATTGAGCGTCGATGTGCGCACAATCAATTTCGTGGCGAAAATCTTCTGCTCGGGTTCGAGCCGGGTGCCGGCTGGTGCATTCAGTTGTTCGGTCAGCATTCTTGCGGCATAAACGCCCTTCTCCACCATGGGCTGGCCAATCGTGGTCAAGCCGAGCTGAACCGCCTCAGGAATATCGTCAAAGCCAATTACAGAAAGGGTTTGCGGGACATCGCGATTGAGCGCATGAGCCGTTTTCATGCAGGCGATCGCCATCACATCCGAGCAGGCAACCACCGCCGTGACGTCGTTGGACGTCAGCAGCGTGAAGGCGGCCGCTTGCCCCGCCGTCGAATCAAGTCCGCCGGCCTCGATAATGCTCAGGTCTTCGAAGGCCAGGCCGGCCACACTCGCCGCTTCCACGTACCCGGTCAGCCGCTCCCTCACAATGCGCTCACTGGCGCTTTTGAATCGCTGCTGATCAATCGGGCCGCGATAACCGTCGGGGTTCAGACGGTCAATGATGATGCCTATTTTGCGATGCCCCAGGTCCAGCAGGTGTTGCATTTGCGTACGGGCGGCACCGCGATCATCAATCCCGACAAAAAACGAGTCTTCCACCAGTGGGGAATCGATCACCACAAACGGAATGTTCTGTTTCACCACGGCCAATACGGCTGGGTGATCATCAGGCAAAGTTGAGATAATCAAACCATCCACCAGCCCGCGCAGTGCAAGGCTGCCGTGGTTCGCCGCCTGCGCACGACCGACGAGCCGGTTGTTATTGAGTGGAAACAACGTCAGCGCGACATTTTCCAGCTCCCCTACTTCACTGATCCCGCGCAATAAGGCGATGGTGCAGGGATCGGCGAACGCCAGGGACAATTTGTCCATCATCATCAGCCCGATCGCCCCAATCTTGCCCGAGCGAAGGCTTCGCCCCAGAACATTGGGTCCCGGGTAGCCCAATGAGGTGGCCACCTCAAGGATGTGCTCACGCTGGGCTTGCGACAATTTGGAGGGGCGATTGTAAGCGTACGACACAGCAGCCTGAGACACCCCCGCAGACAGTGCTACATCTTTCATTGAAACGGATGCCATCGCTTGCTTCCCAATCTTTTTGAACCTCATACGAGGTCCGTGAAAAAACATGCACTCAGTGTAACCGTTGACGGGAAGCCTTCGGAACCAGTCGAGTAGCACTGACCATGATCGCGATCATTAATGAAGCAACTGCGAGCAGCGCCGCAGACAGACCGGTCGCGTGAGCGAAGAGCCCAATGACTGCCGGACCCATCAAGATGCCGAGGTAACCGAGACTGGTTGCCGCGGCAATCGCCAACTCACCCGGCATCGTCTGTTGGGCACCTGCCAGCGATAAGTAAACCGGAGCAATGTTCGCCAAACCAATGCCTATGACGGCGAACCCCACCAGGTTCAGGAGCCAGTTCGTCGCCAGCACGACCATCATGAATCCCAGTATGACAATAAGGCCGCCACCGATGAGCACCACGCGCGAACCAAGCTTCAGCAGAATCCGGTCGCCACTCAATCGTCCCAGGGCCATCATCACTGCGAACGCCGCGTAGCCCAGGCCGGCAATCGAATGCTGAACCCCACGTACCTCCGCGAGAAACACCGCGCTCCAGTCAAGAATCGCCCCTTCCGCGAGAAAGGCGAACAGACAGAGCAAGCCCAACAACAAGACTTTTCGCGTGGGCCGGACAAATATCGGGCTGCCTTCATCGCCGCTGCGCCCCAACATTTGTCGCCCGGAGGTCAGGGCGAAAGCGACCAGTGCCGCCAACACCGCGCTGCTCGCCAGCAAAGGCGTAGCGCCGAGCCATAACAAGGTGGTCATACCCGCCGCACTGACAATCGTTCCCAGGCTGAACAATCCATGAAAGCCTGACATGAGTGAACGGCCCGTCGCGCGTTCCACCATCACCCCTTGTACGTTCATCGTCACGTCGACTGATCCGCACCCAGCGCCGAAAACTGTCAGGGCAAACATCAAGCCTGCAAATGAATGCGTCGTCGCTAGCATTGGCAATGTCAGTAATACCAGTGCAATACCGACGTGCATGGTAAAGCGGCAACCTTTCCTGGCGTTCAGAACGCCGGCAAGCGGCATCATCACCAGTGAGCCCAGGCCGAGGCATAGCAATAGCAGGCCTAACGCACCGTCGTCGACCTCTGCTCGACTACGTGCATAAGGAACCAGGGGTGCCCATGCGCCCATGCAAAGGCCTGACATCAGAAATGTCAGTCGGTAGGCGGCCATATCAGGTGTGGCGCACGGCAATACCAATTCTTGAGACGACACGGAAACCTCTGTGTTCGATTCAGTAAGGTTATACGTATAACTCAAAACAATAGAATAGGCCAACAGGACAACGAAAAGCGGGACAACGACGCCCAGCAGGATGTGAGATACGAATGCGCACGTACTGGCCACAAAACCGAAAAGGATTGACAGCCAGTCTGTTGCCAATGTTACTTTTATAGGGTTATACGTATAACTCTATCGACATAAACTTCCAATTGCATGAACACCCCCAAAAAAACAAAAGGGACAATGCAGCGTGATTAACAACATTCAAAAAACACAGATCCCCGATCGCATTCGCAGGGCGCGTATCGCGACTTTCCTGGGCTTCATGATGATTGGGGCCATGATGTACATCTGGTCGACAGGTGTCAGTGTCTTCAGAGCGCAACTGGGCTTTACCGGCGAGTTGGGAGATGCGAACTTCGGTTTAGTCGCTCTCGGGGTTGGTGTGGGTTCGGCAACGGGTGCGCTGTGGGTTGGCCGCTTGTTGGACACTTTCGGTGCAAAGCCAGTCATCACGGTGTGCGCACTCGCGTATCCCCTCTCCATTATTCCGCTGGGTTTCGTCAGTGGTTTCTGGTTCGCGTTGTGCTTCGGTGTTGTGCTCGGTCTACTGCGAGGTGCTCTGGATACCGCGTTGAATGCGCATGGTGTTCAAGTCGAACGCTTCTACCAGCGCTCGATCATGTCTGGCTTCCACGCGTTTTATTCACTGGGCGGCTTTCTGCTGGGAATGGTGTGCAGTTGGCTGACCGGTTTCTACACCGACAGCGTGCAAGTGCCCTACACCGTACTTGGCGTGGCGCTATTTATCGTGGGCTGTTTTTTCAGCCGATGGCTGCTCGGCAAGCATGATGTTCCCGAGTCGTCATCCAGCGACTGGCACACAGGCGCCCGCCCGACAGATGAGTCAGGCAAAGGCCCATCGACCAAATCGTTACTGGTCATGATTGCGCTCGGTACCCTGTTGCTCGGCAGCATGATGGGAGAAAACGCGATTGCCGACTGGGGCCAGGAATACATTCGGCGTGAGTTCTCGACAACGACCTCGACAGCCGGCATGGCAGTCTCCGTCTTCGTCGGTGCAGCCTTTGTCGGGCGTCTTTTCGGTGACCGGTTGGCTGCCGCGTTCGGTAACTCACAGGTGGTTTTCGGCTGCGGGACGCTGTGTGTCCTCGGCATGATCATCACCATTGTCGGTGGCACCGCAATGACCGGCATCGTCGGCTTCGCACTGTTCGGCCTCGGACTGTCCTGCATCGCCCCCCTGATGATTTCTGCCGCCGGACGCCGCGATCCACAACATGCGGGTCGCAACATCGGCATCGTTAACTGTATCGGGTTCTCCGGGATGCTTGTGGGGCCGGCCGCCATCACGGTGATTGTCAGCAACTTTGGCCTGGGCAGACTAATGTTTTTCCCGTTGATCATGCTGGGCTTGCTGGCAACGTTCGGCCCATTACTGACGCGAACACCCAAAACAGCTTCGACCGATAAACAACGCCAGGCACGCAGCAACAACGCCTCATTAAAAAAAAATGTTCTCTAAACGTGCAACAGCAAAAAGTAACTGGCGACTCATCACGTCCGGGTTTCTGACAACGATAAAATCGGGGGATCTATACCAATGAGCACTTACAACACGCAGGAGACTCCGCCTGTTGGCGGCAAACTTTCAAAAGGCCTAAACAGCCGGCAGATCACCATGATCTCGATCGGCGGCGTGATTGGCGCCGGATTCTTCGTCGGATCGGCCAGCGCCATTTCCGCCGCTGGCCCGGCAGTCCTTGTCTCATTTGCTATCGCCGCGGTCATGGTAATTTTGGTTATGACCATGTTGGGAGAACTGGCGACCGCCAATCCGGATACGGGCTCATTCTCAACTTACGCTCAACAGGCATTGGGACGCTGGGCCGGCTTCTCTATCGGATGGTTGTATTGGTGGTTCTACGTGCTGGTCATCCCGCTTGAGGCCATCGTCGCCTCGGACATCCTCGGCGGCTGGCTGGGCGTACCGTCAATGTTGGTGGGCGCCGCCATGATCGCTTTGCTGACGGCAACCAACATCCTCAGCGTCAAGAACTTTGGCACCCTGGAGTACTGGTTCTCGCTGTTCAAGGTCATCACCATCTTGGCCTTCACCGCACTGGGCCTCACTGCGATCTTCGGATTATTACCTGGCTCCTCAACAAGCGGTGTGAGCCACCTCTGGATTGATGGTGGCTTCGCCCCTACGGGCGGCACGGGCATACTCGCCGCGCTGGTACTGGCGATGTTCAGCTTCACCGGCATGGAGATCGTCACCATTGCCGCCGCCGAATCCCCGGATCCGCGTACCAGCATTCGCAAAGCCATACGATCGGTTGTCTGGAGGATGGTGATTTTCTACTTCGGCTCAATTTTCGTGATCGTGAGCCTGGTTGCCTGGAACGCCCCGGCGCTGGCGAACGGTTCTTTCCAGGCAACGCTGGAAGCGATAAACATTCCCGCTGCGGCGACGATTGTCCAGACCGTCATCCTGGTTGGCGTCGCCAGCACCTTGAACTCTGCAATCTTCACCGCCTCACGGATGGGTTACTCCCTCGCTTCACGAGGTGACGCTCCGCGATCATGGGCTAAAACGACACATAACGGTGTGCCACGGATCTCGATTTTTTACTCCAGTGCAGCATCGTTGATTCTGCTGGTCGCTAACTACACCCTGCCGCAAGCCGTTCTGGTGCCACTGATTGCGACGATTGGCACAATTGCGTTGGTTATGTATCTGGTGATTGCGATCAGCCACGTCATTCTTCGCAAGCGTGCCATTGCGAGTGGAGAAAAACTGCTGGTAAAGGTGCCCTTCTTCCCGGTGCTTTCTTACATCACCATCGCCTTTATTCTGGTGTTCCTGGGCCTTATGGCTTTCGTCCCGGGGCATCAAATGGAATTGGGGGTTTCCGCTGTCTTGTCATTGATGTTGGTCGTGATCGGTGTGTACCTACAGCGGCGCGATGCTGGTGACGCAACGGTGATGAGCCGAGGTTGAAGTGCCGTCGAGGTGGTTGAGCGATCAACCACTTCGATTTCCCCTACAGGTTACTAGATCATAGGTGAGCTGCTCACCACCCGCAGTGCCAACCCCTCATACGCATCCAGCGTAATGGTGAACTCGCCCTCAGGCGTAAGATCACCTTCGACTCGTTCATTGATGATGTCGACCACCGGCCCGGGTGCGATATTGGGCAGATGCAGAGTTTCGGTGATCGGAGTCGAGCCGAAGTTCAGCGCGGTGATTTGCGTACCTTTGCCGGCCGGCAGCTCATGGACCATGATCAGCAACCCCGGATGCTCGACATCCGGCACCAGGATCTGGCGACTGGCGGCGATGTCGTAGGCGCGGCGCGCAGCAAGAATTTTGCGCAGTTGTGAGACGAACGAATCCGAATCCTTCAGTTGGCTCGGCAGGCTGCCATACAAAGTCTTCGGACGTGGCATCCGCCCCGCCGACATCGATGCCTGCGGGTTGAGGTCCACCAGATCATAGGCACCGCGATGTATCCAGCGTGTGTCACCGTCGCCCATCAAATGCTCGACTTGTTCCGCAGGCAATGGCAACGCGCCAACCAGGTCCCAGCCAGACAATGCGAACACGCCGGGTTGCATGGCGTTGTACATCACCAACAACAGATGGACCTGGCGGATCTGCTGAATATCCGCAGAGGTTATCGCCTCGAGGTCACGAATGCCCAGAGCCGCCGTAATGAGGCTGGTGGTGGTGCAGGACACGCCATTGGTGACGAATTTCAGATTGTAGGGAGCATGTTCTCCCGCCAGGCGCTCATACATCTGCTCGCGAATGTGCTCGCGCAAGATGTTGCCGGGAAAGGTTTGGCCCTGATAGAGGTAGGTGTCGTGAGCGTGCAGCGTCCAGAAATGCACCAGTTCCAGGGTCAATTCATCATGGTTCTGCAAGGCATGGATCAGCGAGCCCGGATCGATGCCGAGGTTGTGCATCTGACGCAGCATCAAGCGCAAAAATTCGGTGTCGCCCATCAGTAAGGCGTGTTGGTAGGCCGGTCGGGTGATGAAGTCATAGGACAGGTCGGCGCCGCCATGGGACATGGCGGCAATGTCGTCGACCGTCAGGTTCAACTCTTGGAAACTGAAGCCACCGGCCTTGCGAATCGCCCCGCCCAGCAGTTGGTTGCCAGTGATCGACAACGGATGGCTCTCGGACCAGGCGGTGCCATCGATTTTGCGTTCCACGCCGAGGAAACCGTTGGCGTCCAGACGCAGGATTTTCGCCCCCATGACGTCGATGGCATGTAGCGCATCTCCGATGATCATCTGCTGAGCGGCAAAAGTCGGGTCAAGCCAGTTCAGCGACGGTTGCCCCTCCTTGAAGTAATGCAGGTAAACCCAACGTCGCGGCTTGCCGTCGACCCCCATCACGATCGATGTCGCACTCCAATCGGTTTCCTTGACTCCCGGCTCGAAGAAGATCACCCGTTGCAACTGGCCGACGATGTAATGCTTGTCTCGCAGAACGTCTACCTGCTGCGGGGTCAGGTTCTGCGCATCGCGTCCCTCGGTAATGTCGGGCAGTAGCGGCCAGTCTTCTTCGCGAATCTCCACCATATGGTAGAGCCCCGGATAGTCTTCATACGCCATCTCGGCAAGGCGAAAATCCGCGCCTTTGCCGGTGTGCGACGGGATTACATCGTCGATGATGACCGCATTGTGCGCGGCGGCCATGCGCACCAGCGCCTGAAGCTGAGCCTCGGTGCCCAATTGCGGGTCGATGTCGAAACTGATGCGGTCAAAGTTGCCGTCAATCGTCGGCGTGTGTTCCGTGCCCGAAAGGCCGCCAGACCTCTTCAACGGGCCATTGTGGATGCCCTGGATACCGATTCTCGACAACGCGTGCCATAAGGTTTCATCCCCCAGGGCTTCCAGTACGCTGCCGTCTTCGCGAGTGACAATGGACGCCGGGTAAGCGGTGAACCACACCGACGCCAGGGCCGAAGCATCACGGGGCCGGGTATGGGCGTAAGGCTGTTGCCACAATCGACCTTGTCCCGAATAGAGCTTGGCCCGCTGTTTTGCGGCATGAAGCATCGATTGTTCGACCAGCCAGTCGACATGATTTTTCTCAGCTGCCGTCATGGAAACAATCACCTCTGTAATGAAAAAACCGCACTCGCCCCTCTCCACCAAAGGCGCCGCTCGTTTTTATATGAGGCCATGACGTGGCATTCGTTGCATCGAGTCAGCAGGACGCTTGCGATGCGCAATGGGTTAAGTAAAAACCTAGAGGCCCAACGCAGCGCACTGACATTTCCAAGGTACCGGCACGTATTTCAACAACGAGTACTTTTCAGGCTCAATATTTTCACTGGCGATGATTTTGGGAACGATGAGTATCTACCTTCTGCTGCTGTCGAGATAAAGCACGTCAAACTCATCGGGCCGCACATTTTTGCAAGGTGAAAAATTACTGAAATCCGCCAGATGAGCAAAGCGATAAAGTACTTCACGGCGCCGTGACCAAACTTGGACCTGCTTGTGCACACTGAGCTTCATCCATCACGCTATAACAAGTCCTGAGCATGCGGAACAGAGCCTCTCAGTCCAAGTCCACAGAGGCAGGAAACGCGACGATGTCATTCTGCATTCAACCGGGTCGTGAAATACCGTGATGACGCAGTTTGCGATAGAGCGTATTGCGGCTGATCCCTAGGCGAGCGGCAACATGGGCGATATGCCAATGTTCCGCCTCAATCAATGTGAGCAGTGTCTGCCGCTCGGATACGCCTAGCGGATTTTCAGCCAGCGCAACTGTCGCTGGCACTGCCGGCAGCAACTCCGCCAAATCGTCAAGGGTGACACGCCCCTCCAATGCCAACGCTACCAGCGTGCGCAGGCACGTACGCAACTGCCGGACATTGCCCGGCCAAGGCTGCGTCAGCAGGCGCTCTCTGACGCCCGCCTCTAGCCGAATCCTGACCCCTGCTGCCTCCTCGCGCAGCAATAGGTCCAGCAAACGCCCCTTGTCTGATCGTTCACGCAGCGGTGGGAGCTGCACGGCGAATCCGGCAACGCGGTAGAACAGATCCTCGCGCAAGCGCCCTTCGGCCACACAGGCGTGCAGATCCTGGTGGCTGGCACTGATGAGGCGAACATCGAGTGGACGTGCCGTCGCGCCGCCTAAGGGCACCACCTGACGCTCCTCCAACACGCGTAGCAGGCGAGTCTGTAAAGCCAGAGGCATATCGGCGATCTCATCAAGAAATAGTATGCCGCCGTGGGCCTGTTCCAGCTTACCGATCATCCCGTCTTTACGTGCACCAGTGAAGCTGCCACCGCGATAGCCGAACAGCTCGCTTTCGATAAGCGCTTCTGGAATGGCTGCGCAATTGATCGCCACAAACGGCTGGGTTGCTCGGGAGCTGGCGCGGTGCAGCGCCGCAGCAAAAGCTTCTTTGCCAGTACCGGTTTCGCCCTGTAAAAACACCGGAACGTCACGCTCCAAAACACGTAATGCGCGAGCAAAGCCGCGTTGCAGGCGTGGGTCTTCCAAGCACACGTGCACATCGTTGATTTTGGGGGGCGCGGGAATGACTAAAGGCGCCTGGTGCGCGGGCTCTCGCAGCTGCCCGTAGAACTGGCGTCCGTCCAGCAGCCGCACTGGCCAACAGACACTCGGCTGAGCGCTGGCCTGGCTCATCACCTGCTCAATAGGTGTTTCCAACAACGCTGTTAGAGACTGGCCGATCACTTGATCACGGCTGAGGCCTAACAGATCCAGCGCAGCATGATTGACTGAGCAAATACGGGCACTCTCGTCGAAACTGAGCAGACCTTCACCCAGCAGTCCAACGAAGCCTGCCTCAGGGTGGAAGCGCAGCAAATATCGCTGCGGATCATGCCCCAAGAAAAAACAGCTCTCTATTAACTTGGCCGATAGGTTGGTCAATGCCATGGCCTGGAAGTGTCGCTGAAGGCTGTGGTCATCCCTTACAGAAGTGAGGTTGAGCACGGCTAGCAACTCTCCACTCGCATCAAATATCGGGCTCGCCGAACAGGTAAGACCGACGTGCTTGCCACGGAAATGCTCATCACGACGGATGGTTACGTCCGCTCGCTCGACCAAGCAGGTGCCGACACCGTTGGTGCCTTCGCAATCTTCACTCCATACAGAGCCGAGCCACAGCCCGGAACGCTGAAATTCGGCTCGTTCGGATTCGTTAAACACACTGTCGATCGCCACACCGCGAGCATCGGTGAGTAGCACCACGTGACCATCACGTCCGAGTTGTTGGTGCAGGTTGCTCATCTGCCAGTGCGCCACAGCGATGATGTGTTCCAGTGGCGCGCGGTGATCCTGCAAGCGTGGATGCTCAACCACGTTCGGTGCGCGGCGACTGGCAGGATCGAGCTGATACTGATCCAGGCACCGACGCCAAGATCGTGTGATGGCACGGTCAACAATAGGGCCATGGTTGGCGTGAGTGTCCTGCACGGCTTGCAGCACTTGTTGTGCATGGGCGTTGATCAAGGCCGGCTTCATTGTTCTTGTTCTCCGTTACGGTTAGGACACGGGTCTGTTCGCAGCTTATATGAAAAGATCTCAACGAGCGCTTTTTGCACCGAGTGACACTCTGTCATCCACCCTTTCCAGAATCGTGACAGAGAGGTGAATCCAAGCCTGAGCAATACTGCCGCAGCAGCTCTGCAATGGGGCTTTCGCGAAGGTGGCCCGAGCCTTGCTCTGGAGCAAGTTGTACAAAAACAACAAGATCTGGAGAAGCCCCATGAACATCGCTGTCGAAACGCCTCTGCACACGCCAACTGCTCAACTCGCTGCTTGGATCGAAAACCTCGGCGAGCGTCTCGCCCAACGTGATTTGAACGGCGTACTGGAACTGTTTGCCGAAGAGTGTCACTGGCGTGACCTACTACTTTTCAGCTGGAACTTAGTGACCTTGGAAGGCAAGCCTGCCATCCGAGACATGCTCGAAACACGCCTCGACCAGACTCGTCCTGAGCGATGGAAACTAGAAGGTGAGGCGACGCTGAATGACGGTGTGCTCGAAGGTTGGATCAGCGTGGAAACCGATGCGGCGCGAGGTAAAGGCTACGTGCGTCTAAAGGAGGGCCTGTGCTGGACGCTGTTGACGACCATGCGCGAGCTCAAAGGCTTTGAAGAACCCAGCGGCCGCCGTCGTCCAATGGGTGCCAATCATGGTCACGCCAACACCGACAAACGCAACTGGTTAGAGCGCCGTCGCGATGAGGAAGCTTCGCTAGGCATCACCACCCAACCTTACTGCCTGATCGTGGGTGGTGGCCAGGGTGGGCTGGGGCTCGCTGCGCGGCTCAAGCGAATGGGTGTGCCAACTCTGATCGTCGACAAGGCCGAGCGTCCTGGTGATCAGTGGCGCGGTCGCTACAAGTCGCTGTGCCTGCACGACCCTGTCTGGTACGACCATATGCCTTACCTGCCCTTCCCCGATCACTGGCCAGTCTTCACCCCAAAAGACCAGATTGGCGACTGGCTGGAAATGTACACCAAAGTCATGGAGCTCAATTATTGGCCGCGTACGGAATGCGTGAGCGCCAGCTTTGACGAGCAAAGTGGCACCTGGAAGGTTGAAGTGCAGCGCGATGGCGAGCGTGTGACTTTACAGCCTACCCAGTTGATCCTCGCCACCGGCATGTCTGGCGTACCCAATGTTCCGAGTTATCCGGGTGCCGAGGTTTTCAATGGCCAGCAGCATCACTCCAGCCGCCATCCCGGCGGGGACACCTGGAGCGGCAAGCGCGCGGTGGTCATCGGTGCGAACAATTCGGCTCACGACATCTGCGCCGACTTGGTGGAGAACGGCGCCGAGGTGACCATGGTGCAACGCTCCAGCACCCACATCGTGCGCTCCGACAGTTTAATGGACCTCGTCTTCGGCGGGCTCTACTCTGAAGACGCTCTGGAGATGGGTTTGACCACGGACAAGGCTGACATGCTGTTCGCCTCAATCCCCTACAAGGTCATGCCAAGCTTTCATCAACCCATCTTTGACGCGATCAAGGAGCGCGACAAGGACTTCTACGAGCGCTTGGCCAAGGCCGGCTTCATGCTAGATTTCGGTGACGATGAATCTGGCCTTTTCATGAAGTATGTACGCCGTGGTTCTGGTTACTACATCGACGTCGGCGCCTCCGAACTGATCGCTAACGGCACGATCAGGCTCAAGAGCGCGCCTGGCCTGGGTGTCGAACGCATCGAAGCAGATGCCGTCGTTCTCAACGATGGCAGCCGACTACCGGCAGATCTGATCGTCTACGCCACGGGCTATGGCTCAATGAATGGTTGGGCAGCGAAGCTGATTTCCCAGGAAGTAGCTGACAAGGTCGGCCGCTGCTGGGGCTTGGGTTCTGGAACCACGAACGATCCTGGCCCGTACGAGGGCGAACTGCGGAACATGTGGAAGCCAACACAGCAGGAAAACCTCTGGTTCCACGGTGGCAACCTGCATCAGTCACGGCATTATTCGCTGTATCTGGCGCTGCAGATAAAAGCGCGCTTCGAAGGCATCGACACATCCGTCTATGGCCTTGCCGAGAGTCACCACACTGGCTGAGTCAAATGGCGCCCAACCGTGGTTGGGCGCCTATCCACAATGCCCCGAATGCAGCCTACTCGTAGAGACCCGCTTGGAAGGTACCGGGTAACCGTCCAGCGCTCGAACAAGCGAACCGTCTTTTAGATGCTCTCGCACCGTTAACTCAAGCGCTTGAAGCAGTCCAAACCCGGCTAGTGCCGACGCAACGAACGCTTCGCTGTCATTCACGTTGATTGCCGAATTAAGGCGTATAGTCTTCACCTGCCCGTCCACGACGAAGATCCATTCGATTGGCCGTGGATGGGTACCGGAGAAATAATTGACTGCTTGATGGGTGTCCAGGTCGGCTAATGTGCGGGGCTCTCCAAAGCGCTCAAGGTAGGCCGGCGCAGCACATGTCACGATCGGTAGAAAACCTATGCCGGTAGCGACCATGCTCGAGTCTTCAAGGGCCCCCAACCGCACCACACAATCCACTCCCTCTGCGATCATGTCGATAGGCTTGTCATTCGTGCCAAGGGTCAATTCGATACCTGGATATTGGCTTTGAAACTCCATCAGGGACGGGATGATAAGCAGCTTCCCCAAGGCGACAGGCATATCTACACGCAGCTTTCCAGTGAGATGTGCTGGACGATTACCGAATGACGCCATGGTCTCATCGACCTCGGCCAAGATGGCTTTGCACCGTTTGTAGAACACTTCACCCTCAGGGGTGAAGCTCACCTGGCGAGTTGTTCGATTAAGCAATCGCCCTCCCAGTTGCAGCTCCAAAAGCTGAATCGTTTTGGAAACAGCAGGCCGGTGAAGGTGTAAGGCCTGTGCTGCCTTGGTGAAACTGCCGGTTTCCATGACGCTGACGAAAACCTGCATCGAGTGAACGATGTCCATTAAAACGCACCTGACGAAGGATCATCACAGCTTACTCCCCTCTTCTCCGCCAATAACGGTATAGAGGCTCCGCAAGAAAAAGCACCAGCACGAGCCTTAGCGTTTGCATGGCGGTAACCAAGGGTACCGACAACGCAAGCGTTAAGGAGTTGCAGCACCCAAGCCGCGAGCCCGCCGACTGGAAACAGCCCCAACAGCCAATACCAATTCACCTCCGCGACGTGGTGTGTAGACGATTCTATCGGCAGCAAAAAAGGCTGGCGCTATCGCACCGTCCTTCTGCAGGGCACGGTGAAAATCCACCAGCCGTATGAGCGACACGTGAGCAGGCAAACGGGCCAAATCGAACTGATCAACTCCAGCCCCCGCAGCGTAGAGGAGCCGAAGATTACCAAACTGCTCCGCAAGGCTGGCAAGAGGCTCCCAAGCCAGGATGTAGTGCACCTCTGCCGGGTTACCGATATCAGGCCATTGGCGGAACTCTAGTTGAGGAGCGAGCGTTGACAGGCCATCTCGCCATTTCTGCGCATCGGCGGGATTGGCCATGTATAGGATGCACATTGCCCCCCCTATTCGCCTTTCAAATGCGCATAGCTATCAACGAAACGCTTAAATTTGTGTTGGCCACACGTGTACGCTTCATACTTCGCGGGTAGAGCCTCACTCACGCAGGTTGGCACAGGTTCAACCACCGCATCGAAATCCAAATCAATAAAGAAAGGTATTGAATAGCGCTCTAGACCGCTAGTGTTTATGACGCGATGCATTGTCGAGGTGTAGCGATCGTTGGTAAGGGTTTGAACTAGATCACCAATATTGACGATAAAAGTGCCTTCAACTGGAGGGGCAGTAACCCACTCCCCTGCGCGGTTCCTGACTTGCAAACCGCCAACTGCATCTTGGGATAGGACCGTCAAGAAACCATAGTCCGTGTGCGCCCCAATACCGATCTCCTCTTGGGAGACCCTTCCGATCTGGGGCGGGTAATGCAAAATTCGTTGGATAGTGATGGGCTTACGTTGAAGATGTTCAAAGTAATCTTGTGGTAGACCCAAGCTCAGCGCGATCCCACCAATAAGCATTCGCGCGAGTGCCAATACAGAGGAATGGTAATCTTCGGCAATCTTCTCAAATTGCGGCAGTGCCGACGGCATTTGATTAGGACCAAAAAATGGAGAGACCTCATCGTAATGAGCTCCGCAATCAAAACATTCTTTGAAATCGCGGGTATTAGCAGGATCGACGTTTTCCGCGTACATCGGTATATAACCACGTAGCGTGGGCCCGGAATTTACGACATTAAGCTTGTTCTTCTCATCAAAAGGAAGCTTGAAAAAGCTTTTGGTAAGCGCATACATCTCATCTATTAACTGCTGGCCAATGCCATGGTTTTTTATATAAAAAAAACCCACCTTTTCGCAGGCATCACCTATTTGGCTTGCCACCTTCAGTGGATTTTCGCCATTTATGAGCGACGATATATCTATGACTGGAATTTCAGTGAAAGCTGTTTGTTTGCTAGCCAGACGAATATCAAATAACTCTGTCACGTATGCTCTCCTTTCCAAAATATCAATTAGGCAGAAGATCTAGAAGGCACGGTGGCGCCCTCTTTAATCTCGCCTCCTATAAAAACCCGACCCGAAGATAAACATTCAACACCCTTCACTCACTGCAAAGGGCATCGAACTGCAAAATAGTGACAAAACAGTGGCAGTCGTCACTGGCCCGCTGTTGTTGCAGCAGTCGTGCCGTCAAACATTGCTGAAAAGCGGGGCTTGTTGGCTGAGTAGTATTCTGCAACTACCTTATCTGCCGAACTATCACGCGCAGCAGCCATCATTTCCTCAAGGTCAGCTTTAGGAATTTTGAAGTTGGCGAAGAATCGAGCAACATCGGGATGTTCTGCGCTAAAACCTTTGCGTGCAACCGCGTGGATTTGCTCAGAGCCTCCGAAGATCTGCTTCGGATCATCCAAATATCGCAGTGACCACTTGGAGAACATCCAGTGCGGGCTCCATGCGTTAATCAAAGACCACTTGTCACGTTTCAGATTACGATCCAACTCGCTCAACATTCCAGACTCTGAAGAAGCGACCATCTTATATCCATCCAGACGATATTCTTTAATGGCCTTTTCCGTAAGTTTGTACTGACCATTACCAACTTCGGAAGTCAGAATTTTGCCGCCGAGTTTTCCCCTTACATCTGGCTTGTTGAGGTCTTCGACACTGGCGATTTCACTGACAGGAATAGAAGTAGGCACAGCCATGCCAATCCGACCTTCATAAAGCACCCCTAAGTCTTCGAGCTTGTCGCGGTATTTGTCATAAAAAGACTTGTGAGTGCTCGGCAGCCAAACCATAGGAATCAGGTCGATATTACCGTTAGCCAGCGCCTGGAACTGAATACCAATATCGGCCAGAATCAATTTGACCGGCTGCTTCAGGTGATCTCGCAGCGCCGTGTCTGCCAGCTTTACAGCGATCTCCGTATCCGACCAATTCACCCAACCAATACGGATAGGCGCGGGCTCCTCGGCTTGAGCAATCAGGCTGCTGGAGATCATAACCAACCCTGCAAGCCAGCCGGTACAAGTTTTACTGGATAACGTAATCATGTGCATCTCCGCGTGCGGCATTAATAGTTATTGGCAGGACAGCAGAATCATCAACCCCCTCATAAAAGTTCGAAGATAATATTAAATCTTCAAATATGAAATTTAGTTCATTGTTCTGCCATGGAATCATTATTAACTCACTCACAATGCCTTTTCGAGCGCCGGTAATGCCTCAAACAAATCCGCCACCAACATGTAATCTGCAACTTTGGCGATCGGCGCCTCAGCGTCCTGGTTGATCGCGACGATTACCTTTGATCCACTCATACCCGCCAGGTGTTGAATAGCGCCACTGATTCCAGCGGCGATATAGAGATCCGGCGCCACTATTTTCCCCGTCTGCCCGACTTGCAAGTCGTTGGGGGCAAAACCTGCGTCCACCGCAGCGCGTGATGCGCCTACGGCGCCACCGAGTTTGTCTGCCACACGTTCGATCAATGCAAAATTCGCTTTGCTTTGCATCCCGCGACCACCGGAAACGACAACACGAGCGCTCGACAGGTCAGGCCTTTCGCTCACCGTCAGCTGTTCGCTTACAAAGCTGACAGTGCTTGCACTGCGCCCCCCATTAACGGCCATGACTTCGCAGCGATCCTGATGGGACGAGGCTTGGGTAAAAGCCGAGGCACGGAGGGTCAACAACTTGACTGAATCGATGGACTGAACGGTGGCGATCGCATTACCCGCATAAATGGGTCGCTCGAAAGTGTCTGCCGACACAATTTTGATGACGTCCGAAAGCATTCCGACATCCAG
Source organism: Pseudomonas sp. 478 (assembly GCF_003254125.1). Lineage (NCBI taxonomy): Bacteria > Pseudomonadati > Pseudomonadota > Gammaproteobacteria > Pseudomonadales > Pseudomonadaceae > Pseudomonas > Pseudomonas sp. 478. The sequence goes on from NZ_QKZG01000004.1 coordinate 260,646, forward strand.
GCTGGCCGCTACCCGTGGCAACACATTGCGACCCATGCTGCTCGCATCGGCCATTACATGGGTATAAGTGTCGCCCACTAGCGAAGTGATCAGTGGCTGGACATTTTCGGCCAGCGTCTTCTCGAACATCTCATCCTGCGCGAGCAGCACTCGATGCAGGCCCTTGGTAAGCGCGGCCTGTTCCGCAACGTCTGATGCCTCCGGCCCCCCCATCACAAGCAAATCCGTTTCGAAGCCCAGATCGATAGCAGCAGTAATTGCACTCAACGTGCCTGCCGTGAGTTGACTACCTGTGTGCTCGGCTATAACCAATGTGCGCATCAAACTAACCCCGCCACGTTTCTCAGTTTTTCCACCAGTTCAGATACCGAACTGACGTTGATACCTGCTTTTCGCACTGGAGGTGGCGTCACCTTGAGCAGCCGGGTGTGCTCCCTCACGCTCGCGCCCAAGCCATCAGCGGCAATCACCTCGAGCGTTTTTTTCTTGGCCTTCATGATGTTCGGTAACGAGGCGTAGCGCGGTTCATTAAGGCGCAGATCACAGGTAACAACTGCGGGTGCCGTAAGGGCCACAACCTGGCTGCCACCATCGACTTCACGCTCAACAACCCATAGGCCATCGGCATAGCTGATGGCTGAGGCAAAGGTGGCCTGACCACTACCTATTAATTGCGCAACCATCTGCCCGGTCTGGTTGTTCTCCTGGTCGATAGCCTGTTTACCAAAAAGGATCAATTGCGGCTTTTCGTTATCGATCACTTTACTTAGGTATTTGGCCACGTTGAGCGGCTCGAGCATCGTGTTCGTTTCAACCAGGAGTGCTCGATCTGCGCCAAGCGCTAATGCCGTACGTAATTGTTCTTGCGCAGCAGAAGTGCCAACTGAAACGACCACCACCTCGCAAACCACGCCTTTTTCCTTAAGGCGAATAGCTTCTTCCACTGCGATTTCGCAGAAAGGGTTCAAGGCCATCTTTACGCCATTCAGGTCGACGCCTGAACCATCGCCTTTAACACGAGCCTTCACGTTCGGGTCGATGGCGCGTTTTACCGCTACGAGCACTTTCATAATTCCCTCGGACACTCATCAATCGATGCAATGGATGACAGGCGTGGATGAGCCAGTTCAGTCCTTGTTTTGACGGATGTTAATCCTGGATTTTTTGTTGCGCAAGCAAAATGTACACCGGTGTCACCAACCATTGACACAGGTGTACATTTATCCTAATTTCTAGTCACCAAGCCTGATGAAGCCCACTTTGGAGCGCACCACGATGTCCAGCGATCCCTTGCTGCAACCCTATAAAATCAAGAATCTGACCCTCAGAAACCGGATCATGACCACCTCCCATGAACCGGCCTACCCTGTGGATGGCATGCCCAAGGATCTCTATCGCGCCTACCACGTGGAGCGCGCAAAGGCCGGTGTCGCCCTGACCATGACTGCCGGTTCCGCAGCCGTCTCCCGAGACAGCCCGCCGGTATTCAACAATGTGCTCGCCTACAAGGATGAAGTGGTCGGATGGTTGAAGGACCTGACCGATGAATGCCACGAACATGGCGCGGCAGTGATGATCCAGTTGACTCACCTGGGCCGCCGCACCCGCTGGGACAAGGCCGACTGGTTGCCGGTGGTGTCGCCGTCACACCGTCGCGAGGCTTCACACCGCTCCTTCCCGAAGAAAATGGAAGAATGGGACATCGAGCGGATCATCAAGGACTATGTAGACGCGGCGGAGCGCATGAAGGCGGCAGGTCTCGATGGTCTGGAGCTTCAGGCTTACGGGCATTTGATGGACCAGTTCTGGTCACCGTTGACCAATGACCTCGACGGCCCTTACGGCGGCTCGCTGGAAAACCGCATGCGCTTTACCTTCGACATCCTGCGTGGCATCCGCCAACGGGTCGGCGAAGACTTTCTGCTCGGGGTTCGCTACACCGGTGATGAAGAACTGCCCGGTGGCTTCAATGCCAGCGAGGGCATGCAGATATCCCACATGCTCAAGGACAGCGGACTGGTCGATTTCCTGAACGTGGTACGCGGCCACATCGATACGGACGCCGGCCTGACCGATGTCATCCCGATTCAGGGTATGCGCAACTCACCCCACCTCGACTTCGCTGGCGAGATCCGTTCGGCAACAGGCTTCCCGACCTTCCACGCGGCGAAGATTCCCGACGTGGCCACGGCGCGCTACGCGATCGCCTCGGGCAAAGTGGACATGGTGGGCATGACCCGCGCGCACATGACCGATCCGCACATCGTGCGCAAAATCATCGAGAAGCGCGAAGAAGATATTCGCCCGTGCGTCGGCGCCAACTATTGTCTGGATCGCATCTATCAGGGTGGCGCGGCCTACTGCATCCACAACGCAGCGACGGGGCGGGAAACCACTATGCCTCATGACATTCCCAAAGCCGCGGTCAAGCGCAAGGTGCTGGTGGTCGGTACGGGCCCTGCCGGGCTGGAAGCGGCGCGGGTCGCCGGTGAGCGCGGCCATGATGTAACGGTACTTGAGGCGGCTGACCAACCTGGCGGGCAGATTCGTCTGACGGCATTGAGCGAGCGTCGTCGCGAGATGATCAGCATCATTGATTGGCGCATGGCGCAATGTGAACGGCTGGGGGTGAAGTTTCACTTCAACACCTGGGCCGAAGCCGACACTGTGCAAGCCTTCGAGCCTGACGTGGTCATCGTTGCGACCGGCGGCCTGCCGGATACCGAGGTGCTCCGCAAAGGCAACGAACTCGTGGTTTCAACCTGGGACATCATTTCCGGTGACATCAAGCCCGGACGCAACGTACTGATCTTCGACGATGCAGGGGATCATGCTGCCCTGCAGGCTGCCGAGGTTATCGCGCAAAGCGGTGCGACCGTGGAGATCGTTACCCCTGACCGCTCGTTTGCACCGGAAGTCATGGCCATGAACCTGGTGCCGTACATGCGCAGCCTGCAGGACCTGGACGTCACCTTCACCGTCACCTACCGGGTCGATACCGTGGAAAAACGTGATGACGGGCTCGTTGCAACCTTTGGCAGCGATTACGGACAGGTCCACAAGCAGCGCGTGGTCGATCAGGTGGTCGTCAACCACGGCACCCTTCCCCTGGACGACTTGTACTTCGACCTCCGTCCTCTCTCCACCAATGGCGGCGCGGTAGAGCAGCATGACCTGATCGCCGGCACGGCACAGAACATCGTCACCAATCCCGAAGGACGCTTCCAGCTGTTCCGGATCGGCGACGCCGTGTCTGCTCGCAACACCCACGCGGCCATCTACGACGCGTTGCGCCTGGTGAAAGAAATCTGAATCCGAACCTCCATTCCTGTTGGAACGGAGGCTCGCCATGAACAAGAGGGAAACCATGTCAGCAGTGACCATCAAATCGAAGGCGGCAGTCGCTTTCGGCCCAGGACAGCCGTTGCAGCTGGTGGACATCGATGTCGCACCACCCAAGGCCGGCGAAGTAAGGGTACGAATCGTGGCAACCGGTGTCTGCCACACAGATGCTTTTACCCTGTCGGGCGACGATCCCGAGGGGATCTTTCCTGCCGTGTTGGGTCATGAGGGCGGCGGGATCGTCGAGTCGATCGGCGAAGGCGTGACGTCATTGTCGGTCGGCGACCATGTGATTCCGCTGTACACGGCCGAGTGCCGACAATGCAAATTCTGTCTGTCGGGCAAGACCAACTTGTGCCAGGCAGTCAGAGCGACACAGGGCAAGGGCTTGATGCCTGACGGAACATCGCGTTTCTCCTTTCAGGGCCAGCCAGTATTCCACTACATGGGCTGCTCGACCTTCTCCGAGTACACGGTATTGCCGGAGATCTCCCTGGCCAAAATCCCCAAGAATGCGCCTCTAGAGCAGGTGTGCCTGCTGGGCTGTGGCGTGACCACAGGCATAGGTGCCGTACTCAATACCGCCAAGGTTGAGGCCGGGGCAAGCGTTGCGATATTCGGGCTCGGTGGGATCGGGCTGGCGGCCATCATCGGCGCGAAAATGGCCAACGCCGGGAGAGTCATCGCCATTGATATCAACCCGGCCAAGCGGGACGTCGCCCTATCGCTCGGCGCCACCGATTTCATAAACCCCATGGACTATGACAAGCCCATCCAGGACGTGATTGTCGAGCTCACCGACGGTGGCGTGGACTATTCGTTTGAATGTGTCGGCAACGTCAAATTGATGCGAGCTGCTCTGGAGTGCTGCCACAAGGGCTGGGGTGAATCGATCATCATCGGTGTTGCCGGTGCGGGCCAGGAAATCAGTACCCGCCCTTTCCAACTGGTAACCGGGCGCGTCTGGCGTGGCAGCGCGTTTGGTGGAGTCAAGGGCCGCACGGAGCTTCCCAGCTACGTCGAGAAAGCGAGCACCGGCGAAATTCCGCTGGAAACCTTCATCACTCACAACCTTGGCCTTTCAGACATCAACAAGGCTTTCGAATTGATGCATGCAGGGCAAAGCATCCGCACCGTCATTCATTTTTGACCAAGGCACTGCCGTGATACCGGCCAGCGCTCACACCCGCATCACAACCCAAAGGAAATCAAAATGTCTGTTTTTACCCATGTCACTGTCGGTACCAATGACCTTCCCAAAGCACGGACCTTCTATGATCGTATTCTCAAAGAAATTGGTCTTAACCGTGTTGCCGACCTTGATGAATCCGGCTCCATTTGGGGCGTGGATAAACCGTCGTTCTTCGTGCTAAAACCCGCCAATGGCAATCCTGCCAACGTTGGCAATGGCGTGACTGTGAGCTTCGAAGCGCCGAATCGCGCGGCAGTACATGCATTCCACGAAACCGCACTCGCCGCCGGTGGCATCTGTGAAGGCCAACCGGGTTCGCGTAACTGGGCTGAAAATGCCTATGCCGCTTACGCTCGGGACCTTGATGGCAACAAACTGGCTGTCTATTGCTTCAAGGCCGAATAATCGCAATCGGTTGACGCTTTCTACAGTGAAGGCCCTTCAGCGGGCCTTCACTGTATATCCCCTGCCCTGGCTACATTCCCCGCCGCGCAACTTCAGCGCCGGCCTTTACCGCCGTCCCCACAATGGACTCGATGTTCTGATCGACCATCGACTGCAGCGCTGCCGCCGTCACGCCACGGTAAGCCATCAACGACTCAATCATTTGCCGCGGATCGCGGCTGGCTAGCATCTGGCCGCCCCCCACCACCACGCCTTGTGCAGCGCGCTGCGCGATGGCTAGGGGAATACCCGCAGCCACCGCCTGATTAGTCAGTGCCATTTGCAACATCGCCGGGAAGGCCGGCCCAGTCCCGGACAACGCGCTGAGGTAATCAATACAGTCTTCATCAGGCACTTCGTCCGCCGAACCTACGCACTCGAACAGTCGCTGCACCCACTGGCGGTCGCTCTCAACAAGGTTTCCGACACAGTACCAGGGCGTGAACGACTGCCTGATTTCCACGGCCGCATTCGGCATGGCCCGCACTATTACATCCGCACCGGTTGCGGCGCTGATGGCTGCCGCCGGAACTCCGGCCATCAGAGAAATCACTAGCTTGCCGCGGGCATTGATCAGCAGTTCGCGAAACTGCTCCGGCCGGATGGACAGCACGACAATATCGCTGAGGTCCACCAACTGCTGGTTGTCGGCCAGCAGCCTCACGCCTGGCTCGAAAGTACTGACGCCGGAACGGTTCGAGATCAACAAGCGGTCAGGCTCGATGAACCCGCTATCGAGCAGCGCCTGCGCAATTGCGCGCCCGAGCCAGCCGGTGCCCCCAATGATGCCCAGGGTTCTATTCTCCATCGGCAGGAGACTCCTCGAATGTTTCTACCAAGGGGACGAAAACGCCCGGCTCTTTTTCTGCGTAGCCGAACTTTCCATAAAAGCGGTCCAGCTCGCGACGCTTCGGTACCTTGCCGGTAAACACGCTCACGTACTGAGGAATCCGTCGAAATCGCACGACAATATCTTCATTGGTTTTCATCGAGATGTAGCCGATCTGTGTGAGGTAGATCGTCCTGGCCCGAACGTCAGCCCCCTCGACGTCGTAACCAAACCGTCGGAACATCGCGGCCAGGGCATTCATCCGCGCTTCATCGGCTAAAGCGATTTCAGCTTTGACCTCGTCCGATTGCAGCGCCCAACTGCGCACGGCAAATTCGAACTGCGAATCAAACAGCTCAGGGTTCAGCCAGCACTCGAAGATGTTGAGAATCGCTTCAGAAATACTTTCTGCATAACTCTCACATTGGCTGACCATACCGCCGGTGTTCTTGTCCCGCCATCGAGCGAGGAGCGCTGCTAACAGCTGCTCCCGATCTTCATAGAACCAGTAGAAGCTGGTACGAGACAAATTCAGGCGCTTGGCCAGCGGCATCACCCGCACAGCATCCACACCCGACTCTTTAAGAGCGTCGTAGGCGGCATCCAGCCAACCATCGACGGAGCCTCGCCAGCCTGCATCCTGCGCTTTGGTTTTCGCCCTTCCTGTCTGTGACATTCGGGTTGACCTTTCTTTGAAAATTCCTCGTCACTGTACACCCCAGAATCTGTGTCGTACACGGCATGTACATCGGCGTACATTTTTTAGACATATGTTCGCCATGCCAAGAGGATGTTGCGCGCGCGATTTTTTGGATAACGCCACGTCATCTTTGGCCCAGTAAAAAAGTTGTTGGACGCTGCGATCCATTGAAACCAAATAATGGCTGCGCCAAAAACTTCAGGCAGGTTGCCCTATGAAATTCAATAATAAAGTGGTGGTCATTACCGGCGCTGCCGGGGGCGTCGGACAGGCGTTAGCGTTATTATTCGCTCGCGAAGGCGCCAAGCTTGTTTTGTCTGACCTTGACGAAGACGGTTGCAAATCAATTTCCGCCAGAGTCCGTGACTTAGGCGCCGAAGTACACTATCTGGCGGGCGATTTACGCCGCAAAGAATATTGCGAAGCCATTGTCCAAACGGCCGTCGATATATTTTCGGGTATCGATATCGTATTGAACAATGCGGGCATCATTCCCCGGGGCACCATTGAAGAAACAACTGATGAGATGTGGTTTGACGCCATGGGCGTAAACCTGAATGCCGTGTTCTTCATCTGCCGAGCAGCGATACCACACATGAAAAATCGCCCCGGCGCCGCGATCGTCAACACATCATCTGTTTGGGGTATTTATCCCGGCCCCGCCCATGTGGCGTATTGCACAAGCAAAGGGGCTGTTGCGGCGTTAACCAAAAATCTGGGCCGCGATTGTGCCCCTTTGGGTATCCGCGTCAACGCCGTGTGCCCGCACGAAATCAATACCCCGATGATACGCAGCGGCTTTGAGCGTCGTGGCCTGGATCCGGATAAGGCCGTGCAAGAACTGAACAAGAGCGTGCCATTAGGCCGTATCGCCGAGCCTGAAGACATTGCGGATGTCATCGCATTTCTGGCGTCCGACGAGGCCAGGTACATCGCCGGTGAAACGGTGGAAGTCACAGGCGCCAAGCCGGTATCCGGCTAAGGAGAGGTAGCGATGCTCAACGGTAAAAATGTAGTGGTGACCGGGGGCGGCAGAGGGATTGGCCGAGGCATCACCGAACAATTGCTTGAGGCGGGAGCTTCTGTGTTGATCGCTCAGCGTCAGGCACTGGACGCCGACTTGCAAAATCACCCTCAAGTCTATTTCGTCGAGGCTGATCTCGCCTCGATGGAGTCACCCAATTTGATTGCCCAGTTCGCCCAGGAGCAGCTTGGCGGAATCGATGTCCTGGTTAACAACGCCGGGTTCATGTTCGAGAAATCCATTGATGATATGACCGAGCAGGACTGGGATCGCATGATGGCAGTCAATCTGCGGGCGCCAGCATTCTTGTGTAAGGCGTTGGTGCCTCAGATGCGTCAGCGAGGCGGTGGCAGCATTATCAATATCGGGTCGATCGAAGGCATAGGCGCCAACCCTGAACATGCTGCGTACTGTGCCTCCAAGGCCGGCATCCATGGGCTGACCCGAGCCTTGGCAATCGATCTCGGCCGGGACGGGATCCGCTGCAATGCCATTGCTCCAGGGTGGATCAATTCCGAGTTGAGTGATGCGTACCTCGCCGCTCAAGCTGATCCGCGTGCGGCGCGCCAGGCACTCCTGCGCCTTCATCCGGTCGGGCGTACCGGATTGCCGGCGGATGTTGGCGGGACAGTCGTATTCCTGGCCTCGGAGTCATCGGCCTTTATCACCGGGCAGGTCCTGGTGGTGGACGGAGGTCGCACGGCAAAACTGCCACTGCCGTTTTGATCGAATCAGCCTGAATTGCGACGGAGGGAGTCACTTACTCTCCTCCGCCGCATTTTCTTGCGGCGGGCAACGCATTCATTACTTGGGTGCTTTGTTCTCTATCAGGCAATTGCCACCATCGATCACCAGCAACTCCCCAGTGATGTAACTGGACTCAGGTGAGGCCAGGAATGTAACGGCAGCAGCCACTTCTTCTGGGCGACCCGCCCTGCCAACCGGGACATACTTCGCTGCATTCTCTTCCTCTGGAGTGCTTGACCCAGTGGCGATCCAACCCGGCGCGACCGAATTCACAGTGATTCCATAGCGCGCGACCTCAAGGGCCAGGCTCATGTTCATACCCACCATTCCGGCTTTTGCCGCAGCATAAGCCGCCTCGCCTCGATTACCGGCTCGAGTGCCAGTCGTGGAGCTGACATTGACGATACGGCCGTAACGTCTGTTACGCATCCCCGGCAAAATTCCACGGGTCAACAGAAAGGCGGTTGTCAGATTTCGAGCAATTGAAAGATTCCAGCTATCGACACTCATATCCGCCAGATCGGCAAAAGGCTCCGGATGACCCTGGGCGGCCATGCCGGCATTGTTCACAAGAATATCGATTCTTCCCCATATCGATTCAGCCCAGGTGGTCAACTCAAGGACTTGATCCTCTTCGCTCAGGTCAGCCGCACGCCCGTGCACTTCAAACCCTGCGACGCGTAACTCCTCCACTCGATCATGGATGCGAGCGCTGCTGCCTGTGATGATCAACCTCACGCCGAGGCTGCCCAGACGCTTCGCAATCGCAAAGCCAATTCCACGTTCACTGCCGGCGCCACTGACAAGCGCTACCTGATCACTCCAGTCCGCAACCATTGCATTTTGCTCCTGTCGTCCAGGGTTAGCCCCTGAATCTATGGAAATTGAGGGGAAAGAGAGACTCAACACACAACTCACACCGAGCACTGCAGGTGGATATCTGGGGGTACAGGCGCTGATCCTGATGGTAAGTACTGCGTCTTCATAAACGATCCAGGCTGAATCATAGACGCACTCGGTACGGAGCGATGCATACCTCCAGTAAGACTGGCGGTTGAGCGTCCTGAAACTGGTGGTGATCGGGTGCTAAATGCTCTCGCCGGGTGCTGATACCAGGCGTAGGATCGATACGATGACGGCTAATCACGCGTCGTTGGAAGGTGACTTCCAATCAATCTGCACTCACGCGCAAACGCAAGACATATACCGCCGCACTGTAAGGCCGCGCGACCCTTCCTAGTACAAGGGCCGTGTTCTCACAACAACAAAAGCGAGGTGAAATCATGTCTGGTAATCGTGGTGTCGTGTATCTCGGCGCTGGCAAGGTCGAGGTGCAGACCATCCCCTATCCGAAAATGCAAGACCCGCGCGGCAAGCGCATTGACCATGGCGTGATTCTGCGCGTGGTCTCGACCAATATCTGCGGCTCCGACCAGCATATGGTGCGTGGCCGGACCACAGCCCAGGTCGGGCTGGTGCTTGGCCATGAAATTACTGGTGAGGTGATCGAGAAGGGCCGCGACGTTGAAAACGTGCAGATCGGTGACTTGGTCTCGGTGCCGTTCAATGTCGCCTGCGGCCGTTGTCGCAGTTGCAAGGAGCAGCACACCGGCGTCTGCCTGACGGTCAACCCGGCGCGCCCTGGCGGTGCCTATGGCTATGTGGACATGGGCGACTGGGTTGGCGGCCAGGCCGAATACGTGCTGGTGCCGTATGCCGACTTCAACCTGCTGAAGCTGCCCGACCGCGACAAGGCAATGGAGAAAATTCGCGATCTGACCTGCCTCTCCGATATCCTGCCGACCGGCTACCACGGCGCGGTGACCGCCGGTGTCGGCCCTGGCAGCACGGTGTATATCGCTGGCGCCGGTCCGGTCGGACTGGCTGCCGCCGCCTCCGCCCGTCTACTGGGTGCGGCGGTAGTGATCGTCGGCGACGTCAATCCGCTGCGTCTGGCGCATGCCAAGGCCCAGGGCTTCGAGATCGCCGACCTGACCAAGGACACTCCACTGCACGAGCAAATCGCCGACCTGCTCGGTGAGCCGGAAGTCGATTGTGCGGTCGATGCGGTCGGCTTCGAAGCCCGAGGCCACGGCCATGACGGCGCGCAGCACGAGGCCCCGGCCGATGTGCTCAACGCGCTGATGGGCGTGGTGCGGGTCGCCGGCAATATCGGTATCCCCGGTCTGTATGTCACCGAAGACCCGGGCGCGGTCAACAAAGCCGCCAAGCATGGCAGCCTGAACATCCGTTTCGGCCTCGGCTGGGCCAAGTCCCACAGCTTCCACACCGGCCAGACCCCGACGATGAAGTACAACCGTCAGCTGATGCAGGCGATCATGTGGGACCGGATCAACATTGCCGAGGTCGTCGGCGTGCAAGTGATCAGCCTGGACGACGCGCCGCGCGGTTACCACGAGTTCGACGCCGGGGTGCCGAAGAAATTTGTCATGGACCCGCACAAGCTGTTTAGCGCGGCCTAAGGGGTAGGTTGGGAAAAGGGCAGCGTTGAGCTGCCCTTTTTTATCGCCGTGCCTCGCCCTGAAAACCAACCACGCATTGATTACTTCATACACTCAGGTACGTTCACGCCTTTGCCTTAATCGCATACAGCCCCCCAATAATCACCAACGCTGCACCGACAACCACCCAGGTGTCCGGGCGCTCGGCAAACACGATCACACCAATCAACGTGGCGAACACCAGAAGCGCATAGTTGAACGGCTGCAGGGAAGAAGCGGTCGCGTATTTCAGTGCTTGAATGAAGAGAATCTGTGCGACTACTCCGGTCAATGCCAGGATCCCCATCAAGAGGCCCTGGACTGGAGTCGGAGTCACCCATGCAGGCAGCCCCGCAAATGTGACCGTCAGGGCACCCACACTTGCCATGTAGAGCATGTTCGTTGCGAAGGAGTCGTGCTGGCTAATCCGGCGCGTCAGTACATTGAACACCGCGAACGCCAAAGCAGCCAGCAGGGGGATCAGCGCCGCGAGTTCAAAGACGCCCGCGCCTGGTCGGAGAATGATCAGTGTGCCGGTGAACCCTATCGCCGCAGCAACCCAGCGCCGCAGCCCTATGAACTCCCCAAGCACCGACCCCGCCAATGCCAGTGTCATCAGCGGAAATACGGCATAGAGTGCATGCATTTCGGCCAGGCCCAAATATCGTAGCCCCACTGCAAACAGTACGGTTTCACCCACAGCCAGCAACGCTCGAATGATTTGCAGCCAGGGGTGCTTACTGCGAAACGACGCTTTTGCCCTACCGTGGCAGGCGGCATATCCGAGTGCAAAAACGACAAACACCCAATAGCGCATCATGACCAGTTGGGCGACCGGGAAGTCTTTGACAAGCACCTTGGTTATTCCGTCCTGGCTCGCAAAGATAAGCATTGAAAGCAGGCATAGAAAGATCCCGAGTTGTGGCCTCGCGACAACAAGACTAGCGGCAATAGAGGGCGTCGTTAAGGGCTCCGTGTTTTTTGTTTGATCGCTCTTCAATCGCACTTCGGTCATGCCCTTCCCCTTTGCAGGATGCCCTCCAGATATTTCTCATGGATTATTCCGTGCTTATTAGTGACTTGTTAAACGGCCTTTATTGGAAAATCCGACAACTTAAATTTGTTAACCTTCTCGCCCGGCCCAAAACTCATGCCAGCGAATAACCGAACTGACGCCCAGTTTCGTTATTATCTTGGGTGGTAACTTGCTGGGGCCTGGCGCGTGACTGAAGCTATCGAGAAACTCCGAACGCGTACCCGATGCCAACTCCGCAGCCATCACACCTGCCAGAGTGCTTTTCACAGTACCCAGTCCATTTTCGCAACATGCCGAATACAGATTTTCTTCAATCTCGCCAAATGCCGCAGCACTGTTACGACTTAAGCACAGGCGGCCGGCCCAACTAAATTCCAACGCCGTGGATTTCAGCTCGGGAAAGCGCGCATCCAGGGAGTGACGCTGCTCCTTAGCCACCGCAGCTACCTGCTCTGGAGTGACTTGGATGCTCGGTTCATAGGTGAACTTTGTCCGAATGACAATTCGCGAGAGACCGTCTGAACAGATCTTGCGAACGGTCGCTCCCATAGGATCCGCCGGCAACAACGCCCACTTGGCTTTGCCCGGTACCTCTTTCCTGAATTCATCATCACTGTACGCCGCCGTCATGGACGCGTAAGTGAAGACGTGCAGCAGGCGTCCTTGATAATGGCCGAAGTTTTCAATGTGCCCGTTAACCCCCAGGATGACCTTGGGTGCGTGCACCGTACCGTTATGAGATCGAGCGCTCCAACCGCTTCCCTGTTTGGTCAACTCAATAATCGGAGAGCGCTCGAACAGCGTGATTTTCCCGTCGAGCCCTGCTGCCAGGTCTCTAATGTATTGCGCGGGTTGAATCATCACCGCGCCGGGCGTGTAGATCCCACCGTGGTAATAGGTGGACCCGGTGATTTCACGCATTTGCGCGGCATCAAACATCTCGAACTTTTCGCCAATGCGCTCAAGGGATTGAGCGTAATTGACGTTCAGCTTCAATCCCCGCTCAGTGGCGGCCGCGTTGATCTTCCCTGAAGGGTCGAAGGTGTCGGCGGACATGCCGTACTCCCGCGCAGCTTCAGCGGCAAATGCAATCGCAAAACGATTTTGCGTGATTTCCAGGGCCGTTGCTGACTCGCTCGCCACGGAGTATTCCCCGGACGACAGACTGTGCGGCACATCGATCATGAAACCAGAGTTTCTGCCCGCCGGCCCCTTGGCGACTTCATGAGCATCGACCACAACAATGCTGTCACCCGGGTGTAACTGTGAAAGCCTGCGAGCAGCGGACAGGCCAGCAAAACCGGCACCGATAATCAGCCAATCCGCCGTCACGTTTCCATCAAGCATGCGGACAGGCGCAGTGCGTGCGGAAATCGCCTCCCAACCTGAAACCCCGGTGTCTACCGGCAGCCGCTTGATGGTATGGGTGCTCATTTTTCGGTCTCTTCGTCCGACCGATCAGACACATCGATCCAGATGGTTTTGATTTCGGTGTACTGGTCATGGGCGAAAATGGATTTGTCCCGACCGCCGAAGCCCGACTCCTTGTAGCCACCGAATGGTGTCGATGCGTCGCCCTCACCAAAGCAGTTCACGGTAACGATGCCCGCGCGAATTTCCCGCGACAACTTGATTGCCCGCCGCAGACTGCCGGTATATACCGAGGCGGCCAGGCCGTAGACCGTGTCATTGGCCAACGCAATGGCTTCGCTGATCGTGTTGAACGTGGTGACCGAAAGGATCGGGCCGAAGATCTCTTCCTGGAACAGCCGGTTGTCTCGACCAACACCGTCAATCACCGTTGGCTCTACAAAGGCTCCGTCTTTGGTCGCGCCACCGTAAACAACTTGAAGCTTTCCGGCAGCGGCGTGCTCAAGGTACGACTTCACTTTTGCGAAATGCTCTGGGCTGACCAACGACCCTACGCGGTTCTGCGGATCGAGTGGATCACCCATTTTCCATTCGCGGATGTAAGCGCCCATGCGCTCCAGCAGCTCATCTTTGACAGACGCATGGACGATCAGACGAGAAGTTGCGGAGCAGTTTTCGCCCATGTTCCAAAACGCACCATTGACGACATGCTGAGCAACGAGGTCCAGGTCTTGCGCATCGTCCATCACCACGGCCGGATTTTTTCCGCCGCACTCAAGGACGATGCGTTTCAGGTTCGAATCGGCGGCGTAATGCAGGAAGCGGCGACCGGTCGCGGTGGAGCCGGTGAAGCTCACCATGTCGACGTCGTTGTGCAAGCCAATGGGTTCACCGACGTCTTTGCCCGTGCCGGTGACAATATTGAGGACACCGGCGGGTATACCGGCTTCAAACGCCAACTGCGCGACACGCAACGTGGTCAGCGAGGTTTGTTCAGCAGGTTTGACGATGACCGAACACCCCGCAGCGAGCGCCGGGCCGATTTTCCAGGCAAGCATCAGCAGCGGGAAGTTCCAGGGCAATACGCAGCCCACCACGCCGATCGGCTCCCGGACCACCATGGTCAGCGCGTCACTGCCCACCGGAGCGGTGTTGTCATAAATCTTGTCAATCAGTTCTGCGTGCCAGCGGATCGTGTGGATGGTGTCCGGGACGTCGACCAACTGACATTCACTGACCGGTTTGCCGCTATCGAGGCTTTCGAGGACGGCCAGTTCGTGTTGATGGCTTTCAAGCAGGTTTGCAAACTTCAACAGAACCGCTTTGCGCTCCCGAGGAGAAATAGATCTCCAGCGTCCATCCTCAAATGCCTCCTTGGCATTGCTCACTGCGAAGTCGACATCATCGGACGAACAAGCTGCAACGTCGGTCAAAAAGTCACCGGTCGCCGGATTGTTCGTGGCGAAGGTTCTGCCAGAGATCGCGGGTTTAAACGCGCCATTGATGAACGCCTTGGATGGCAACGAAATGTCTTTGGCCAGAGCGGCATATTCGGCCTTGCTCAGAAGATCACCCATGGCTGGCTCCCGAAGAAATGTTGGCTACGTTACGTTTGAGTTCAGTAATGACCGACGCGAAACTCTGTTTTTCGTCCGCTTCAAGTGGCTGCAATGGCAGGCGCACGTTACCGACTTTCAATCCCGCAACTTCGCAGCCGTACTTGATCGACTGCACGAACTTGCCACCGTCCAACGCATTCATCAGCGGCATCATCGCCGACATGATTTGACGGCCTTTGTCGAAGTTCTTTTCGATCACGCAGGCTTCATAAAGCGCAACGTGTTCCTTGGGCAGGAAGTTGGAACCTGCGCACACCCAACTGCGGGCGCCCCAGGCAAAAAACTCAAGGGCCTGGTCGTCCCATCCGCAGGACAAGGCGATGTTGGGGAACTGCAGGGCCAGCCTATGCACCTGGCCCATGTCGCCGGAACTTTCCTTGATGGCGACGACGTTTTTCGATTGGCTGACACGGGTGAAATATTCTTCGTCCATCGAAACGCACATCCGCCCCGGATAGTTGTAAAGCATGATCGGCAAGTTCGCAGCACGATCGATAGTGAGCGCGTGAATCGCGTTTTCCTGTGAGGTAGGCAGCGCGTAAGGCGGGGACGTGACGAGAATGGCGTCTGCTTTGATCGATTTGGCATCCTTGGCGTACTGAACCGCATCTTCGGTACGAATCGCCCCGGTACTGACGATCAGTTGCACCCGAGTGCCGATCACATCTTTGGCGTAGGCCGCCAACTCGGTGCGTTCTTCAAAGGTCTGCGCATAATACTCGCCGGTCGACCCGCCGATAATAATGCCGTGCACCTTCGCCTCAATCAGCGACTCCAAAACTTGCGAGTACACATTCCAGTCAATCTCCCCGTCCGAGTTATAAGGAGTTACTGCTGGCGTATAAATACCTTCAAATTTCAAGATAAATGCTCCGAATGCGAGTCAGGTGGAAGATAAACGAGCGCGTCAGCGTTGATGCCTTGAGGCGCAATAAAAAAACCCATGTTTCACGGGACACAGGCCCTGACGTTTAAAGTCTCTGTAAAGAGCAGTTTTCTGCTTTCACAAATGACCTGCAGAGGCTGTGTTACCAACTAGTGCGGTGGACTGCTGAATCCAGACTCGCATGCGCCAAGAAGGTGGTCAATAGAGTGTATTGCTGCCGCATACCTTTCTGAAAGGGTAAATCCTTCAGCCAATAAAATTACTTTTCCTTAATAATCAATAACATAAAAAATCATCACCGAAGCGGCGGCATCAATCGATAACATTTGTTTATGCATTGATAAGAGTAAATGTTTCTTGTTGACGCACGATTACCGTCGTAGCCTTACAACAGCGATATTCTACCGATACATTGGATAAAAGATTTTCTCGTACAGTCGTCTCATTAATTAAGATCTGGTTTCCCAGGCTCGAATTAAGGTGATGTAGAAATATAGCTATTGATGCAAACATTGGCATTCCAGAAATGTCTGCATGAGTAAGGACTCGAACGAAATGAGTGCACGGATGGCACCACCATCCAAGAAGGCACATTTTTCGTAAGACGCTTCCTGAACGTGGCAAAGCGTTCCGGTTCGCGGATAGAAGCAGCACGGTTTGATGGGCTTGCATCCACAGACGGTACTGCGAACTCAAGACCGTTTGGCCTCACCTCGGTGAGCAGGCTGAACGTTTCGCCCCCTTGGTATTTTGGAGTGTGTTGACCGTGAGCACTAAATCGGCAGTTTCAAATCTTATCGCGCAGCGCAAGCCTGACCACGCGCTGCCAGGTGCCCTTTATAGCGATTCAGACGTTTACAGGCAGGATCTGCAACAGATCTGGCACAAAAGCTGGATCTTCGCAGGGCACACATTTGAGCTGGAGAAGTCAGGTCAGTACCTGTCGCTGCAAATCGGCGACTATCCTGTCGCTATCGTGCGCGGCGCAGACAAGCAGATTCGTGCATTCCACAACGCCTGCCGCCATCGCGGTTCCAAGGTGTGCCCGGAAGCCAGCGGCAAAGTTGCCAAACTGGTGTGCCCTTACCACAAATGGACATTCGAGCTGGACGGCAAACTGCTTTTCGCCGGGAACATGGGGGACGATTTCGACAAGTCTCAGCATGGGTTGAAGTCGGTGCATTGTGAGGTCGTCGAAACGTACATCTATGTGTGCGTTGCAGAGGTCGCCCCAGACTTTTCGTCGTTCAGAAAATCCGTCACCCCTTTCGTTGCCCCTCATAACCTGGACGACTGCAAAGTCGCGTTTGAGTCGAACATCATTGAGAAAGGCAACTGGAAACTGGTTTTCGAGAACAACCGTGAGTGCTACCACTGCGATTGTACTCACCCGGAATTGATGCACTCATTCGTGGACAACCCATCGGTGGGTGGCGCCGGCGGCGATGAAGATCCCGAACTCAAAGAGCACTGGGATCGCTGCGAGGCGGCAGGTCTGCCTAGCCGATTGGTCATGGATGATAAAGGTCGTTTCCGAATGACGCGCATCCCCCTGTTTTCCGGGGCCGTCAGCTACACAATGGATGGCAAGCCTGCAGTCGCTGGCCGGTTGGACACCACCGGAGAAGCCAACATCGGTGCGCTGCTGTATTTCAACTACCCATCAACCTGGAACCACTTTCTGGGCGATCACGCGCTGAGCTTCCGCGTACTGCCCATTGGTCCGGGCGAGACGTTGGTCACCACAAAATGGCTCGTCAAGAAGGACGCGCAGGAAGGTGTCGACTACGACCTCGATCGATTGACCAAAGTCTGGCTTGCAACCAATGATCAGGATCGCACCTTGGTGGAAGGCGCACAGGTCGGGGTCAGCTCCCCTGCTTACGAGCCAGGCCCGTTGTCGGTGGCCAGCGAAATTGGTGTGTGTCAATTTGATGATTGGTACTGCAAAACGATGCTTGATCAGCTCAATGACACCATCCCGTTAAGATCTGTCGGCTAAGCGCAACACTGCCGGTGGTGAGAATCATGAATGATCACCACCGGCATCCCCTTCAGTTCTGCCTTGAGCAATACCTGTTGGTGGTGGAGCTCCCCGCACCTCGAGTGATTGCTCAAGCACGGCCGCCTTCCTTTCCTCTAAACGGCTCTGGAAAACTGGGCCAGAATCCAGTCGCGTAGCCGGCAACAGGCGTCATCATTGATCCGGTCTTCACGGAATGTCAGATAGTGCTGACTTTCATGGAGAACCACTTCTTCTTCGATCGGACGAATCAGCGTGCCGTTTTCGATCAGGTTTTCGACCAGGTGATTCCAGCCCAGCGCTACACCTTGGTGTGTCAACACCATGCTAATCACCAGGTTGTAGTCATTCGCGTTGAAAACGTGAGGACTGTCGTGGGGGCGCTTCTCGATATCAACATCGTGATAAGCCAGCCAAACACCCCAGTCGACGTGCTCCGCTACCTGGGATCTGCCATAGGGGCTGAGGTTTAGCAAAACCCCGTCGCGTAATCCTTCCAGGCTGGATAGCTCAGGGTGCTCCGCTTTGTAACGAGGCGTGCACACCGGGTAGATGACGTCATGGAACAACGGATAGCTACGATACCCATCCTGAATCCTGGCCATCTTGGTGATGAAGATGTCCGGAGTTACACCCGGCTCCATCGACAAAAAGTTTTGAGTGGTTACCAGATTGAGGTCGATGTCTGCGTTCTTAGTAAAAAACCCCGGCAGCTTCGCTGCGAGCCAGAGGGCTGAAAACGCGGGAGAACAGCAAAGCGTCAGCGTGCGTTTGCCTGCATTGTTGGTGCGAATGCGCTCCGCCGCTTGGGAAATATTGACGAAAGATAGCTGTGCCGCATCAAAAAAGATGGACCCGGCTTCCGTCAACTCGACCGCTCGACCCACCCTCTTGAAAAGATCCACCCCAAGGTACGCCTCAAGCTCCCGAATCTGACGGCTGATTGCCGCTTGGGTAACGCACAGCGCTTCAGCCGCACGCGTAAAGCTCTGATATTTGGCGGCGGCTACGAATGACTTCACTGCTTTCAGAGACGGCATTTTCAGCAGCGTCATGTCTGGATCGATGTGCTTAACCATAACCTAGAGTATTGAATATCCGGTTTGGGGCCTTTCGGAGGGCCGTTAGGGATGAGATCGGCCGAAGGGTTCCACCTAGAGCCTACACTGGAGCGTAGCTGAAACAGTGGGTCTAAGACAGGCCCCGCGGCAGTCGTCTTCGCAACTAGCACTGCCGCAGTCGCAAATTGACCTATTTAAATGATTGATAACATCACGTTATTGATTGGCGGGAAGAAATGTTGTTAGACGCTGACCCTATTAGGTAATAACTTGGTTCCCAAGGAACTGCTTAATTCAGCGCCGATAAAACAAAAATAATAAACATCACATAATAAAGAGGATGGTCACAATGACTAATTCCCAATCTGTCTCCCATTTTGACTGCCCCCACAAGCACCGTCTTAACTGATCAAGACACGTACACCTAAATTCTTGATCTTACGTCGTAATTGCAGCAGGAGGGGTTATGAGTCTTGGTGACGAGATACTCTCGGTAAAAAACATTTACAAAGTCTTTGGTGCTCAGCCAAAGCTCGCGATGGAGATGCTGGCTCGCGGTGCTGACAAGAATGAAATTTTCAGCAAAACCGGTCAAGTCGTTGGCGTTTTTGATGCCAGTTTCTCCGTAAAACGCGGTGAGATTTTCGTCATCATGGGACTTTCCGGCTCTGGAAAGTCGACGATGGTTCGGCTGTTCAACCGACTGATAGAACCGACCTCGGGCACCATCCATCTCAACGGCCAGGAAATCACCGGTCTGTCAGATGCTGATCTCCTCAGCGTTCGTCGCAAAGACATGAGCATGGTGTTTCAGTCATTCGCCCTGATGCCCCACATGAGTGTGATCGACAACGTCGCTTTCGGCCTGGAAATCTCGGGTGTCGAGGAAAGTGAACGGCATAAACGTGCACTCGAGGCACTCAAACAGGTGGGGCTCGATGGCCACGCCTACAGCTATCCGCATCAACTGTCCGGCGGCATGCAGCAGCGGGTAGGCCTGGCCCGAGCGCTGGCCAATGACCCCGCCATTCTGCTGATGGACGAAGCCTTCTCGGCACTCGACCCGTTGATTCGCCACGAAATGCAAGGCGAGCTGATCCGCCTGCAGGCAGAACAGCATCGCACCATCATCTTCATCTCCCATGACATTGACGAGGCTATTCGCATCGGCCATCGCATCGCGATCATGGAGGGTGGTCAGGTCGTTCAGATCGGTACCCCGCAAGAGCTGCTTTGCAACCCAGCGAACGATTACGTCAGAGCTTTCTTCAAAGGCTTTGATGCCTCGAAGATCCTCAAGGCGGGTGATGTCGCCAAAATTTGCGCAGAGCATCCGTACGCCATGGATCACTCCACTCCTACGCTGCGCGACGATGTACTTCTGCAGGACGTCTTTCACATCGTTGCTGATGCCGTTAATCCAGTTGCCGTGCTCGATCGCCAGGGTGTGTTCAAAGGCACGATCTCCAAGAGCCTACTGCTTCAAACAATGAGCCGACACTAACAGGCTCTATTTGCTGGCTTGCCAGGCTCGGACATTCAGGTGATGACATGAACGAATTCAATTTCCTAGACCCCTTTCAATCCATCAACGTCCCTTTGGGCCAATGGGTAGAAGTTGCCCTGAACTTTCTGGTTCATAATTTCCGCGAGGTTTTCCGATCGATAAGATGGCCAATCGACCAAGTACTTAATGGTATTCAGTTCGGATTGTTGGCTATTCCTCCGTCAATATTCATTATTATTGCAACGCTCTTCGGCTGGCAGATAGGAGGGAAAAAGATAGGCATACTTTGTTTCGTCACCCTCACCCTCTTAGGAGTGATCGGCGTATGGAATGACGCCATGATCACCCTCGCCCTGGTGCTCACTTCACTGTTTTTCTGTGCAGTTATTGGCATTCCGCTGGGCGTCCTGTGTGCCCGAAGTGACCGACTAGAGATGCTTCTGCGCCCGGTTCTCGATGCAATGCAAACACTGCCTGCATTTGTTTATCTGGTGCCCGTGGTGATGCTGTTTGGCATCGGTAACGTACCGGGAGTACTGGTCACGATCATCTTTTCAGTCGCACCACTGGTCAGGCTCACCAATCTGGGCATTCGCCAGGTACCGGAAGACAAGGTTGAAGCTGCACGCGCTTTCGGATGCACCCCACGCCAGATGCTGAGGCGGGTTCAACTTCCCTTAGCTGCACCGACGATCATGGCGGGTCTGAATCAGGCATTGATGTTGTCACTGTCCATGGTGGTGATCGCTTCAATGATATCGGTTGGTGGACTGGGGATGATGGTACTTCGAGGGATTGGCCGCCTCGATATGGGCTTGGCAACCGTCGGTGGATTGGGTCTGGTATTGCTGGCGATTTTCCTCGACCGACTGACCCAGGCAATGGGCGAACGCAGTAACAGGGCAACCAAAGGTGAACACTGGTATCAGACAGGACCGGCGGGCGTCATTTATCGCCTGAAAAGAAAAAACACTGTCATGAAAATAGAAGTCAGTCCTAAAGAAAGCTAACTCCGCCAAGTGGCGCGTCGTGAACCAAAAGAAATGCCAACTTCTTTAATCCAGCCAAGGCAAACGATAATGAACTTCACAACCTTCGGAATAAAACAGAAATTCATTCACTCTGTGGCGCTTTTAGTACTAGCGGTCTCCCCTGTTTTCGCATCAGCCGCCACGGCGCAGGAGCCCGGAAAAGGGGTATCAATCACCCCGATTTTCCCGTCAATCGCCGAAGAGCGATTTCGCGGAGAGATCGCAATGGCGGGGCTCAAGGAATTGGGCTACGACGTTCAGACGCCTAAGGAAACCGAATACTCCACCATGATGATTGCGATTGCCAATGGTGACGCTGATTTCTCGGTTCATCTGTGGGAGGAACTGCACAAATCGTTCTACGCGAAGGCCGGCGGTGATGAAGCGATGGTGAAAACCGGCAATATTATGCCGGGCGTACTACAGGGCTACATGATCGATAAGAAAACGGCTGACCAGTATCACATCACCTCTCTCGATGATTTGAAAAAGCCAGAGATTGCCAAGCTGTTCGATAGTAACGGTGACGGCAAAGCGGACCTGACTGGTTGCAACCCCGGCTGGGGCTGTGAGCTGATCATTGCCCACCATATGAAAGCCTATGGCCTGGATAAGACTGTCACAAATAACCAGGGCTCCTATTTTGCCCTGATGGCCGACACCATTGCTCGTTACAAAGAAGGCAAGCCGATTCTCTATTACACCTGGGTACCTCAGTGGATCTCCGGTGTTCTGATCGAAGGTAAAGATGTTGTTTGGTTAACCGTGCCACGTACGGATCTTCCAGGTGGTAAAAACGATGTCAACACTACCTTCAATGGTAAAAACCTTGGTTTCGCGGTCGACAGTGTCAGAGCGGTCATCAACAAAGAGTTCGCCGAGAAAAATCCGGCTGCCGTGAAGTTCCTGTCTGAAATGCAGATCTCTACTGACGATGAAAGCGCGCAAAATCTCAAAATGCACAATGGTGAAAAAAGTGCAGCTGACATTACTCGTCACGCCAAAGAATGGATCGCGGCCCATCACGCGAAATACGACAGCTGGCTGGTAGACGCACGAGCCGCGGCTAATACCGCCACCGCAAAAAATTAATCCCTTCATTTAAATCTGCATAAAAGGTTGCCCTTCCCCGGGCAACTTTTTATCCGTTTCGGCGTTCATCATTCAGGAATCATGAAATGCAGTTGTATTCATTCGTCCAGAATTTCAGTTACAAGGACGCGCCCCTGCATACACGCGAGTTGGTTAAAACTTGCCTGCTCGACATCATTGGTGTGGCCGCCGGTGCTCGCGACAATCAAACCAGCGTGATGCTCAAAACCTACGCTGACACCCACTACTCTGCCAACAAGCTGTCCAGCCGCCTTTGGTTCGACGGCAGAGCCGTGCATCCATTGGGCGCTGCGTATGCAGGCGGTTTCTGCGTTGATAGTCTGGATGCACATGAAGGTCACTTCACCTCCAAGGGACATGCGGGTGCAACCGTTGTCCCGGCCCTTGTTGCATTGGTTGACGCGTATCGCAGCCAGGGCAAAGACATCAGCGGCGAGGAATTCCTCAGCGCACTGTGCATCGGTTACGAGACCGCCCTGCGTGCGGGCCAGGCATTGATGGCCACCGCTCCTGAATATCATGCCTCAGGCGCCTTTTCCGGAATCGGGGTCGTTTGCGCCGGTGCCCGCCTGCTGAAGCTTGATGAAGCGACATTCCGTCATGCGCTGGGTATCGCAGAATACTTCGGCCCGAGATGCCCGATGATGCGCCTGGTGAGCTTTCCGACAATGTTGCGTGATGCCCACGGCGCCGGGGCGTATGCCGGACTGAACGCACTACTGATGGCGCAGCTCGGTGTCACTGGCGCCCCAGCCGCCACCGTTGAACCGTTGGAGATTTCCACTTTCTGGCAGGACATCGGAACCCGTTGGGAGATCGACGAGCAATATTTCAAGCCTTGGCCGGTATGTCGCTGGGCGCAACCGGCACTCACCGCCATGACCGATTTGATGCGAGCACATCCGGTCATCACTGCAGAGTTGATCGAGACCATAGATGTCGAAACATTCCATGAGTCTGTGTGCTTGCAGGGGCATTTTCCGAAGAATGCGGACGAAGCCCAGTATGCGCTGGCGTTCCCGCTGGCGGCCTTGATCGTTCGCGGGAAGCTGGGCCCTAAAGAGGTCACCGGGGATTCCATTCATGCGCCAGACATCTTGAGTATCAGCGAGAAAATAACCCTTCATGAGGCGCCTGACCTGTCGGCCAGGTTCCCGGAGGAAATACTGTCCCGCGTCACGGTTACCCTGAAAGACGGCACGCGTCTTACGAGCCCAACCGCGACGGCCAAGGGCGACCCCGGCAACCCTATGTCGAGTGACGAACTCACCGCTAAATACCATTTACTGGCTGATGACAGTTTGGGAACCACACTCAGCAATGCCATCAAAAACAGTGTTGAGGCACTGCCCGGTAGTGATGACTGCCAATCATTCTTTGATTTGTTGCTGTCTGCTCCAAAAACCGCTGCCTGAATTTAGCAACGGTTTTTAGCTATTCGTTCAGGTGTCAAAGAGGATTTATGCCATTCGTATTCGAGAGCGTGCTCAAAGACAAAAACATGGGGTACTCCTGTACGGCGCAGAAACTAACAGAGCCACAGGCGGTGACTCGTGTAGCTTTCGTGCTTTTGAACAATTTCTCGATGATGTCGTTTACCGGCGCTATCGACGCGCTGGTGACCGCCAACCTGATTAGCGAAACACCGGCGTTTGAGGTGTTGACTGTCGGCATCAAGAGCCGTCTGGTCATGAGCGATCTGGGAATTGCGATTTCGGCAGACCTGGAGCTATCACAACTTACAGATCGTATCGACGTTCTCATCGTCGCCGGGGGATTGCGAGTGAAGCTGATCAGCGACCCGCT
Source organism: Pseudomonas sp. 478 (assembly GCF_003254125.1). NCBI lineage: Bacteria > Pseudomonadati > Pseudomonadota > Gammaproteobacteria > Pseudomonadales > Pseudomonadaceae > Pseudomonas > Pseudomonas sp. 478. The sequence continues at coordinate 284,878 of NZ_QKZG01000004.1, forward strand.
ATTACGACGCAAGCTGCGTAACGTCGCGTCCCTTGGCGCGACCATGGGCGGCTTGTGGAACGGGGCATTTTTCCTGGCAGACGCTCAGCTTATGGATGGTGTCGAATGCGCCTTCCATCCCGATGGGCGAGCGATGATGGAGGATGTTTTCCCCAAAGTCCTGGTCACTTGTCGAACTCACGTAATAGACAAAAATCGTATCACGTGCGCTGGCGCCAGCAGCTCGTTACGCATGATGCTCGAGCTCATCACTGCTAAACAAGGCGTGTCGCTGACCCATGCTGTCGAGGAAATACTCAGTTGCGATCAAGCCTCTGAAGTGTCTGGGATATCGACTGTCATCGTTGACTCTGACCCCACCTTGCCACAAACCCTGAAGCTCGCTTTAGAACTGATGCAAAAGAATATCGAAGAGCCGTTATCGATCGACGAACTGGCTGAATGTGTGAACATTTCCCGACGACAATTGGAGCGTCGCTTCTGTCGTTTCGTGGGCGCCACGCCCACGCGTTACTACCTGGAGCTGCGCTTGACTCGAGCACGGCAACTTATTCTGCAGAGCAATCGGCCGATCACTGATATCGCGATTGCGACCGGCTTCTGTAGTTTCGCCAACTTCCATATGCGCTTTCGAGACTTCTTTGGCGTCGCGCCAAGCAGTTATAGAGCAACGTATGAGCGCAGGCGCTAGGTTTTCCGAAACCCCGGCCCACCAAAAACACACAAGAAACCCGTACTGTCTAAGCCGAACAAACGATGGCTAGCATCATCGATAAGGATTACCGAGAACTATGAATGCTCCATCGCCCGTGTTGGTCCCCACGGCTAACCACAGCGAGCGGATGTCTACACGCATCGCCTTCCTTATCGCGGGTTTACTCATGTCCGCATGGGCGCCTCTGGTCCCATTGATTAAAGCCCGCACTGGCTTGGACGATGGTGGCCTGGGGTTGCTGCTGCTTGGCCTGGGCGGTGGATCTATTGTGGCCATGCCCTTCGCTGGGTATCTCACTGCACACTATGGATGCCGCCCGGTCGTAATCTGGGCGACGATTGTCTTGTGTGCCGTTCTTCCGCTATTGAGCACCTTGATGTGGCTGCCGGGTCTGGTCATCGCTGTCATTCTCTTCGGCGTCAGTATGGGCATGCTGGATTGCGCCATGAACATTCAGTCCGTCATAGTCGAAAAAAACAGCGGGCAGGCACTTCAATCCGGCTTCCACGGCCTCTACAGCGTTGGAGGTATTTTAGGCGCCGGGGCGATGACCGCTCTGCTGACCTTGGGCCTGCATCCGTTGGTTGCTGTGCTCTGCATCGTTGCCGCCGTTTTGGGATCGCTTTACAAGGCTGCGCCTGCTTTGCTGACTTACGGCACTGAACGGGGTGGACCGATGTTCGCGATGCCCAGGGGTATCGTGCTGTTTTTAGGGGGACTCTGTTTCATCGTCTTCCTCACTGAAGGCGCAATCCTCGACTGGAGCGCGGTTTTCCTTGTCTCGAGCCGAGGGTTAGAGCCGAGCATCGCCGGCTTGGGCTACGCATCCTTCGCCGCTGCGATGACGGTGGGCCGCCTGACAGGAGATGCCATCGTCAGCAAACTAGGCGGCGTGTGCGTCGTTGCACTTGGCGGACTCTGCGCAGCCGCAGGCATGATCGTGTCGCTTGGAATCGATGGCTGGGCCGCATCCTTGATTGGCTACGCTCTGGTCGGTGCTGGATGCTCAAACATTGTCCCTGTGCTCTTTACTGCTGTAGGCCGCCAGCAACGTATGCCACAGGCGGTAGCCATCCCCGCTGTCATCTCAATGGGCTACGCGGGAATTCTGATAGGTCCGGTGTTTATCGGAGCGGTCGCCCATCTGAGCACGTTGTCATTCGCTCTTGGCTGCGTAAGTGTTCTGTTGGTTTTTGTCAGTGCGACCGCTCGATTACTTCGACATTAACCATCTTTTCAGACGCGAGCTCAGCATTGGCCACTCCGACACGCCATATCGCATTGGCAGCCACGAGCGTGCTTTCAGGAGGAACTCGGCAAAGGCGAAAGAAAGACTTTTCTTTGGACGAAAAAAAATGGACCTCTTTTCAGAGATCCATTTTTTAATGCTTGGAGCGGGAAACGAGACTCGCATCTGGCGTCCGACCCATTGAAATCTAAGGTTTTTCTTTTCTTGCCGAAGCAGGAAAAGACTCAATTCTGGACTTGTTTTTGGGGTGTTTCAAGAGCGGAAAAAGGGGTAATTCTAAGCAAGGCTATTGGATTCTACCCATAGCCAATCGGACGAACGATCATCAAGCCGGCGGTGTCAGGATCAACAGGGGATGGGTCCCCACCGAAAAGACAGATCCAGGTTCACTAGACATGGATTCTGCTTGAGATCACTCTAGAGCTTCGACTTTCACTGCTTCATTCTCCACCACTTAGCATGGGAATTGGTGTTCGGATTCGCCATGGGTGGCAATTTCTTGCAACGAGAGACACTCCTGATCCAAGCCGCATTTGGCGCACAGTTCCGCAAGTTGTCGGATCTCTGGCAGGTCCGCAAACTCATCGGCGCTTAAAGCAGCCTGTCCCTCCTTACCAGTGATCTGATGATACTCATGTCCTTTGCCTGCCTGAAGGAGGGAGTGCAGTGGCCCGTAAAGAGGACTGAGAACAAGCTGCGGAATGCGCTTAAGCAGACTCCGGTATATCCGAAACGCTTCCAGGTCGAAATCGCCCCAGAACTCGATCCTAGGATGAGTGAGCAACTCACTCATCTCTGCAACTTCGGAATTTCTCCGCAATTGGATCAGGGCTGACCAATTTCCTGTAAGCAGGTTCTGCAACTGCTTGCCATAGGCATCACCGCTCTTGGACAGCCCATAGCCAAAAGTGGCAATCAATGCGTGACGCCTCGCCAGGCCCGCCTCAATGGCGCGCTCAAATGCCCAAGGATTCTCAATCAGCACGACTCGCTCTGGCATCGCGGGACCAGCAGTCACCACATATGGAATGCGATCTGGTTGGGCGAACAGGGAGGGACAGAACTGTCGCAACGTAGCTGCCGGAAGTTTGCCGATGACTTTTGATGACCCAAGTAGGTGCTTGGAGCTAATGACAAACATCGACTCTGTTGAGGGTTGGTTAAGCTCGTTTCGCAAGTGGCCAAGTCCAGCCGCCAAACGTTCCAACATCTCTGGAGACAATCCATCAGTCACCAAATGTATTGTCTCGAGCAGAGCCTTGGAACCCTCATCCAAGGCACAGCGCTGTAACGCCGAGCGCCAAGCTAATAGCGATGCTGGTTCAGCTTCCGCTGGCTTCGGAGTCAGGATACTGACCTGGCCGAGCGGAATTCCGTTGGATGCCACGTTTCCCAACCACCCCTGCTCCTTGAGACGAATAAATCCACGCCGGACGTCGTCGGGGTGAATTCCCAGGTCTTTACCAAGCTTTTCCAGTAACCCAGTTGGCCTCAGAAAAGAACCTTTCCCAAGTCGTTTCCAGATTGCATCTTGTAGCTCCGGCAACCGGTCATCAATGCTCACCGACTATCCTCCGTTGAGGCTGGTCGTAACACCCGTATGGCTTGGAAGGTAGCAAGGCTGTTCTGACCTAAAGCATCTGTTTCTCCGATTTCATTCAGGTGAGACCAGGCGCGCATGTAATGCCCCTGCATCTCTCTCGCTACAACCAGGGCCGGGAACCGGTTGAAGTCATTCTGGTAGGCCGGATCGTGGACAGTGACAATCAGTTGGAAGCGCCCCGTCGTGTCCTCGATCCCCTTCAAGGTTTCGGCGATCAAGTTTTTCGAAGACAGGTGCGAGAAGGCACCGTCCAGAATGGTGAAGCCTGTGGACCTATCGCGCATCCGCTTACGTTGTGCACGCCCAACGGTTTGTCGACGGATTTCTCGCTCACTGATGAACTCAGAAAGCCGCAAGATCCACAGGAAGGTGATTGCGATGCCCTGGCCGGAGCTTGCCATGTTGCGTTCCATCTCGAGAGTTACCGCACTCATCGCGGGCAGAACGAGATAGATGCGCGGGCTGACGATGACTTTCCGATAGAAGTTCTCGCGGATATTGTCTCTCAACGAGCGCTTCAGGGTATCCCTTACGAAGGACTCCTTAGCCTGATCATTTGCCTCGTAATCCTCTACATCCTGGATGATCGATTCGATCAACGCCTGGATTCCCTCTGAATCGATAACCTTTGCCTCGATGATGAACCCAGCCCGAAGTACAGTCTTGGAGACTGGGTCCACCTTGGGGGAGAAGATACTTCGCAATGTCTTAAGGTTGTCAGGCAGGCGTAGCGTGAAGTTTGTAAGCCAGCTGCTGAGTCCAGCACGCTCCTCAGTAAGGTGATTATCAGCAATCGTGTTGACCTTCAGGTTCTCAGTGTAAGACACCTGGGTCGCTTGTAGCATCGCAGTGACTAACAATGGATTTTGTCGCGCTTGCCGTAGCTGCGTGCGTGCCACCTCAGGCAACTTGAGGTAAGAGTCGCCCAGCGCCTTGTCGATGAGCTTAATGAAATTCTCCGTATGACGCTGGAGATTCTGGTCAGCATCTTTGTAGCGTTGCTGCAACTGCTCAGCCTCCTCCGACGTTAGTCTTTCACAGGCTTGATCCATGCTGCGCGCGAGGTCCATGAGCAAGAAATCGCCCTTAGGATGAAACGCCTGATAAAGCTCGTGGCTGCGGAGCTGTTCGGGGCTCAGAGCGATGGCGTCAGGTATCACTTTCTTGCGCTCTAGGTAGCTACGTCGCACTCGTATAATTGACTCGTCAATGATCTGAGCAGCTCTTCGAAGCGGATCCTGGGCCTGCCGTAGTTGTTCATGCGTTGTCAGATTGGTCTTAAGCACCTCGGCAATGTCTAGCCGGCGCTTTTCTCCCTGCCCTAATTCCGTCTGAATTGACGTCAGGCGAGCGCTTCCTCCGCTTTCCACAAACTGCGTCACGCCCTGAAAATCGAACGCAGCTCTGCGCTGAGCATGGTCTCGCGCACGCTCAAGGTGGACGCTTGTATCGTCAGCCCTACTCATGAAGTCGGGCCCATATTCCGTGTGATCTGCGAAGGTTTGGAGACCTCTGAGGTCATCAATCTGGTGGTACTGTGAATAGGCTTGGAGAAGTCTTTCCCGGCATTTTTTGCCCAGTTGTTCCAGCTCCTGGAGCAATGTCTGGCTGGTAGCGAGATCGTCAGAGAGGTCGCCTTGCTTGGTATCCGCCGCTTCAATCGCAAGACTCAACTCATCAATCGATCTGCCCTGCAGCTCCTGCTCTACAGCACGCATGGCTCGAATGGACGTAAGTGCATCGAACGAAGCTCGCGCCTCAAGCAGAGGCATCCTTTGGCCAAGATCAATGTTCAGCGACACCAATGCGGCATGTCGCTCAGGAACTCCGCTTTCGATGGCCGCGGCGGCCTCGCGTGCGAAGGACTCAATCGATGAAGACTGGTTCAACTCCTCGATCGATTGGAAAATTTCCTGGAGCTTTGCCTCCTGGACGGCCTGCTCTTCCTCAACCTTGGACCGTGCTTCCAAAACGATCTGCCAGGAGGCGTGAGAAGCGAGTCCAAGCAAGTCCTGAAGGCTTGCCATGGCGCGAATAGAAGACCTAGCTTCATCCGATACCCTATCTTCAAAACCGGGCAATGCAGAGCGAAGGCGGGCAATGGATCCGCACAGCTGTTCTGCCTGAGACGGTTTGCCTTCACCAATGGCTTTCGCAGCGATGGCCGCATTGGCTTCCTGGTCCACATCTCGCTCAAGCTCGGCAAGAATAGTTTGCGCCTCACTGATACAGGATTGAAGCTCCTGGATACGGCTATCCAATTCAGCCATGGAGTGCAGAATGGAATCCCAGCTAGCGCCGGACTCCAGGCCTAATACTTCGGTGACAACAATCCGAGACTCAATCGTTCGCTGAGCATCATCAGAGGCACGATTCGCAAGTGCTGGGAGGGCCTCGTCGATCCGCTGGATCTGGGCTTTGAGCTCACTTCCGCGATCAGGGATCCCGCGCTCAATCGCGTCCTGGGCCCGCGCAGCAATACGAGCAAATGGCTCCTGCGCCACGAACCGCTCGTAGCTTGTCTTCAGGTCGCCAATATGGCTCAGCAGCTCACTGAGCAAAGAATTAAGCCGAGCGCGCTCTTGCAGAAGAAGATTAGGGTCTAGCAGACAAGCTACCGGCCAGGTCTTCACTCCTACTAGCCAGCTATCAGCCACTCCATCTCGATAAGAAATTGATCCGCTGCGACAAAACTCGGCCAGCGGACCGGCAACCAATACGGGCACGTCAATATCGGCTGCAGCCAATCGCACAGCGACCTCGGCAGCAGCTTCAACGTTGGACAGCACGGGAGCAAATATCAGAGCAGAGAACAGCGATAGAACCACTTCCCTGCGAGCTTCATTGAGTTCTAGAGACTCGATAAAAGCGTAAAGTGGTTGAGCCGCAGTCCCCGCTATTTCCGTCGCCGCACGTGCCGTTGCATTCGGTACTACAGGCTCTTTATCGAGGATTCGGCGCCGCTCAGCGACGCGCTCATATTCTCCGCGCTTCTCGGCCAGAGCATGCTCAACGTCAGAACGAGATGCACGCCATTGTTCAAGCCAGAGACCGGGCTCCACCTCAGCAACCTCGGCCCTAAACACATCGACAGCATCAAGCTCTGCCTGGATGTGAGTCAGGGCTTTGGCGAAATCAATTCGCCGCTGTCTTGCTGACTCCAACTGTGCTACGACCTTGCCCGCTAGGCCGTACGGATCCTCATTCAAGAACCAAGTGTCATATCCTTCAGCTTGAGCCCGCGGCTCCAAAACGACCTGGTGCTGAGCAAGTGACGATTCCAATCGCGGCCTGTTTGCAGAAATCTGCTCGGCCGCATGAGCCGACTTCTGGTCTCGGTCTGCCAGCCACTCACTAGGATGCATGTTGGGGAAGCGATGCTGAAACTGCTCAATCGCCGCCAAGTCCGGCTGAATGGAGCGCAGGGCAGACTCATCTTGGTCGAGCGACGCTTGCGCTCTTTGGAGCTCGTTCAGAACGTTCGCTTCCAACCCGTCAGTCGAGGATCCCGAGAAGCGCAGCTCAAATGGAATGGCTGTCTGCCAATGCTTGTCGGCGCGCTGCAGCAACTCCTGCGAACGTCCCAATGCCATGCGAGTGGCTGCATTTTGGTTTATCAATTCCTTTCGCGCATCTTCTCGCGCACGGAGCCACTGAGCCGGGTCACTGTTTGGATACGCTTGATTGAATACATTGAGCGCTTTGACTGCTCCAAAGAGTGCTCCCATATCTTCAGAGCAACGCTTCTGCTTCGCTTTGGCATCATCTAGCTGGCTGCGAACTAGTTGCTCCAACCCGTCCGAGGGTTCACCCGCAAACATCTCCTTGAACTTGTAGGTGCCAGGGAGATGGTGGAGCACCTTGGAATGACTTTGGCGAAGTTGCTCTACGGTGGATCTAGCCTGTTCGTGTTCCCGAGACAATCCCGAGACAAAGTCCTTCTGGGTAGCATGGCGGCCTTCCGCGTCTTTCGACTGTTGCTCTGCCACGGTCTTCTCTTGCTCCAGGTCTTCCGCCAGCGCTCCTGGAGAGGTGCCGTCACCGTATTCGGCCTGGAATGCTTGCCACTGCAAAAAAACTAATCGACGTTCGGACGTGATCTTGTTGTGGTCATCGACCCCCTGGTTGGCGCGCGCGGCTTCAGACGCGACAGCTGCTGCAGTGTTTGTTGGGTCAGCTAGCTCTTGTTCACTGAAGTAGCCGCTTTTCTGAAGCGCCTCCCAAGCCATGCCGCCGCTCTTAAGGCCTTCTTCCTCTTGCCTCAGTTCGGAAGCTTTTTCATCAAGCGATGCGCTCTCCGTTTCCAAAACGCGGCTCTGCGCCGCGATAGCAGCTAGTTGAAGATTAGCCTTTCGGATCTCGCGACGAGCCGGATTGGTATCTGCCTGATCCTTCGCCCAAGCAAAAGCCGCTTTCAACTGCGAAACAACGGCTTCGCTGTCCTCTCCCGACCAATTTTTCATCGCGTCGAAGCAGACAGTCAGAGCATCCTGCAGATTGTAAAGCTTGGCTGAGTGCCCCCCGCGATCAGGCGTTCGACGAGCAAGGTCACAATATAAATCAATGACTTGCGATTTCTGAACGCTAGTGATGTCGGTGCGTGCAACCAAGGCCCTCATTGCTCGCTGATTAATAGTTTTCACAGACTCATTCAGCAGGAATGCGAGCCCCTGATCGGTGATCCACCATTCGCTGCGCTGGAGAAGCATGTAGAGATACAGATCGGGATCATCTGCAGAAGGAACCCTGGGTGAACCTGCGATCGGATTCGTGACGACGGCGTCCTCAAGAACGCAAAGCTCCTCAATCAATGGCTGCCGTGTGGCATGTAGATCGGCTTGTGCCGCTTCAATCTGCTGCACTTCAGCGTCGAGCTCACTCAAGCACTCAAGAACACGATTAGCCGCTCCCAGCTCGCGCGCTGTCTCCCGAGTTCGCTTACGCGCCCGCACCACGCTACTGGCCTTTTCATGGATAGTGTCTTCGATGCCACGTTCATCTTCCTCGCTGTAACTCCCCATCACATCTGCGAGTAGCTCAGGGGCGAGGTGCTTGTAGAACAGTTCAGCGCTGTAGTTGCCGGTCTTGGAGGCGACATCAAAGTACGTACTTGCCCCCTCAGCAGCATTCGCCAACTGATATGCGTATTGCTGCTGAATTGCCGCCGAATCGAAGTGCTCCGCGATGAAGCGCCGCCACTCTTCGTCCTGCCGCTCCTTCTGGTTGGATGGAAACAGACCTGCGCGCTTCCTCAGACAATCTAAAAATTCCTCACGAGAGAACAGGTCGATGACCGGCCCTACCTGCACTCCCAGAGGGCAGTCATCTAACGTCCCTCGATAGGCGTAGAAGTCGAATGCCCGGTTTTCCCTCGCGTTGCCATAGATACCGAACACCATTCTTTCGCCATCGCTGGGTCCAACAAGCCCCAGCAGCAGGTCTTCGTGGTCCGGATTGCGGTGAGTGATCTCGACGCGCAGATGCGTGAATGAACCTGTAAACTCCGGCGCGCCGTGTGTTCGCATAAGTTGATTCAGTTTTTTTGTTTTCCCCGCCAGCATCGCCAGGAGCATCAACATCATCGTGCTTTTGCCGCGCCCGTTCGGAATGTTGAGCGCCGCATGGAAGCCACCCAGCAGAAAGCGATTGCAGGGCCAGTCGGGCATCCAAGGAGATTTTCGTCGATGATTCAGGAAGTTTGAGACCTCAAATGCGTGAATCAGGGGCATCTTCCTCTCCTATAGAAAACTCTTCATAGCCGTTGATGAGCGATTGGGAGCGAAGCAAAAGCGCTTGATCGGCCGCGGGCATCAAGTAGCGCAACGAACGGTCAGCGATACCAGACATATCCACGGCAGCCACCAGTGTCTGACGCCAAATTCCTTCCTGGTCAGTCGGCTCGATCATTCGGTACTGCTTCATGAGCTTGAAGAACCGGCGAGCAATCTGAGGGATGCTCTCTCGCTTTTGCCAATAATCGTCCCAAAGAAGCCCAGCCTCGCCTTCAGGGCGACCTGCGTTTCCCATCGTCTCGACATCAGTCTTCAGTTGAGTGATGAAGTCTGTCTCCTTCACCATGGCGTTGCGCCAGTTGTAGAGGTTGCCTACCGGCCGATCAATTCGATCGTAAAAGAAGTACTGGAGGGTCAACCAAAGCCTCGCAATCCAAAACACCGAGGATGTTTTGTTCAACTCCACCGCTTCGTCATCAGCGCTACGCTCTCGACGCCGGTCGCGGAAATCCGAAAAGAATGCCCGGACGTCCACGTAGGACGGAGCCTCCTCACCGAACCGACGGCACAGGATATAGTAGACAATCGGGCGCCCGCTCTGGTCCGGAATAGCGAGGTCTGCGATGCCATCAAGAATCCGCAACCCAAGACCTTGCCCGGAGAGAAATTCATCGAAGTCATCAAGTACCGTCTGCCCACAGTCGTACAAGATTCGAGCTGTTCGTATTTCTTCGGGAAACGCCGAGCGCCCTATTGGACGGGTGGAGAGTTCCCGGTGTTTAAGTAGCATCGAGAAAACGAAGCCTTGCTCAGCTGGGGACATCAGCTACTTCCTCCAGGGACAGAATCGGATTATTGGTAACCAGCACGGAGTTTTCTGATGAAACCTCAATAAGGTCGTCCTGATACACCACTCGGATGCTCTGGTTACCCACCTCGAAGACCTCAGGGTAGGAGTAAATACCTGTGAAGTCGGCTAGCCCCTCCCCCCCTTCGTAGACCAACCCGTCAAGACTCATCAGCTCTTCGAGTGGCTTGGGGCCAACCTTCAACGAATCAATTATCAGCTCAGCATTGCGCAGCAGGAATTCATGCACCTGTTCAACACGATCATCCACCTGATCGGTCTGGCGGAACGAGAGCTTGGGCGGAGCAGGTAGACTTTGGGCATAGAGCCTCGATAGGCTGATCTCGCCAGCGATGAGATCGGGGCTAAAGAAGGCCAGGTCGGGGGACCAGGGGACAAAATCGGTCGTTGCAGATTCGAGTTGCTCAAGGAACCCATCTGGTCGTGAATGAAGCGAGTGGACCAGCTCCAAAAAACCTACCGATGGGCTTCGAACTGTTTGCGCCTTCTGCGCATCGGTCAGAAAGCGCACGAATTTCCTGGAAAGACTCTCCGTCACCTGAAGAACGTTTTCCATCTCCGCCTGGAGATTGCTCAGCTCATACGAAATGTTGTTCGAGACTTTCCATAGATCGAAGGCGCTTACTACAGGTGGCGAGAAGAGGTGTTGCATCGCCTTATGCACTAGGTCTGCAGCATCCCGAAGTGCACTGCTGATGGTGACGCCCTCGCGAATCAAGCCATAGCGCAGATCGGTATAAGCTGGTCGCTCCGAAACATCCGAAATTTGACGGGCTTTGGCCGCAAGATCTCGGAGCATCTCCCGGCAGAAGCGCGGGATATCCCCAAACTGCCGCCGCTCGAGAGCGGCTAGCAGACGCTGCGCATCTAGATCGCTGTACAACCAGCTGTCCTTTAGCTCAGCCACACGGATGAACAGTCTCGCGTTATCGGTAAGACCAACCTGTCTCAAGCTGCTATCAAAGATCAGAAGCGGCGTCGTATCGCTGGTGCGAGCGTAGGCAATGCCCTCTGTGGTCTGGACGCCGTAACGAATTTCTCGTGGACGGGAAAGCGACAGGATGCAGTGTTCCAACGCTGCCTCATCGAAGGCTTGCACGTCTTCGCTAAGGATCTGCTGTAGGAGTTTGATCGAAACCAGAGTCTGACCTTGCTCCAGCTCCCAGCGACCAAGCGCAGAGATCAACGAGATTGCGAGATGAAGGTTGCCTGCTGCGGACTCAGGAACCTCAGGGGTCGAAATACTCCCACCACTACTGCGGGTTTGGTGGAAATCGATAAGCCGAGAAACGGCCGCAACCAGTCTCACCTCTGCTGGCAGTTCAGATGACGCCTCGGGCGACGAGCCAAGTTGGCTCAAAGAGAGATTTTGTGCCATCACCGGCACGTCGTCCTGAAACAGATCCATTGTTTACACCCTCCGATGCCTCTACCCAGAAGGGTCCGGCCAGGTTCGCCCTCAGCTACCTCATATGCATCCATCGCGCTGAAATGTCAAAGATAAACTGCTTGCTCAACGCAGCAGGTCTGGAAGATCGTAAAGAAGCTTAAGCGCATCGGGCCATCCGACCTCGGAGAAGACCTGAAGAATCGCCACCAGCCTGTTACGTTGATCTTCGTCCTCAAAGATCGAGCGATGGTCGGCGATGTAACGTTGCACAATCTCTACGATCACCGAGCCACCAAGACTTTCGTAGTGATAGCCCTCCTCCTTACCACGTCCGAGTAAAATCTCGTGAATGGTCTCAAAGACAGCGATTGGGTTGCCGGGGATCAAGAAGCCGTAAAGCTCTATCAAATGGTGCAACGTCGCGGGATTGCGTGTGTTTGCAATAAGCGCAAGTATTTCAGCATAGTCAGCTAGGAAGTGCGCCATTGCAGACTCATTCGGCAACCCGGGTTTCTCATCACCATGGCTCTCAAAGGCACCGGAGCCGAAGTAAAGCTGATTCATCCCTTGATGGATAACCTTCTCTGCTGCTTCGAACCGTTTGCCTGCTGCCTCCTTGTCAGCTTCACCGGCATCAGAAATAAGCACCCCATAGGCTTCAGCTGAGATGGCGATTGCCGGCCTCAGGATAAGCGCGAGACTTTCCTGCGCGCGATCACAGATGGCGCAGATTTGGGTCGTGTTCTCGGGCTGATAGCGCTCAAAAAAAGCTGCGCGCAGGTTGAAAGTAAAACGGCCGAGCAAACCGCCAAAGCGCTCTGGTTCGACTACCCATTCCTCGAGCCAGGTACGCGAGAGTGCTCGGCCCTGACCTACATACAGCTGGGCAAGCCAGCCGCTGAGAGTATCTTGAAGATGTTCGTTTTCTTGATCATCTAAATCAAGATCTACAAACAGTCGATTCTTGATGATGCTTAAGACAGCTTCACACCGCTCTGGCTCCGACACACTGAAAGGATCCATCGAATACTGGAGGTAAAAGCCAACTATTTCAGCGCTGGTCTCCTGAGCCGCTATACGCTGCCCCATCGCCCACATGCGTTCGGGGGCGACAGCGCTTATGACCTGAAGTCTTTGAGCCACCTGAAGCCGAACCGCGGGCTCACGATCTTGGAGAAATTCTTCGAGTCGGTCGATGATTACCGAATGCTCTGCCCCAAAACGAGAAGCAAGTGAAACCCAGGCATCAGCAGCATATACACGCACGTCCCAATTCCCCCAGCTGATGGTCATGACTCAGTCTCGTTCGGTTCGGGATAGCGGCTAGTCGAGAGCCGATCCAAGACTGCAATTAGCGTTTCAATATCCGGCAAGCCATCTGCGCCCGGCATAAAACTGGAGCTAGACGCAACCCGCTCTACTGCACACGCAAGATGTCCCCAGGCTGGGCGATCGACTTGATCGTGCAGATCAGGATTCGCATTAATCAAGGTAAGCAACGCCATTGCCTCGTCCCATAGCAATACCAGTTCGGGCGCCAGGCTGTCGTTGGATGTGCGTTGTACGTGGGCGTAAAGAGCGTTCGAAGCATCGAGCACCTCACGGTGGGGGCCGGCGTTCGTATCGACACCCGCCCGGCGCAGTTGCTCAAGTTCGTAATCTTCTGTGTCTACCCAAGCAACCTGGGGTCGATACGGCTCGTCATTTATCAGGAGCTCCCGAGTAGTAAGCGAATTTTGCAGCGTGCGCATTGCCTCCAGCTCAAGGGTTTCCGGTGGCATTGGCGCTAAAATGTGGCCCAAGACGCGATGCCATTGGTGAAGACGCTCTGTATCAGTGAAGCGCGTCGCATCGAGCGCCATTGTCTCAAATGTCACGCGCTCTTCCTGCGTACGCGACGTCCAGGCGGCATTTAAAAACTGAGCCGCGGCGCGCGAGGTAAACCTGTTTTCGAGAAAATCAGGTCGCTCAATCAGCGGCCAGAGAAGGTCGCCCAACTCAGAAATCCGTTCGCTACCAACACCAAAAATCCGCGTCCAGACTGACGCGGTGGCGTAATCACGCGATGCGGCTGTGACGCTAAGCCTAAAGGTTGCAACGTTGCACTCACGCAGAAAGCGCACATAGTGATGCAACAAATCTTCCTTTGCCGGATGACTTTCCTGCTGATCCCACGCCCTGAACTCAGTGAAGAGCCCGCGAAGCTCTAGCGTCGAGCTGCCGATATCGATCAGTTCAGCCGCAAAATTGCCGCCACGGCTTCGAATAGCGACTGCACCTATCAGGGCCTCGATCAGTGCGCGCGTGCCATGTTCGGGCGAAATCGCCAAAACTTCGCCCATGGCTGCACCCAATTGATAACGGCAATGCTCATAGTTCTGCCGCCTATTAGAGGTAAGCTGCATAATGCGACTGTGTTGCCCGCCGAGCGCAGTGGGAGCGTCGTCAGCAATCTGCTGGCTGTAGAGGGCCGCGTAGATTTCGACACTAAACTCAGGATCAGCACGCGTGATCGGAACAATCTCTCCGGCGAGCCGTGTGGCCTCTCGGTCAGCATGTTTCGAAAAATGGGGTTCACGCAATATGCGGTCTAGCAGTGTCCGTGATGCCACCGGGTCCGAGGCAAAACTTCTGCCGACGAAGCGAATTGCGCTATCTGCGATGTGCGATGAAGCGGTTATCCAACCCACCTCCAGTAGTGCTCGTGCTGCCTGCCCGAACTCTGCCAGAAGCTTTGGATCCTCGAGATCACCATGATCAATCAGCGTATGGAGCAGGTACCGAGCCGGATCCAGCAGCATCTGCTCTTCGCTTGCTAAAAGAGCATTTGCGAGCTTACCCCACGCGATGGCTGTAGGGGTTGCAATGACTTTGACCGATTCAGAAACCATTTTGGCGAAACGAGCAAGGCGCGCGAGCAGCGATGCGAATCCTGGTTCTTTTGAGGCGGTAGCCATACGCGCCATCAACCCGGCGACATCACTCTCATCTTCGATGTTTTCGACTGCGATCCGCAGCGCCATGCTCCCCAACACTGAATTAATAGTACTTGTCCCGTAAATCCCGCTGATCAGTTTCCAGCTCGTAGGTCGTCCCACTTGATCGAAACGCCAGATTCTTTCGATTGCAAATCGAAGCGCTGGCGCGAGCAAAAGCGCCGTTGATGCATCACCGGCGATCTGAGCAAGGAGTGCCTCAGAGTTGTCCCAGGCGAGATGGAAACGACTGGCGATATGATCAAACAATACGTGGTGGGCAAAACTTACCAAGTCCCCCGTGGCAGTGAGTACGCCTGCCTGGATAACCGCGTCGAGAGCAGCATGTTCAATCAACACCTTGCGCACTACTAGGCGTTGGCCGTTTATCATAGTCCTCACCGCAGTAGTCGCGGCCTGTTGAAGCTGCGTCGTGTTGAGCCGCGCATCTTCATAAACGTCAACCAGTCCTGATTGAGTACGAATTGCGCGGAATGCTTCAGGTGCGGTGCCGTCGGCGAGTAATTCTGCAGCCAAGGACAAGTTAAAGACGTTACCCAGTAGCTCTGCGAAAGGCCGAGTCGCCGAACTGAGCAATACGCCCAGCTCCGGTGATGCGGTACCTACTGCAGCGAGATCGACCTCACTCAGGCGTGGAACAAGAAAGTGACGTACGTTTGAAAGACCAGATTCCGCAAATCCGGCATTGGCAGGTTCGCCCAAAAAAGCTTTCTTGTAACGATGACCGTTTCTGAGATCGAAGGTACGGATCGATGCTATGACGATCCATTCATCAGCGAGTTGTTTACGAACATCTTCAATCAGCGCAGCAAATACCCCTTCTGCGGGTGCACCACGCGCAGCATCGAGCGCATCAATGAACAGTACCTTTTGACCGGCTCCGGGCATGGCTGCAAGGGTTTCAACGAGCGGGTGCGTGAGCCCAAGCTCAGAGGTAAGTTGAGACGCCATAGTGACGCCAGGAAAACGATCGAGTGAAAGAAACACAACGGTGTCGCCCGCAGCCGCGATTGCAGCAGCGGCATGGATCAATGCGCCTGTTTTCCCCCCACCCGGCTCGCCAACTACTAGCAGCGAACCCGACATGATGGCTGCCAACAACGGTGCATCGCTCTCGCGCGTGATTGGCACGCCATCACCAAGTGGCAACTGACCATGGCTCGCGAGTCGAGTAAGCTCGCTGGCGGTTGCTGTGCGCAGTTTGGCGATATCCGGCTCAAAGCCTGGGGCGCCGACATCGACGTGGCCACGACGACGCAGAGCGCGCAACAAACCGTCACGATCGGCAGGGGCGCCGGTGGCAATCAGATTACGCATGATGCCCTTGAGGTCGCGCAGAGGCGCTTCGCCCGCAGCATCCCCACCGAACAAGGCACGTCCCAATAATTGTGAGGCTTCGCGCCAATTACTGTGTCCTTCATCCATGGAGAAGCGCGGGATGCGAAAAATTCGCGCTAAGTCCGCAAGATCGCCACCTCCAGGTGCCGCGCCTCGATACTCGCTCCAAGCCGGGGAAGCAATCGCCTCAAATGTGTCGAGGGCCTCCCGCTCTGCCTGATTACGTTGAGTGCGCGTCACAGTCCAGGCACCACCCAGATCGAACGCCCGACAAGCTGATTCAAGAGTGTCCAACGTACGCGGCGCGTCGGCGTGCACCGCAAGCAGGGCGACGTTTCGATTCAGATCAGGAAGACCGCCCGTAGCCTTTGCATCAGCAACCCAGCGCACGAGCTGTCCAACCGTTTTGGACAGCGGTGCCCTTGGCCCGAGACCTAAGGTCGCGCTGGTCTTGCACTGGATATGGAGCGCACCACCGTCCGACTGGGTCACCTCGATGTCATCAAGGCCCTCCCCTGTTTCGAGCCGGATAGCGATCGGAAGCGCCTGATTATTGATGCCGAACCTGCCCCCTACTGGCATGCGCACAAGTATGTGAACGGCAAACCAGGTCGCCACTTCCGCCTGGAAAGCCATTCCAGCTTCTGTGGCACGGCCGCCGGCGCGCATAGGTGCCGGTAGCGCTGAAGATGTCTGCTCCATTGTTATCGAAACGCTCCAAAAATCACTTAATCTGAACACAATCATGTCATCCGGCGTGGGCGATTGTCTCGCCTTAGCTCAACGCATTCCGTTGATGCCGCTACTGATCAAAAAATGCAGCCATCGGTCGGGGCATCGGGCGCCGGTTTCAGATGGGAGCATTTCGGCATGAGTGCTCGAGGGATCGGCCAGCGACGAGGTTTTGGTTACAGCCTTAAACGCTGGATGGCGTTGGCGCGCTATCCTGGCGAAGACGCGGTACCTATCAACAACAATTGGGTGGAAAACCAAATCCGGATATGGGCACTTGGGCGCTCGAACTGGCTGTTCACAGGCTCGTTGCGCAGCGGCGGCCGTGCGGCTGCGATCCTGAGGTTGATCCGGTCGGCAAGGCTTAATAGGCATGATCCGCATGCCTACTTGAAGGAGCGTTCTAACATGTTGTCCGACGCAGCGGGCGTGTGAGATTACGAGCTATTAACACGTGGGCGCCCGTTTAACCACGCAAGGTGTGTTGGGCAGGCGCTTAAAAGTGACTCAACTGGATGACTCCCCAAAGCCAACATTTGCAGCTATTGTTGGGACTCCTCACGGAAGATAAAAATAATATGCCGACGCGAGACGTATCATCAGCCCTCCTTCCCTTCGGCCTTCTTGAACCGGATCTGGAAATGCTTCGGCCGACAGAGACAAGCTATACATCTCTGCTATTGCAACCCAGCGGCCCAATTTTTGCGTCAGAGCAGCGCATTGGCAGCCTAGATGTGTCTACAGCGATCGCTAAAAGTCTATCGTTCTTGACATTAGCTCGCGACAGAGGCGCGCATCTTGCGATAACACCTGAATATTTCATGCCATGGGTGGCGTTGAGCGAAGCAATAACAACCGGCATTGCGCCAGCTGCAGATGCGCTCTGGGTTCTGGGATGCGAAAGTATTACTGAAGAAACACTTGAGCGGTTTACGCAGACCGTTAGCGCTCATTGCTTGGTCATTCACGAACCAATGGAAGATTTAGCCCAGGATCGCGATCTCTTTGACCCTGTGGTGCTTATGTTTCAGGCCAAGCATCAAGACGGCTCATCCCAATTAGTTGCGCTGGTCCAGTTCAAGACGTTTCCGTCGAGAGACGAATTATTTCTGGAGGAGCGGTGGTTGCGTCGGGGCACCCAGATCTATCGGTTTCACGGGCGTAGTAGACGTCTTTCGGCTGCTGTAATCATATGCTCTGACGCCTTCGCTGTCGGGGATGATTGGCTAGCGGACTTCAATGATCGCTCAACACTGATTCATATCCAACTCAATCCAAGTCCGCGGAACACAGCATACCGTCACTATCGAACGACAACATTCAATACGGATCCGCGATCCAGCAATTGCCATATCGTCTGCCTGAACTGGGCGCAGTCCATCGTCCAACATGGCGCCCCCGGAACCCCTCCTTACCCATGGAGGAACATCGCCGCATCGACCTGGTACTGCTCTGCGGAAGATTGTTCCTCCGACGATGCAGTGGTCATGCCGAATCATAATCTAGGTCTTTACTATGCCTATATGACAGAGCGACGCCATGCTCTTATTTTTCACTATGACGAAGCGGTGTTCGAGCTACGGGTACCGAAAGTATTAACGGTCGGCATCGCAGTCATGGCCAATAGAAATGGCCCCACTGCAGTCCAGCGATACGTTTGGGATGCTGCTGATGATACATGGGTGATAGCAGGCGCACCCGAGGCGGGGTTTGCAGCCCTGGTTGCTGCCAGCCCGCCGACGCAAATAGCTCTGCAGCACATTATTGCAGCTCACAATCCCTTAGCCATTGAACGAGTATTGGCATTAAGCGCTGGCCAGATAACCGGCCAATCAAATTGGCGGGCACTCAAAGAGATTGATTCTTGCAGGATGGGACCAGACGAGGTGGTACGTAGATTAACTGTTGCTCAAGATCGCGAGGGCCAAGATTTTCGTCATCAGCGGCTCAATACTGCAGCTCAGATCCATCATGAAATTTTGAACAGGATTGAATGGCCTCCTCAGGTTCGCGGAGTGGATGCCGCATCTACTCTGCAGTGGGATGACTCCAATCCGAACTTCAACGTGCTGACCGCGGACAACCAACCAACTCTCATCGCATATCTAGGAGAGTCACCTCAGCCTCGCCACATAGAAAACATTGCGGACAAACTCTACGATTTGCTACGACGAGAAGGCGGGCAGCATCAAAAGAGGCTGTGCATAGCGTACCGAGAATTTGGGCAAGTCAAATTTGCAGGCATTGATGCACTGACCCGCTTTGATGATCCAGCAGAAGACAAGACCGATTTCCTTGCCGTTACTCCGCTCGACACCACGGACGCCTTATGATTGATTCAGCCGCTTTGCGTCGCACGATCACGGAAAAGCTCACCCGGGTTCAAGATTTGGGTAACAACATTTTTCGTGGGGAACGTATCTACCAGGGTAAAACCTTCGCTACGGCCTATATAGACCTATCGGATAACATTATCCAACGGGCAGCGAACCTGGCGAAATTTCAAGAAGGGTTACTGGGAAGTGAATTCTTCACAGCCGATGGCGACCAGCGCTGGAACAGCTATCTGTATTTTTGGGCAGGCCCCGACTCTCAGAACGATGAAAGCTTTTTGAAAGCGAAGGCGCGTATTGAGGGGGATAGGCATTTTGCGAGAAAATTTGTCCTTACTGAAGAGGATCTTTTAGAGCGTTTTGAGGACGTCTCGATTCGGAAGCACAGCGCGCAAGTCGCTACCGACGCCAGTGTCCAATGGGAAGAAATTTTACGAACTGCAGCGCTCAGTATCTTGTTAGAGAAGCGCCCTCGAACCCAATTAATAGAACTGATAGGCACGGGAGAAGCCTTTGCCGTCGACACCGTCCCGGTAGCGCGTGCGCTTCCTAATCCCCTGTCTGACCCGCTGAGTACCGGTCTGCTTCGTAGTTTTCGGGTAGGAAAATTTCGGGCAGCCCTCACTGATAAGCAGTTTCAGTTTGGCGATGTGAACCTGATATTCGGCCCAAACGGAGTAGGCAAAACTTCATTACTCGAGTCCATAGAAGCCCTGTACTGCGGACGTGTTCGCCATGATCGTGAAGCAACGTTTGAGAACATCGAAGCCGATGTCTTCACCCCAGCCGGTGAAGTAGTAACTGTAAAAAGCACGGCTGTGCCTGCAATCATAAGGGCACGCAATCTTGCATGGTACGGACAGTCGAACCAAAACGCTGGAGCAATCAGCCAGTCATTCACCCGGTTCAACTTCCTAGATACTGATGCCGCATTCCGACTTTCGGGCGAATCAACACCGGACCAGCTTAAGAAGGATCTGAGTCTATTGCTGGTCGGGGCCGAAACCTCATCGCTATGGACCGATCTCTGCAAGCTTCGTGACGACGCCATGTCAAAGCGTACGAGCTTCAGCGAGCGCATTCCCTCGCTCCAAAAGCAGACTGAATTGCTCGGTAATGAGGTCAAGCGGCTGCAAGATTCACCAACTGAGACGACCGCTTTCAGAAAATCATATCGTGCAAGTTTGCACGAACTCGGCTGCTCCTGGGCTCAGGACGGCGGCAATGAAGCACTCGCACCTTCCGACCGATCTCGTCTTGAATCGCTTTCACGCGGGTTACGCCAAGCTATCGCTTTAGCGCAAGGCACGCCTGCGAAAATCACAATGCTACGCCAGCAAGCGCAGTCGCTGTTGGCTGCGCTCGATAAGATTCGGAACCTGGTAGAGGCTGACACGAGTAAGCGGCAGGAGCTTCGTGAGCATGAAGCGCAGATAGAGGCCTTTCAGCCAATGCTGTCTGACTTGGGGGTATGGTCGATATACTGCGAAGCGGATGCGCCAGCTCTTGCCAAATCGATTGAGCAAGCCAAGCTTGCGACTTCTAATGCGCGGATCGCCCTCTCAGGAATATCTCTCGACGATGTCCATGAGGTTCCTGCTGAGTACGCTATTCGTGGGCTATCCGCAGCCTTCCAAATCGCCTCGGAAAGCCTCGCGCTTGCTGAGCAGCAAGAGAAGTCAGCTTCAGACAGCCTGGCGCAACAGGAGCGAATCGGCCAATCATTGACTGCACTTCGCTCTGATCTGCGAGGGCTTGCGCAGGCAATAATCGATCGTACGGGCGACACACTGCATTGCCCTGTTTGCGCGACGCCTCACCTAGACGGGGAACTGCTGCACAAAATTGAGGCACTCACCGCGACGGACAATGCGGGCCTGAGCAATGGGCTTCATCAGGCTGCACAGGTAGCCAGAGATCGCGCGCAACGAGAGCGTGATGCACTAGCTACCCTGCAAGTACTTCAACGCTTCGCCGAGGCAAATGATGTAAAGAATTCAGCAACTGTTCGCGAAACTCATCAACGATTGATTTTAAAACACCGAGAGCTCATCGACGCAATGTCCGAGCTGGAAAGATTGGAATCAGCGACGCATTCGCTCGGTCAGTATGGTGCAGACTGGGCTGGCTACCCCAACGCAGAGGCGGCAGCTTTCAAATTGCTGGGAGCCGAGGAAGACCTTTCAAATCTGCAGGTGGTGAACTCACGTATAGCAGCAATACGTAAAGATGCAGAGGCGGCAGACAAAGCCGCATCTGAAGCTCGTGAGTCTTTGGCGGTTACGAACTCCGAGGTGAACGCAATTGCTCTCTCTGTAGGGCTACCTGCGGATGGCGCCTCTCCGAAGGACATGGACATTACGATCCAACGAGCGATGGGGACGCACGACACAGTCTTGGATTTTCTCGGTGAAGCTTCTCGGGTAATTACCTTGGCAGATGATCAACCATTAGAGCCTATTTTGCAGGCAATCGATGACACCATTAACGCCTTTGACCGCGCCCAACATGCGGAGAAATCTGAGATAAATGCGCGTTCCGAGCTAAACGCCAGGGCCGAAGAGCTTCAAGAGAGCACCGCACAGCTCAGCGCGGCGTCAGATCGCAAAGAAAATCTCACAAAAGCTATTGATGTGCTGTCGGAGATTGTGGAAATGCACTCTCTTGAAAAAGCGACCCAAGAAGCTCTCGAATCGATACGAGGGCACGTCAGCGAAATTTTCTCCAGGATTCATTCTCCCGCGGAATACACGCTAGGAGACTTTCACGGCGACCACCTTCTTATTACGCGCGATGGTCTTCGCACCCACGGCGCTGCTCAAGTGAGTACGGGGCAACGTGCGGCATTGGCGCTATCGATATTCTTGGCGATGAACCGCAGCGCAGATTCCGCCCCGCCGGTATTGCTTATCGATGATCCCATCGCACACATTGATGACCTCAACGCATTGTCATTTCTAGACTATCTGCGCGATCTCGCAGTGAGTACGCGCAAGCAGATTTTCTTCGCCACGGCCGACGCTCGGCTCGCCGCATTGTTCCAACGAAAGTTCGAGTTTTTGGGGAGCGAGCGATTCAAAAAAATTGTCCTAGCTCGCTAACAGGCGGTTCGCCGGATTACCTCGCCCACCGCTGAGCAACCCCGGCCTCGGCGCACGGTTTTAGTCGGCACTCCAACTGACGGAACCCGCCAAACGCGCACACGTTTTTGAGGTTTATGCATGTACGATTTGCACCGTCTTGGATGGAACAGTTTTCAGCAACTTTGCCTCACCATAGCCCGTGAAGTGTTAGGGCAGACAGTGCAGACTTTTCTGGATTCGAATGATGCAGGGCGCGATGGTGCTTTCGCTGGGAATTGGACGGTTGCACCGGGCCAGTGTTTCAGTGGGAAATTTGTCATCCAATGCAAGTTCTTAAGCAAAGCTGGAGATCGCCTCACCAAATCCGACCTAGCGGGGGAAATACCCAAGGTGCGCAAGCTCGTATCAGGTGGGCTATGCGATGTCTATGTCTTGATGACGAATGCTGGGATAAGCGGGAAACAAGATGAGCAGATTACATCGGAGTTGATCGATGCCGGAGTGAAACATGTTCTCATCTGCGGCCGCCCTTGGATCGAAGATCAAATCAAAGAAAGCACTAGACTTCGTATGCTCGTTCCCCGCGTATACGGATTGGGGGATCTAAGCCAGATCCTGGATGAGCGAGCCTACGCGCAGGCTCGAGCTGTTCTAGAGTCTCTGCGGGAAGATTTAGCCAAGGTCGTTATCACAGACTCATACAGAAAGGCCGTGCGCGCGCTCGACGAACATGGATTCGTGTTGCTCATCGGCGAACCTGCTGCTGGCAAAACGACCATCGCCTCCATGCTGGCGATGGCTGCTGCCGATATGTGGAAATCTCAGGTGCTCAAACTAGCCGACCCAGCAAAGGTCGTGGAACGCTGGAATGTGGATGAGCCCTCACAATTTTTCTGGATCGATGACGCATTTGGCGTGACTCAATACGAACCACCGCTGGTGCATGGCTGGAACCATTCTCTCCCGCAGGTGAAAGCTATGCTGCGTCGTGGAGCCAAGATCGTCATGACCTCACGGGATTATATCTACAATCGTGCCCGTCAGGAGCTCAAAGAAAGCGCCTTTCCCCTTCTCAGTGAAAGCCAGGTTGTGATCGACGTTCACGATTTGTCCGATGACGAAAAACAACAGATCTTGTACAACCATCTAAAGCTAGGTAAGCAGCCTTCAGTCTTTCGCTCAGACATCAAACAGCATCTAGAACACGTAGCGTCACACCCTCGCTTCATACCGGAAACAGCAAGGCGCATTTCAGATCCGTTGTTTACTAAAAATCTTTATGTGAACGAATACCACTTGGTGCAGTTTGTAGAGAAGCGCGAGCAACTTCTGCTTGAGGTGATCCAGGGACTGGACATGAAGAGTAAGGCCGCGCTGGGTCTGATTTACATGAGGAAAGACTTTCTCGAAAGCCCAATCACGTTGCAGGGAGCGGAATCACAGGCGCTGGAAAGGCTCAGCAGCACATTAGGAGAGTGCATCGCGGCGCTAGACGCCCTCAACGGCAGCCTTGTGGCACAGGCGCTCATTGACGACCAACTGGTGTGGCGCTTCAAACACCCGACCATCGGCGACGCTTATGCCGCGACGCTGTCTTTCAGTCCAGACTTGCTTGGGATTTTTTTGAGTGGCAGCTCTGCGGAAAATCTTACATCCCAAGTCACTTGCGGTAACGTCGGGGTGGAAAAGGCGGTTGTTGTCCCCAAGTCGCTGTTCTCACTGATGATCAATCGGCTACGCGAATTCTCTACCAGTGAAAAATACAAAGTGCAGTGGCTCTCCTCATGGATGGCCCGACGCACTCTTTATCGATTTCTTGCTAATCGCTGCTCAAAAGAGTTCCTTGCTCTGTATCTCGGACAAGACCCTGAGACACTGAAGCGCATAGCAGAACCAGGTCTAAGTCTCAGCTTTTCTCCCGAGGTCGATCTCGTGGTACGTCTGCATGCACTTGGCCTACTGCCCGAGGAAAGCCGCAGGAAGTTTGTTGAAGCTGTCAGCAACTACGCCATCGAGGGTGACGACGTTCTCGCACTGAATGATTCCAGCATGCGGGAAGTTTTCACAGAAAATGAGCACGAGGAGCTTGTGAGGGCGGTCCGAACGGATCTTCTACCCAAGTTGGCAGATGTGAGGAGAAATGCGCAAAGCAATCATGACCCGGCCAAGCCACCAGATGAGCATATGCAGGATCTTTTCGAATCGTTTAGCACGCTCAAAAAACGATTTGCCGACGACGATGAGGCAATCAAGATCATTGAACAAGAAACTGCTCTAGCGAATGATTGGATTGCGGAAACGGAGATTCCCGAGCCGAAAGTAAGTCCACGAGTTCTCGGGGCTTTGGAACCTTCTGAAAAAAAACACGGTACGAGAAGTATTTTTGACGACATCGATGAAAGTGATGAATGACGATGTAAAAAAGGCTGTGCGCATGCTAAGAAAATATCACCCTTTCTCCCCCACATCCCTAAGGAACCGCCAAACAACTCAGCGAAGCTCCCGCAACCTGGGCTGAAATAGCCCGTCATCCAGTCACGACCAGCCCCCTGTGTACGGCGATATCCGTCGCTTCGGCGCCAGGCACAAATCGGCATTATCTATCACCGTGCCATAGGTATCGGCCTGCAGGCCGAGGCTACCTTTGTGGTTGTCACGGTCCCAGCCCAGGCGTGCGGAAATATCGGTGCTGCTTTCCGCACCGGTGTAATACAGGCGGCTGTCGGTGATACGCCCCTGTTGGTCGTAGAGAGTTTCGCGTAAATAACGCACCCCTATCACGGGGCCGTTTATTTACACCCCAAGTCCAGTAGGAAGGAGGTGGTATCTACAGGTGCCAGGTGTTCCGTATAAAATCGTCCAAACGTCCATGCCCCTGCAGTATTAAACCTACCGTCTGACGCAACCGTAATCGACAAAAACGCAGGCCTATTCCCTCTCTCCCAAGATGGAACTAGAATTTCCCTGATCGTTTCCAACCAAGATGGATGTTCCTCATCCAAAAAACTCTTGAACTCATCATTATATCGAGGCTGAAAATATTTAATCAAGCCTGCCTCCAAAACTTTGGCAGCATTGTGTTTTCCAATCTTCGCTTCAAGAATTCCGCTATTGTGAATAAACCCACCAGGCCTTGGCTCTACAACATATTTAGCGCTAAACCCAAAAACATAAACCTGTAAATTAGGCGAATCTCTTTGAATTATCCCAGAAACCTCTCTTACTTTCTCATGATTCCAAAGACGATCGCCAAAATCACGATTCCCTGTTTCCCCAGTAGAGATACCTATATACTCGACCTTGAAGTCCAAAATATTAGGAAACTCCTGGTCATCCACAGAAATATAATGTAAAAAATCAGGCTCAAGAAAAAAACCAAACACACCACTCTTTGTTTTCAGAACCACTCGATTTGGAAATCCGAATTCAGACTCTTGAATTTCCGCGTGAATTATATCTTTAGCACTATCCAGCCCCTCTTTCTGAGGAAATGGATAGGGTGAACTGCCATCCAGCAACAGCTGAAACGGGACCTTCCTATATTTTTTATATCCAACCTCGAACTCGAGATTCCCATACCCGCGACTATTCATAGCATCCCAATAGAAACTATCCTTATCAAACATACACCGCGGGCGAGTAGTTATGAAATAATGATGATAGCCGTGCACAACTCCAAAACCTGTGACCTCATAGCCTGACTTTGTTAGCACAGTCAGCTTTGCGCCTTCATCAGACACTTTTATTTTTTTGTAATTTTCAACATGATGCAAGCCAATAACCAGTGGAAAGCCAGTTGAATAATGGAGAACTGAAGGAAAATCTGACATGTTAAATCCTTTTACAACATAAAAAACAAGCAATCAACCTTAGCAGCTCACAATACTCATTCACATTCAAAACATCGAAAGAAGGGAGCGATCTACTTTACAGAAAATAAATCAGCCCTCTTTTCGCTGTACGTAGGCCGCTACCCTTTAGGCCACATCCGACTTTGGCGAATCAATATTATCATCACTTGCCCGCGCTCGGAGTGGCGGACTGCCCATATAAATTTATCAATTATTTGGAAAGTTCCGCCTTGGTTTGACTCTTAAGCTCCGCGCTAGACTCAAGTCAACCAGGCAAACGCGGCAACCCCCATCCGCCCTGCCCATCCTGCGACATTATCGACAGCAGATAGTTATCGACCTCTCTTAAACTGACCGACGTCCTAGTACTTTCTTCCATTGAATCACGTAGTGCCAGAACACGTATGCACCAACCCTGATAGCGATCTACCTTGCCAAACCCACGCCAGCCTTTGTAGCTTTCGTTCAGTTCGTCCATAACCCAAGACCAACCCTCACGAACATAAGAGTCCACAATCGGGAAAAAAGCGGGCCGATGAAAATGCAAGTACTTCGACGCAAGGCTGCTGTTCTCACGATTGTTCGCCGTCGCCAGGGCACCACAAAGCTCGAGATGAATCGCGACAGCTTCCGGTAAGCGCTCAAGGGTGAGACGCTCATCCACCTCGATAGCATCTAGCATCACCGAACACTTTGATGCGGCAATTGCTTCGGCGGCCGCGATGATGACCTCCAGCGCCTGCCGCTCATCCTTGACGTGGCCCTTGGTTTTTCTGCGTTCCACAGAGGCAGAGTAGGTACGCCCAATTAGCATCAGCTTACCGATAATCTGCGACCTTTCGACGTTGCTGGGCTGCGCCGCTACAGCTTCATATAGCATCGAATTTAGCACGTCGAAGGGAGGGCACCCGTGCTCATTGCCAAGCCAATCGAGCTTTGGAGGAAACAGAGCTAGAGGGTTGAGCTTTTTCTTTTTCATTGTGCACTTATCCGTAGTTTAATCTCATCACGCGCCTCATCAATTGTACGGCAAGCACCGGATAACTGAATTGCCTTTGGTTTTGTAGACATATCTGGATGACCACTATCGCCGAAGGAGCTCTAAGGCTGGGCGCCCGCCCGCTGGCCGACTTCTGCCGGTCGTGATCGGCAGCTGCGCCCGGACGCTTGTGCGAGATCTGCATCTCCGTTAACTGCGGACTACGGGAACGGAGCTGTTCGTATGAGGCATAATCTCGTCCTGGCGCGCTTGTGATTTGGCCTTGGCCAATTCGGCAGGATCACCGCGCTAATGGTGTCGACTAAGGAATGGCCTCAGTGTCATCGGGGCCAGTCTGTAAGCTGAGCCCTGCCAGTGGTACTTCCGGTGACCAAACTGCTGCACACTTGATGTCTGAATTTTCGTTGTTCGCTTCATCTGCTGAATTTTTCGCATTCCATTGAGCGATTTGCTCAAACCAGATTTTTTCGTCGCTCGATACGGCGAAAACAGTGCGAGCTGACTCGCCACTTGCAACAAGAGGTCCGACTTCAACACCGCCGAAAAATGTCATCTCCCAAATGATTTTCTTCGGGTTAGTTCGTTGATACGCCCCGTGGTATCGAAAGACATCCTTGCCCAAGGTGACCTTCACCTGTTCTCCATGTGCAGGCCCCGCCATTTGACCTCTAAAGTACTTGGCGCCTTCGCTGGTCATACGTCTCGCGTCGGTAAGCGAATCGGGCGCGAGCAGGATCTGCCAATGGTGCCAAGCAAGTCCCTGGGCAATGAGGCTAGCCAGTTTCAGCAACATGGTCACATCGAATGGGGTGATCGTCCCTGAATGCCATGTACGAGCTGCATCCAGCACAAAAAATGACCGCTGCGCCTCAGCAATGCTCTTGGCCAGCTTCTGATTCTTAGCCAGCCGCGGCCCTACCTGATCGGAAATGGCAATAGCTGCGCCATCATGCCTGCCCCCCAACGGTAATACCGCAAGAACGTAATGTTCTAGGGCTGCCTTAGCGTTGTTGCATGGCACACAAGCTGGCACTTGGGGCAGGTTGTGGCGATCGTCCTTAGGGAAAAATTCACGCGCAATGACGTGGTCACCAGTGGTCGACGAACCGGGCTTTCCACAGTAAACGCAGGTCTTGTTGAGGTATTTCTTACTGCCCATCTGTACTTTCCACTCCCCAAGAAAAGTGTAAATCGGTTCAGGCTTGCGACTCGGTGCAAGCTGTTACCCTTAAGGTAAACGAGGATCGGGCGCAAGAACGGCGCTTATGGAAACACCTTTTTCGGCGGTTTGATCCATGTGCAGATCAAGAGCGGGGCAAATATTCAGGGCCTGCCTTAGGATCTTATTCGGTTGGCTGCTTTGGCCGATTGTAGTCACCTGCCCCAAGTCTCCTTTGCTAAATCGTACAAACACCCTGGCGGGCCTTTTGTTGTAAGCCCTCCCCCGCGGCTACGCTTTCGATTCCTCGATTGGAGTCGAAACGATGTCCACTGAATATTCACTACCTGATGTCCTCGAACGGCTGTACCAAAACCAGCTCGCCTTAGAAGCGGCCGTGATGGAGTAGACCTTGAGGGTTGAGCGCCAAGGTGCGACTGATACTGGCGACAATGTCCGCGGCGCGCTTCATACGATCGGTGAGAACGCCGGACACATCAAGCAGGGCTTGACCAAGCTGAGGGCCCACACTGATCAAGTTGCCCCCGACGTCCCGCCTGCAACAACCTTTTTGGACTTTGTGTGCATGCAGTCGGGGCCAGCACGCGCTGTTCGGCGCGAAGGATGGCCACGTACGACACAGTTTGTCAGATACAAATCCCAAACTATGTGCTCGCGGGCAAAATGGCATAATATGCCAATGGTCGAAAGAATCTGTTTGCCCAGATCTGGAGTTCATTATGGCGACGCGAAACGTTGTGCTCACCCCTCACCAGGAACAGGTTATCCAGGACCTGGTTCAGTCCGGCCGTTATCAGAATGCCAGCGAAGTGATGCGAGAAGGTTTGCGTCTATTGGAACAACGCGTCGCCGAAGACACCGCCAAAATTGAGGCCCTGCGTCAGGCGACCTCGATCGGCATCATGGACCTTGAGCACGGTCGCTTTACTCAGTTGAACGAAGGGGATCTGGAGCACTACCTCGAAGGCTTGAGCCAGGAGGCGACCCTCCCCGCGAGAGAGAAACACTGAGCATGCCGCAGTATCGGATTTCCAACGCGGCGCGCGCCGACATTGTCGACATCCTCCGGCTCTCCCAGACGCAGTTCGGCGATCAAGCACGCCAGCGCTACCAGGCGCTGATCCTCGCGGCGCTGCAAGCGATTGCCGGCGCGCCTTATCGGGTTGGCAGCCACGACCGCGATGAGCTTGCACCGGGCCTTCGCAGTTATCACCTCATCTATTCACGCCAACAGGCCAAACACCCCCATGGGACGGTCAAAAGTCCGCGCC
The DNA here is from genome assembly GCF_003254125.1 of Pseudomonas sp. 478. NCBI lineage: Bacteria > Pseudomonadati > Pseudomonadota > Gammaproteobacteria > Pseudomonadales > Pseudomonadaceae > Pseudomonas > Pseudomonas sp. 478. The sequence goes on from NZ_QKZG01000004.1 coordinate 314,219, forward strand.
ATATCGTGTTCTATCGTGTGGCAGACGGCGACGTGATCGAGGTCATCCGACTCCTTCATGACTCCATGGAAGTGCAGTTGCATTTGCCTAATGACTGATCACCGACCTGGCCCAACGGCTTAACTGACCATGAACAGCGAAGGTAAGGCGCCCGCCTCTACATCGCAACCTGAGCGCCCTCGCTGCCAGCCGACTCGGCGGCCAATTGAAGCGGGAGGTTCTGGGTCCGACCGGACTATCGAGACCCACGACCAGAAACACGATGCTCAACTTTGCGTCCACTTTCAATGCTGAACAACCGCTTCTTAGGCGTTTTCCGTGACCAGGCGCCTAGCATTACGCTCCAGCTGCCGATGGACACGCGGATCGATGCCCCGAGCGACCAGTGCCCTCGCAACATCACGCAGAGCGCGAGCATCTCGTAAGCTAATTTCAGGATAGGTACCGAGAGAAACACGCGGTTGCTTATCTGCCCAGGAAAAGCGGAAGTGCCAGCACTTGGCGCCTTTCGTATTCACGAAAAGAGCGAGGCCGTTGTAGTCAGGGAGGGTGTAGTCCTTGGCACGGGGTTTGGCGTGCCGGACTGCAGTATCGGTGAGGGCCATCGTACAATCTCCGTCTCGTTTGAATAGAGGAGATTTGTACGGTTTCCAGAAAGGCGAGTCCCACGAAAAAATGATCTACCAAGCTCCGGATTAATGTACTAAACGATGTACTAAAAAAACGTGGATGGTAGTGCTTTCGAGTAGAACTTACTGGAACGAAAAAAGAGGCCGAAGCCTCTTTTTTCAGTTTCTGCAGACTTCAATAGAAGCCTGTAGAACAATAATTGGAGCGGGAAACGAGACTCGAACTCGCGACCCCGACCTTGGCAAGGTCGTGCTCTACCAACTGAGCTATTCCCGCGTCTTGGTGAGGCGCATTCTATAGAATCCAGAAGCCCCGTCAACCCCTTGATTCAAAAAAGTTTATTTCTTTTCCACGTCGGTCTTCAGATGCGGCCAGGCAGCCCGCAAATACTGGACCATTGACCACAACGTCAGGCCCGCGGATATCAGCAGCAAGGCATAACCCAGCAGCACCCAGAACGTGAAATCCGACGGATTGGCCAACAGGATCACCAGCGCCAGCATTTGCGCGGCGGTCTTCCATTTGCCCAGGTTCGACACGGCTACGTGAGCGCGGGCGCCGAGTTCCGCCATCCATTCGCGAAGTGCCGAGACGACAATCTCGCGACCGATGATCACGGCGGCCGGCAGTGTGAGCCACAGGTTGCCATGTTCTTGCACCAGCAATACCAGCGCAACAGCGACCATCAGCTTGTCAGCCACAGGATCGAGGAAAGCCCCGAACGGTGTGCTTTGTTCCAGTCGGCGGGCCAGATACCCATCCAGCCAGTCTGTGGCGGCGGCAAATGCGAACACCGAGGCGGACGCCAGGTAGCTCCATTGATACGGCAGGTAGAACAGTAAAATGAAGATCGGAATGAGCAGGACGCGTAGTACGGTAATCAGATTAGGGATATTCATCGGCACAACTGGCTACGAGGTGAGGGGGCATTCTACTCGCTGTGCAGATTGGCATAAATCAACTCTGCGAGCTTTTTACTGATCCCGGGTGCTTTGGCGATCTCTTCGATGCTGGCACGAGACAGCTCCTGCAATCCACCAAAATGTTTCAACAAATCGCGGCGGCGTGTCGGTCCGACGCCAGCAACGCCCTCAAGTGTAGACGTGCGCCGGGTTTTGCCACGGCGGGCGCGGTGCCCGGTAATCGCGAAACGGTGAGCTTCGTCGCGTATCTGCTGGATCAAATGCAGCGCAGGGGAATCACCGCGCAAGGTGAATTCGTGGGCAGCATCATTCAGATACAAGGTTTCGAAACCGGCCTTGCGCGTGGCGCCCTTGGCGACGCCCAGCAGAATCAGATCAGGCACGGCCAATTCATTGAGCACGTCGCGGGCCATGGACAGCTGCCCCTTGCCACCGTCCACCAGCAAAATGTCCGGCAGCTTGCCCTCCCCGTCCTTCAGTTTGCTGAAGCGTCGGGTCAGGGCCTGATGCATCGCGGCGTAGTCATCGCCCGGGGTGACGCCTTCAATGTTGTAGCGACGGTAGTCGGACTTGATCGGACCTTCGGGGCCGAACACCACGCAGGATGCCACGGTCGCTTCGCCGCTGGAGTGACTGATGTCATAACACTCCAGGCGCTGTGGTGGCTCATCCAGATTCAACACTTCCGCCAGGGCATCGAAACGTGCAGCAACGTGTTGACGGTTAGCCAGTCGCGCTCCCAGGGCCTGCTCGGCGTTGGTGACCGCCAACTGTTGCCAGCGTGCTCGCGTACCCCGAACCCGATGACTGATGGTCAGTTCGCGACCGCGCAGCTCATCGATGGCCGCAATCAGGGTCGGGAAGTCTTCGTGAACCACGTTGACGATCAGTTCGCTGGGCAAGTCGCGCTCGGGACTGCTGATGAAGTACTGGCCGAGAAACGCCGCCATGACTTCAGAAACGTCCTCTTCAATACCCACCTGCGGAAAGAAGTTCTTGCTCCCCAACACCCGCCCGCCCCGCACACTGATCAAATGAACGCAGGCACCACCCGGATTGACGAACGCTGCGATCACGTCGACATCGCCCGTCCCGCCTTCCATGCTTTGCTGGTCCTGGACCCGGCGCAGTAATGAAATCTGATCGCGCAGCTCGGCCGCACGCTCGAACTCGAGGTTGATCGCCGCCTCTTCCATTCCTGCGGACAACTCATCCGTCAGCGCATTGCTGCGCCCCTCAAGGAACATCACCGAGTGTCGTACGTCTTCGGCATACACCTCGGGCTCCACCAGCCCGACACAGGGTGCCTTGCAGCGTTTGATCTGGTATTGCAGGCAAGGACGCGTGCGGTTCTTGTAATAGCTGTCTTCGCACTGACGAACGAAAAACGTCTTCTGCAGCAGGCTCAGGCTTTCACGAATCGCACCGGCGCTGGGATAAGGGCCGAAATACTTGCCCTTGGCCTTTTTTGCACCGCGATGGATGCTCAAGCGAGGGAACTGGCCATCCGAGAGAAAGACATAAGGGTAGGATTTATCGTCGCGCAGCAGGATGTTGTAGGGCGGACGCCATTCCTTGATCAGCGTCTGCTCAAGCAACAAGGCTTCGGTTTCATTGGCCGTAATCGTCGTTTCGACCTGAGCGATACGCGCGACCAGCGCCGCGGTCTTGGGCGCAAGACCGGATTTGCGGAAGTAACTCGACAGGCGATTCTTGAGGTTCTTGGCCTTGCCGACATAGAGCAGGCGTGCCTCGCTGTCGAACATGCGATACACACCGGGACGCCCACTGACCGTCGACAGAAAGGCGCTTGGATCGAAGACTTCAGTCATTTTCAGAGACTGGCATCGACCATGCCGTGCCGAACCGCCAACAGCGTCAACTCGACATCGCTGCTGATCGAAAGCTTTTCGAAAATGCGGTAACGGTAAGTGTTCACGGTTTTTGGCGACAGACACAGTTTGTCGGAAATGATCTGGACCTTCTGACAGCCGACAATCATCAGCGCGATCTGGATTTCCCGCTCCGACAAGGCGTCGAAAGGCGAATCATTGGTCGGCTGGAAGGATTTGATCGCCAGTTGCTGTGCAATTTGCGGGCTGATGTAGCGCTGCCCGGCAAACACCAGGCGGATGGCCTGGACCATTTCCGGCAATCCGGCGCCCTTGGTCAGATAGCCTGCGGCCCCTGCCTGCAACAACCGCGTCGGAAACGGATCTTCTTCGCACACGGTGACCGCGACGACTTTGATATCCGGATGACTGCGCAATAATTTGCGTGTGGCTTCAAGACCGCCGATGCCGGGCATCTTGACGTCCATCAGCACCACATCGGGTTTCAACTCACGCGCCTTGAGCAGGGATTCTTCGCCTGACTCAGCCTGGCCGACTACTTGCAGGCCATCGATGTCAGCCAGCATTCGTGTAATGCCTGTACGAACGAGATCATGATCATCGACTACTAGCACCCTAATCAAGCAGACACCTCGCGAAATGGTCTTATTGGGTTGCCGACACCTTAGCAAAAAGCAACTGGCAGACCTAGCGGCAAGCATCATATAAAAAGTTTCAATACATCTTGAAAGACTTGTCGTATGCGTGTTTCAGCCGGGCGAGGCATCGATATCACGCTGCATTCTCAGGAAACACGCGTCTGTGCCGACCACCTTCAACCCCTTTCTCTCATACAACGCTTGCGCGGGATTATTTTCAAATACCGTCAAACGCAATGCCGGACGCCGTTCCTTGCACGCCATGGCGAATACCTGATCAATCGCCCAGGAACCGGCGCCCTGCCCTCGAAACGCTTCGAGGACGTGCAATTCGCGGATGTACAGGGCCTTGGCGTCACGACTCAGACTGAAAAAGCCCAGCACCGTACTGCCACTCACAATCAACCAGTTCTCGCGCCCGGTCCAGCCCACGTCGAACCCTTCGTCCTGCCACAGCAGATTGTGCTGTATGTAATAGCGGAGCATGTTGTTGCGGGTCAGTTCACGAGCGAAGTCGAGGTCCCGGGATGTCGCCGGGCGTAAATTAAATACCATCACCCCTGCGCAACCTCCACTGTTTGCCCTTTCCAGCCGTCAGCGTTGCGTCGAGCGACAACCATCAGGTTACCCGTACCCGGTGCGGCCGCAATCAGCGAACCGTCCGACGCCCAGATCGCGCTGCGTCCTGCCGATTCCCAGCCACCCGTTGCACCGCCATGGTTGGCCATCAGGACCGTCATCGAATGAGCGCTGGCGTAGCCTTGCAACAACGCGGTATCCGGGGCGTAGCCGTTTTCCGTGATCAGCACGCCCGCCGCATAGAGATCGGCGCCTTGCTGCGCCGCTGCGGCGGCATGACTGGCGTGAGAGAAGTCCGCGCACACCGCCAATGCGACCGTATCGGCACCTACGGTCAGGGTCGAACCGCCGGCTCCCGGTGCAAATGCCACTTCCTCGCCCGGATGCAGATGTTGCTTGCTGTAGATCCCGAGCGATCCATCAGTGCCCAACACCAGCGCCCCAATCAATACGGGCGAATCCTCCGACAGGCGAATCGGCATCCCCACGACTGTCGTCACACCGACTTCCCGCGCGAAATCCCGTAGCGGTTGCAGGACCTCGGCATCTGGCGCAATGGCCAATTCAGCCGCAAGTCCACGCTCGTACCCGGTCAGCGATAACTCCGGGAACACCAGCAATTGCACGCCCTGCTCCGCGGCAACTTGCATGAAGCGCTGATGCCACACAATGTTTGCGGCAACGTCACCGGCGATGGAGATCGATTGAGCAGCGGCGATGATCAGTGGCGTCATGGTTCGTCCTTGTGACGTTCATGTATGTGAAGCACAAAGTGTGTCACAACCGGCGACGCACTCAAGCGATAGAAAATGCCGTCGGCGATCGATAGCATTTTCTGATTGAAACCACGTACCAGCCTCGCGTAAGCTCGGCGCACTTATCGGAGAAACACCATGTCCAGCACCCTCTCACAGCTTCGTACCGTCAGCGCCCTGCGCTCGGTGGCGGCTGCCCGGGTGAATGACGTTTGTGCTCCGGTCAGCTTTTATTTTGGGTATTGGTTTAGCCACTGGCGCGCCTGATACCCACACGGCGCCCACTTTAAACGGGTCGCCACCAGAGAATTCTCAACCCCCGGTCGGCTTCCCGACCGGGGGTTTTGTTTTTTCAGCCCCGCACATTTTTAGCGACACACCAGACAACCAGAGGATTCAACAATGAACTACGCCACTTATTACCGTTACGACAGTTTTACCGCCTGGCGATTTAGCAGCCTCCGCTCGGGACAGCCTGCCGCCTCCGATCGGTCACCCACAGGTGGCAAGCACACACACGCAGCCAATCCGGCCAATTGTCGAACACCCCAGTAGGGCCGAGCGCGCGGGAACGAACCCGCCGCCAGCCCAGGAAGCCCGAATATGAACTCGTCCGTCTCTGCTCTGCCGCTGTCCACCTTGAGCCCTGCCAATGAAGCGCTGACCCTGCGTCTGCCCAGCTCATTGCAACTCAAACAGCAACTGCCACTCAGCAACGCCCTGAGCCAGCAAGTCGCCGCCCACCGCCAGGCGGTTCGCGCGATCCTCAACGGTGAAGACTCCCGTCTGCTGGTCATCGTCGGCCCCTGCTCGATTCACGATCCTCAGTCCGCCCTCGAATACGCCGGCAACCTCGCCCGCCTCGCCGCCGAGGTCAGTGATGAACTGCTGCTGGTGATGCGCGCCTACGTCGAAAAACCCCGCACCACGGTCGGCTGGAAAGGCCTGGCCTACGATCCCCATCTGGATGGCAGCGATGACATGGCCGGCGGCTTGACGCTGTCCCGCGAGTTGATGCGCGAAATGCTCCGCCTGGGACTGCCGATTGCCACCGAACTGCTGCAACCGATGGCTGCCGGCTACTTCGACGATCTGCTGAGCTGGGTCGCCATTGGCGCTCGCACCACCGAATCGCAGATCCACCGTGAAATGGCCAGCGGCCTGAACATGCCGGTCGGCTTCAAGAACGGCACCGATGGTGGTGTCGGTGTGGCCAGCGACGCCATGCGCTCTGCCGCCCATCCGCATCGCCATTTCGGTGTCGACAGCCAGGGTCATCCGGCAATCATTCAAACGCCGGGCAACCCCGACACCCACCTGGTGCTGCGTGGCGGACATCGCGGGCCGAACTACAACCGCGACAGCATCGCCCAAGTGAACAGCGATTTGACCCAACTGAAGATCCCGGCCCGGATCATGGTCGACTGCAGCCATGCCAACAGCGGCAAAGACCCGTTGCGTCAGCCAGCGGTGTTTAACGATGTGCTTGAACAGCGCCTGCAAGGTGATCGATCACTGATCGGCATGATGATCGAAAGTCACCTGTTCGAAGGCTGCCAACCGCTGAGTACGTCCATGCGTTACGGCGTGTCCGTCACGGACGGCTGCCTTGGCTGGAGCGGGACAGAGTCATTGTTGCGCCAGGCAGCCGACCGGCTCAGAGCCCAGAACCGGGATCAACAATCGGCGTGAGCCACACCCTCGTCCAGTCCTCCTATCGAGGACTGGACGTCGGAATTGAGACACGACTCACAGGCAAAGGGTGTTCCCGAAGTAGGCCATCGCAGAAAAGCGCTCTGTTACAGATCAAAAGATGTCCAAATATTCCGAACAAGACCTCATCTACTTTCGAACTTTCGTACATTTTCTATTCCGTTTTCATCAGGTTACAGCGGCTTTTTCATACAACGCCGAACAGCAGGTGTGCTTTAGAGTGAGCCCATCAACACACCTCTGAACGACTGCGAAAAAGGAAAGAACATGCTACGGAATGCAACTACTCAGTATCCGATCCTGTTGGTCCACGGGCTCTTCGGCTTCGACCGCATCGGCAAGATCGAACTCTTTCGTGACGTCAAGCAGGCACTCAGGAGTGCAGGCGCAAGAGTGTTTATCCCGCACTTGTCGGCTACCCATAGCAACGAAGCTCGCGGCGACCAGCTTCTGGCGCAGATCGAACGTGTACTGGACGGAACCGGTGCGAACAAAGTCAACCTGATCGGCCACAGCCAGGGCGCACTCGCTGCACGTTATGCGGCGGCGACGGCGCCGCAAATAATTGCTTCGGTAACCTCCGTCAGCGGACCGAATCACGGCTCGGAACTGGCCGACTTCTTGCGCAAGGCGCTGACGCCCGGGCGCCTGCCGGAACACGTCGCCTCGACAGTTGCAACGTTGTTTGCAGACTTTCTATCGTTGCTTAGCGGCCACCGTCACCTGCCACAGAACGCCATCGCCGCGCTGAATGCCCTGACCACCGAAGGTGTAGGCGCGTTCAACGACAAATACCCGCAGGGCTTGCCGAAAACCTGGGGGGGCAAGGGTCGCGAACTGGTCGACGGCGTACGTTATTACTCCTGGAGCGGCACCCTGCAGGGCGATCTCCTCGACAAAGGGCTTGATGCCCTGAGTCCGCTGCACGGGTTCCTCCGCGCCTTTTCCCACTACTTCACCACCGAACCCGAACAGAACGATGGCCTGGTTGGCCGCTACAGCTCCCATTTGGGCAAAGTCATCCGGTCCGACTACCCGCTGGATCATCTGGACAGCCTCAGCCAGACCGCCGGTCCGTTGCGCAAGGGCATCGACCCGATTGCCCTGTATGTGCAGCATGCCGAGCGCCTGAGAAATGCCGGCCTATAAAGGAATACCGTACCGGCCTGCATAGTCTGTACGGAACTTTGAGAAGAAATAGACCACTGAATCCGGTAGGCTCCGCACTTTACTGAACATTGAAAGGAGTATTTCACCATGGCTAAAGCCACTGCCCGTCACATCCTCGTTGCCAGCGAAGCCAAGTGCAACGAATTGAAAGCCCAAATCGAAGGCGGCGCCGATTTCGCCGAAGTCGCCAAAGCCAACTCCACTTGCCCGTCCAGCCGCCAGGGCGGTGATCTGGGTTCGTTCGGTCCAGGCCAGATGGTCAAGGAGTTCGACACCGTGGTCTTCAGCGCACCGATCAACGTGGTGCAAGGCCCGGTCAAGACCCAGTTCGGTTACCACCTGCTGGAAGTGACCAGCCGTCAGGACTGATCAAGCCTGAAGTTTTCTGCTCAACGGCCCGCCTTTTGGTGGGCCGTTGTGTTTCGGATACGTGATACGGGTGGCGAGGGACGCGCCGCTAGCGTACAAATTGCGGTTATTGACCACCCGGCTCTAAGGCTGACAATGCGACTGGCGTTCCCTACTTTATTGTTCACGGCCGTGGCTCTGTTATTGAGCGTCACCGGCGTGACTGCAGCACCGCAACATGCGTTGACCGTGTACGGTGAACCGGCGAAGTATCCTGCCGGCTTTAGTCATTTTGCCTACACAAACCCGCAAGCCCCCAAGGGTGGCACGATGCGCCGCTCGGCCGTCGAAATCGGTCATTTCGATCATATGTTGCCCTACATCGATAAAGGCATTGGCGTCACACAGGTCGACGGCCTGCTTTACTCGCCCCTCGCCCAGCGTTCACTGGACGAGCCTTACACCGTGTACGGCCTGGTGGCTCAGAAGATGGAGCGCTCGGACGACGGTTTGTTCCTGCGCTTCTACCTCAACCCCAAGGCCCGTTTCGCAGACGGCAAACCGATCACGGCCGAAGACGTGCGCTACACCTTTAACCTGTTGATGACCCAGGGCAGCCTGCGTTATCGCACTCAGTTTGCCGACGTCAAAGGCGTCGAAGTGGAATCACCTCTGACGGTTCGATTCGACTTTAAAAGCAATGAAAACCGTACCCTGCCCCTGGATATCGCGACCTTGCCGGTGCTTCCTGAGCATTGGTGGAAGACTCGCGACTTCGCCAATGGGGGCGGTTACGAGCCCCCGTTGGGCAGCGGCCCCTACAGGGTAGGCAAGGTCGACTCCGGTCGCAGCATCACCTTCGAGCGCAACGCCGATTGGTGGGGCAAGGATTTACCGGTCAGCCGCGGCCTCTACAATTTCGATCGATTCAGTATCGAGTACTTCGGCGATACCGACGTCGCCCGCCAGGTTCTGCGCGGCGGTGCCTACGACTACAACCGAGAATTCTCCGCCACCGCTTACTCCATCGGCTACGACGGCCCGGCCCTCAGTGACGGGCGCCTGCAAAAGGCGCACCTGGCAACTCAAGCCCCGCAACCGGCTCAGGGTTTTGTGTTCAATCTGCAAAACCCGCTGTTCCAGGACCGTCGAGTGCGTCAGGCGCTGGTCATGCTCTGGGATTTCGAGTGGAGCAACCGGCAGATGATGCGCGACATGTACATCCGCCAGCAGAGTTACTTTTCCAACACCGACCTCGCCGCCCGACACCTGCCGGACGCCGGCGAACTGGCGATTCTCGAACCGCTGCGCGGGCAGATCCCCGACGAGGTGTTCACCCAGGTTTTCCAGGCACCGAAAACCGACGGCAGTGGCGTGATACGCGACAAACAGTTGCAGGCACTCGATTTGCTCAAACAGGCCGGCTGGAAACCCGATGGCGATCAACTGGTCAACGCCGAAGGCCAGTCATTGAGTTTCACTTTCCTGGTCAGCCAGAACGGCATGGACCGATTGCTGCTGCCTTATAAGCGCACCCTGAAACAGATCGGCATCGACATGAACATCCGCCGCATCGACTCCTCCCAATACGTGAATCGCCTGATGAGCCGCGACTACGACATGATCGTCACCGGCTACCCGGTCACGACGTCGCCCGGGGGTGAACTGCTCAATTACTTCGGCTCGGTCTCGGCCAACGACCCAGGCGCCAATAACTACATGGTGTTGAAAAATCCGGCGGTCGACACACTGATCGCCGGACTGATTCGCGCCACCACCCAACCCGAAATGCTGCACTACGCCCACGCGCTGGACCGGGTGCTGCAATGGAACTACTACTGGATTCCCAACTATTACCCGCCGGGCAGCTCCACCGTTTGGTGGAATCGTTTCGGCAGGCCCAACGAGCAAGCGAGCAATGACGAAGCGATCGAGAGCTGGTGGGAAATCAGCACCACGCCGCTGACCAACCAACAGATGACCGCTGAGCAAATCAGCCGTGGCAAACCCGGAGGGCCGCACTGATGTGGGCTTACATACTGCGGCGTCTGCTGCTGATCATTCCGACGCTGGTGATCATTCTTCTGGTCAACTTCATCATCGTCCAGGCCGCGCCGGGCGGCCCGGTGGAACAGGCCATCGCGCACTTGCAAGGCATAGGCGGCGCGAGTGTCGGCGGCGGTTCCAGCGAACGCATGTCCGGCACCTCCCGATCCAGTCGAGGCCTTGATCCGCAGCTGATCAAGGACATCGAAAAGCAATACGGCTTCGATAAACCGGCGCACGAACGCCTGTGGCTGATGCTCACCAGCTATGCGCGCCTGGACTTCGGCAAGAGCTTTTTCCGCGGTGCGACCGTCACCGACCTGATCCTGGAAAAAATGCCGGTGACCATTTCCCTCGGGCTCTGGGCAACGCTGATCACCTACCTGGTGTCGATCCCTTTGGGCATCCGCAAGGCCGTGCATCACGGCAGCCATTTCGATATCTGGAGCAGCACCGCGATCGTCATCGGCTACGCCATGCCGGCGTTCCTGTTCGCGATGTTCCTGATCGTGGTCTTCGCCGGCGGTACCTCGCTGAACTGGTTCCCGGTGCGCGGGCTGGTCTCGGACAACTTCGAATCGCTGTCGACCGTGGGCAAAATCGCCGATTACTTCTGGCACCTGGTACTGCCGGTGACAGCGCTGGTGGTCGGCGGGTTCGCCACGCTGACCATTCTGACCAAGAACTCCTTCCTCAATGAAATCACGCGCCAGTACGTGGTCACCGCCCGCGCCAAAGGCCTGAGCGAACGCCGAGTGCTTTACGGTCACGTGTTTCGCAACGCCATGCTGCTGGTGGTCTCGGGAATTCCCCAGGCGTTCATCAGCGTATTTTTCGCCGGATCCCTGCTGATCGAAGTGATCTTCTCGCTCGACGGACTGGGTCGCATGAGCTACGAAGCCGCGGTTTCCCGGGACTATCCGGTGGTGTTCGGTTCGCTGTTCATCTTCACGCTGTTCGGTCTCTTGATAAAACTGGTCGGCGATCTCTGCTACACCCTCGTCGACCCGCGTATCGACTTCGCCGCGAGGAACGCCTGATGTTCAAGCTCTCGCCGTTAGGTCGTCGTCGCTTCGAGCGCTTCAAGAAAAACCGTCGCGGCTGGTGGTCGCTGTGGCTGTTTGTCGGCCTGTTCCTCTTGACTCTGGGTGGCGAGCTGATCGCCAACGACAAACCGCTGATCGTCAGCTATCAGGGCTCCCTCTACTTCCCGGTCCTGAAGCGTCATACCGAGCAGGAGTTTGGCGGGCAGCTGCCGTTCCAGGCGGACTACCGCAGCGATTATGTGCAGAAGCTGATTCAAAAGGACGGTGGCTGGATGCTGTTCCCGCCAATCCCCTTCAGCGACGACACGCCGAACTATGACCTCAACCAACCGGCGCCCAGCCCTCCGACGAAGGTCAACTGGCTGGGCACCGATGATCAGGCGCGGGATGTGTTGGCCCGAGTGATTTTCGGTGCTCGGGTGTCGATCCTGTTTGCCTTGATGCTGACGTTTGTCAGCGCACTGATCGGCATCGCTGCCGGCGCCCTGCAAGGCTATTACGGCGGCTGGGTCGACCTGATCGGTCAACGGTTACTGGAGGTTTGGTCGGGACTGCCGGTGCTGTACCTGCTGATCATCCTGTCGGGGTTCGTCGAGCCTAATTTCTGGTGGCTGCTGGGGATCATGGCGCTGTTTTCCTGGCTGGCCCTGGTGGACGTGGTGCGCGCCGAGTTTCTGCGCGGACGCAACCTGGAATACGTCAAAGCCGCCCGTGCGCTGGGCCTGACCGACCGCAAGGTTATCGTCCGGCACATCCTGCCCAACGCCATGAACGCGACCCTGAGTTATCTGCCGTTCATTCTGACCGGAGCGATCTCCACCCTTACGGCGTTGGACTTCCTCGGTTTCGGCATGCCCGCCGGCAGTGCATCGCTGGGCGAGTTGATCGGTCAAGGCAAGCAGAACCTGCAAGCGCCGTGGCTGGGACTGACGGCGTTTTTCACCCTGGCGTTGATTCTTTCTTTACTGGTGTTTATCGGAGAGGCATTGCGAGATGCCTTTGATCCCCGGTCATGACGCGGACTGTTGATATGAGTAACAACCTGATCGAAATCCGTGACCTCAACGTGGCCTTCAGCGGCCAGACCGTGGTGCGCAATCTGTGCCTGGACATCCGCCCCGGCGAATGCCTGGCGCTGGTGGGCGAGTCGGGCTGCGGCAAGTCGGTGACCGCTCACTCGATCCTGCAACTGCTGCCCGAGACCGGCACCGAAACCACCGGCAGTATTCGCTACCGTGGCCAGGAGTTGGTCGGCGCTCCGGCCAAGGTGTTGCGAGAACTGCGGGGTGACCGCATCGCGATGATCTTCCAGGAGCCCATGACCTCGCTCAACCCATTGCACAGCATCGAAAAGCAAATCGGCGAAACGCTGCTGCTGCACAAGGGCCTGGCCGGTAAAGCGGCGCAAGCGCGGATTCTCGAGTTGCTGCATCTGGTTGGCATTCAGAAACCCAAAGAGCGGCTCAAGGCCTATCCCCATCAATTGTCCGGTGGCCAACGGCAACGGGTGATGATTGCCATGGCCCTGGCCTGCGAACCGGAGTTGCTGATCGCCGACGAACCGACCACCGCGTTGGACGTGACAGTGCAGCGCAAGATCCTGCTGCTGCTCAAATCCCTACAGAAGCGACTCGGCATGTCGCTGCTGCTGATCAGCCACGACCTCAATCTGGTGCGCAGCATTGCCCAACGAGTCTGCGTGATGAAGGCCGGGGAAATCGTCGAGCAGGCACCTTGCGAAACACTGTTTACCGAACCGAAACATCCTTACAGCTGCGTCTTGCTGAACGCGGAACCGGAAGGTGAAGCGCTGCCCCGGGACGAGCGCGAGAACGTGCTTGAGGTAGATGACTTGCGGGTGCAGTTTGCCCTCGGTGGCGGGCTGTTCCAGCGCAAGACCTACCTGAAGGCCGTGGACGGCATCAGCCTCAACATTCAACGCGGCAAGACGCTGGGCATTGTGGGCGAATCCGGTTCCGGCAAGTCGACGCTGGGGCAGGCGATCCTGCGCTTGCTCGACTCCGAAGGCAGCATTCGCTTTCAAGGTGAAGCGCTGGACGGCCTGACGCAAAAACAGCTGCGACCGTGGCGCAAGAAAATGCAGGTGGTGTTCCAGGACCCGTTCGGCAGCCTCAGCCCGCGCATGTCCGTGGCGCAGATCATCAGTGAAGGCCTTGAGGTGCATAGCCAGTTGACGGCTGACGAATGCAAAGCCGAAGTAATTCGGGCATTGCTGGAAGTCGGCCTCGACCCGCAAAGCCGTCATCGCTACCCGCACGAGTTTTCCGGCGGCCAACGCCAACGCATCGCCATCGCCCGGGCGCTGGTGCTGAAACCGGCGCTGATCCTGCTGGACGAACCAACCTCGGCGCTGGATCGCACGGTGCAAAAACAAGTGGTCGCCCTGCTCCGCCAACTTCAGGAAAAACATGGCCTGACGTATCTGTTTATCAGCCACGACCTGGCAGTGGTCCGTGCCCTGGCTCATGACATGATCGTGATCAAGGACGGCAAAGTGGTGGAAAGCGGTGCCAGCCACGACGTGTTTGAATCGCCGCAGCATCCGTATACCAAAGAGCTGTTGGCAGCGGCGCATCCGGGTTAAGACTTGAAACCGCGATTAGGCCTGCACAGACACTACACATTTTGGACATGACGCCCATGAACACCACCGAAAGCCTCAAGGACTACCAGCGCGTTCGCCTGCTGGCCATCCGTTCGCTGTTCGAGATCATCGAGCAGTCCAGCGAGGGCACGGTGATTGTCGACCGCGATGCGAACATCGTCTGGATGAACGAGCGCTATGCCCGGCGCTTTGGCCTGGAATCGGCGGAAGTGGCGATCGGCAAGGCCTGCGAAAGTGTAATCCCCGGCAGTCTGTTGCGCGAGGTGGTGCGCACCGGTCGGCCGATCCTGCTCGATATGCAGGACACCCCCAAAGAACCGCTGGTGGTGATGCGCCTGCCGATTCATGACGACGCCGGCGTGGTGATCGGCGCTATCGGGTTTGCGCTGTTCGACGAATTACGCAGCCTCTCGCCGATGCTCAAGCGCTACATGAGCATGCAGGAAGAACTGGCGTCCACCCGCTCGCTGTTGCGGGCGCGGCAGACCAAATACAACTTCGCGCACTTTATCGGCACCAGCGCCGCCAGCCTCGAAGTCAAACGCCGTGCCCGACGCAGTGCGAGCGCCGAGTCCCCGGTGTTGCTGCTGGGTGAAACCGGCACCGGCAAAGAGCTGCTGGCTCAGGCGATCCACGGCGCTTCGCCGCGCGCGCACAAAGCCTTTGTCAGCATCAACAGCGCGGCGATTCCCGAATCGTTGCTGGAAGCGGAATTCTTCGGCACCGCACCCGGTGCGTTTACCGGCGCTGATCGCAAGGGCCGTGCCGGCAAGTTGCAGATCGCCCAAGGCGGCACCCTGTTTCTCGATGAAATCGGCGACATGCCGTTGCCACTGCAAAGCAAACTGCTGCGGGTACTGCAAGAAAAGGAATTCGAACCGGTGGGTTCCAACGAAGTGATCCAGAGCGATGTGCGGGTGATTGCCGCGACCTCCACGGATCTGGAAGCTGCGATCAAACGCGGTGAATTTCGCGCCGACCTGTATTACCGCCTCAACGTGCTGCCGATCCAGGTCCCGCCGCTGCGTGATCGACTCGATGACCTGCCAGCCCTCAGTGAAGCGATTCTGGAGGAGCTGCGCAGTCAACACGAATTGAACCGCGAAGCCCTGGAACTGCTGGGTCAACATGCCTGGCCGGGGAACATTCGCGAACTGCGCAACGTGCTGGAGCGTGCGGCGCTGCTCAGTGATGACTTGATGCTGACTGCCACAGATATCCGCGCGGCGATTGGGACGTTCACACCGGTAGAGCGCGTGGCGCCTGTCACGATTGAGCCGGTTGTGCATGAGACGTTCAGTGCGGCTCGGGAGCGGTTTGATCGGCAGTTGATTGAAGCGGCCCTTGCGCAATGCGGTGGGAAGGTTGTTGAAGCGGCGGCGCAGTTGGGGCTGGGGCGGTCGACGTTGTACAAAAAGATGGTGGCGTTGGGGATTGCGGAGTCTCTATAAAGAGACATAAGTCTCTATTGTTAGACATGACCTCGTGAGCGCTGCGCGCTCTTCGCGAGCAAGCCCGCTCCCACATTTGACCGCATTCTTTGGAACGACTCGATAGAAATGTGGGAGCGGGCTTGCTCGCGAAAGGGCCTGCCCAGTCAGAAAAAGTCTCAAAATAGAGACAAACAATCCAGAACCGATGCCCCGCTCAAAAAATATCTTTATATTTCAACGTGTTGCATGCATGGCACGAAACTCGCTAAAGCCCTCTCCCACAACAGTTCCACCCTACAAAAATAACAATTCAGGAGACACACCATGAGTGTGATCATTGCCTTGGCAGCCCTCACGCTGCTAATGCTCGCGGCCTACCGTGGCTACAGCGTTATCCTCTTTGCCCCGATTGCCGCCCTCGGCGCCGTTCTGCTCACCGACCCTTCCGCGGTCGCCCCCGCTTTCACCGGGGTGTTCATGGAGAAAATGGTCGGCTTCATCAAACTGTATTTCCCGGTGTTCCTGCTCGGTGCCGTGTTCGGCAAGCTGATCGAGCTGTCGGGCTTTTCGCGCTCCATCGTCGCAGCGGCGATTCGCCTGCTCGGCACGCGTCAGGCGATGCTGGTGATCGTACTGGTCTGCGCCCTGCTGACTTACGGCGGCGTGTCGCTGTTCGTGGTGGTGTTCGCGGTCTACCCGTTTGCTGCTGAAATGTTCCGCCAGAGCAATATTCCCAAGCGTCTCATCCCGGCGACCATCGCCCTCGGCGCATTCTCGTTCACCATGGACGCCCTGCCCGGCACCCCGCAAATCCAGAACATCATCCCCAGCACCTTCTTCAACACCACCGCCTGGGCCGCGCCCTGGCTGGGCCTGATCGGCGCGATCTTCGTGGTCTGCGTCGGCATGCTGTTTCTGCAGCGCCAGCGCAACAAGGCCCAGCGCGCCGGTGAGGGTTATGGCACCGAGCTGCGCAACGAGCCGGAAACCGCTGCCGACATCAAACTGCCCAATCCATGGATCGCACTGTCGCCGCTGCTGGCGGTGGGCATCATGAACCTGCTGTTTACCCAATGGATTCCACAGTGGTACGGCAAAACCCACAACCTCGCGCTGCCGGGCATGGCCGCGCCGGTGACCACCGACATCGCCAAACTCACGGCGATCTGGGCCGTTCAAGCTGCGTTGCTGGTGGGCATCGTCATGGTGCTGGTGTTCGGCTTCCAGGCGATTCGCGGCAAGTTGGCTGAAGGCAGTCGAAGCGCGGTCAGCGGTTCGTTGCTGGCGGCGATGAACACCGCATCGGAATACGGCTTTGGTGCGGTAATCGCCTCCTTGCCGGGCTTCCTGGTATTGGCCGACTGGCTCAAAAGCATTCCCAATCCGCTGGTCAACGAAGCGATCACCGTGACCCTTCTTGCCGGTATCACCGGTTCTGCATCGGGTGGCATGAGCATTGCGCTGGCGGCCATGGCCAATGACTTCATCGCAGCGGCCCACGCCGCCAACATCCCGCTGGAAGTGCTGCACCGGGTGGCCGCGATGGCCAGTGGCGGCATGGACACCCTGCCGCACAACGGCGCGGTGATTACCTTGCTGGCGGTCACCGGCCTGACCCACCGTGAAGCCTACAAAGACATTTTCTGTATTACGCTGATCAAGACCCTGGCGGTTTTTGTGGTGATCGGTACTTTCTACGCCACTGGCATTGTGTGAGGTATTCATGACGACTCTTTCGGGCAAGACTGCACTGGTCACCGGTTCCACCAGCGGCATCGGCTTAGGGATAGCCCTCAGCCTGGCCAAGGCTGGCGCCAACCTGATCCTCAACGGTTTCGGCGATGCGTCCAAGGTGATTGCCGAGGTTGAGCAATTTGGTGGCAAGGTCGGCCATCACCCGGCTGATGTGAGCAACCCTGAGCAAATCGCCGACATGATTGCCTACGCCGAGCGTGAGTTCGGCGGCGTGGACATCCTGGTCAACAACGCCGGTATTCAGCATGTGGCGCCGGTGGAAGAGTTCCCGGTGGAGCGCTGGGATTCGATCATTTCGATCAACCTGTCGTCGGTGTTCCACAGCACCCGTTTGAGCCTGCCAGGCATGCGCGCCAAGGGTTGGGGACGGATCATCAACATCGCTTCGGTGCACGGCCAGGTCGGGTCGGTGGGCAAGGCGGCTTACGTGGCAGCCAAGCATGGGGTGATCGGTTTGACCAAGGTGGTCGGGCTGGAAACCGCCACCACCAATGTCACCTGCAACGCCATCTGCCCAGGTTGGGTGTTGACGCCACTGGTGCAGAAGCAGATTGATGACCGCATCGCCAAAGGGATCGACCCGCAACAGGCGCAACATGATTTGCTGGCCGAGAAGCAGCCTTCCCTGGAGTTTGTGACGCCGCCACAATTGGGCGAGCTGGTGCTGTTTTTGTGCAGCGAGGCCGGTAGTCAGGTGCGTGGCGCGGCGTGGAATATTGATGGTGGGTGGTTGGCGCAGTGATCTGACGTTAGACCGCGTTATCGTTCATCGCGGGCAAGCCACGCTCCCACAGGTTTTTGTGGTTGGCGCTGGATTAGGGTTCGACACAAACCCTGTGGGAGCGTGGCTTGCCCGCGAATGGATCTGAAGATAGAAGAAGAGGCAAGCCATGTCCGACATCCTCTGGCAACCCAGCGCCAAGCGCATCGGCAAGACCCGCATGGAGGCCTTCCGGCGCTTCATCAATCAGCGACACAATCTCCATGTCGACGACTACCCTGCCCTGCATCAATGGTCCATCGATCAGCGTGAAGCGTTCTGGCAGGCCATCGTCGATTTCTTCGACATCCGTTTCCACGATCAACCGGACGCTGTACTGGTTGAGGGCGCGCAAATGCCCAGCGCCCAATGGTTTCCCGGCGCCACCCTGAACTTCGCCGAACACCTGATGCGCCGTCGTGACGATGCCGTGGCGGTCATTGCCATCGGCGAGAACGGCCAGCGTGAACACCTGACCTGGGCAGAACTGGCGGAGCATGTCGCCGGCTTTCAACAGAGCCTGATCGCCGCTGGCGTCGTCGTTGGCGACCGAGTGGCCGCGTGCATGCCCAATACCTGGCAAACCCTCGTGGCGATGCTCGCCACCACTAGCCTGGGGGCGATCTGGTCCTGCTCCTCACCGGACTTCGGCACCCAGGGCGTAATCGACCGTTTTGGCCAGATCGAGCCGACAGTGCTGATCACCTGCGCCGGTTACCGCTATGCCGGCAAGGACATCGACCAGACGGCCAAGGTCAATGAAATCCTCGAGCGCTTGCCGTCCTTGCAGCAGTTGATTGTCGTGCCTTACGCCCGACCGCAAGCGCGCATCGAACATTTCCACACCCGGGCCAACGTGACGCTCTGGGATGATTTCTACGATGTGGGCGGCGAGCCGGATTTCGTCCCCGTGCCCTTTGCGCATCCGCTGTACATCCTCTATTCCAGCGGCACCACCGGCGTGCCGAAATGCATTATTCACAGCACCGGCGGCGTGTTGCTGCAACACGTCAAGGAGCATGGATTGCATTGCGACCTCGGCCCCGGCGACCGCTTGTTCTACTACACCACCTGCGGCTGGATGATGTGGAACTGGCTGGTCTCGGCGCTGGCCGTGGACAGCACGGTGGTGCTGTACGACGGCTCGCCATTTCATCCAGGTCCCGAGCGTCTGGTCGACCTGATCGACGACGAACGCATCAGTGTCTTCGGCACCAGCCCCAAGTACCTCGCGACCCTGGAAAGCAGCGGCATCAAACCTCGCGAAAGCCACGACCTGAGCAGCCTCAAAACCCTGCTGTGCACCGGCTCCGCGTTGTCGCCGCAGAGTTACGACTACGTCTACCGCGACCTCAAGCCTGACCTGTGCCTGGCCTCGATGTCCGGCGGCACCGACATCGTCTCGTGTTTTGTGAACGGCAATCCGCTGCAACCGGTACGCCGTGGCGAGATACAAGGCAAAAGCCTGGGCATGGCGGTGGAAGTCTGGAACGACAATGGCCAGCCGGTGATTGGCGAAAAAGGTGAGCTGGTGTGCACCCGGCACTTTCCGGCAATCCCCATCGGGTTCTGGAATGACCCTCGGCAGGAAAAGCTTCGCGCCTCGTATTTCAGTCAGTTCCCCGGTGTCTGGGCTCAAGGCGATTACGCGGAACAATTGCCCCACGGCGGGATGATGATCCACGGACGCTCCGACGCCGTGCTCAACCCCGGCGGCGTGCGCATCGGCACCGCGGAAATCTACCGTCAGGTGGAGAAAATCCCACAGGTTCTGGACAGCGTGGCCATCGGTCAACAATGGCAGGATGACGTGCGGGTGGTACTGTTCGTGCGATTGCGCGAGGGCGTCGAACTGGACGAAGCGCTGCAACAACAGATTCGCCAGGTCATCCGCGCCAACACCACACCGAGGCATGTGCCGGCGAAGATTGTTGCGGTGACCGATATACCGCGCACCATCAGCGGCAAAATCGTGGAACTCGCGGTGCGTAACGTGGTGCATGGCGAGAAAGTAAAAAACACTGATGCCTTGGCCAATCCCGAAGCGCTTGAGCAATTTCGGGATCGGCCGGAACTCGGCACTTAAACGATCGTGCGTGCGCGTGTTAACTCATGTGCGAACCTGGGCGCCTTCCACTGGTAGGTTTCGGCGCAATAGAGTTGTTCAGAGTGATCAGAACCGGCTGGTCAATCGCGCGCCCGGAGTTCGCTTCGAGCGCGCCGCGCAGGATGGACATATTGAGTTCATAAGCATTCCTGTCCGTATACAACTGGCTCAGCAGCGAGGTGGTCACCGCCAGTGAGTCAGCATTTTCAAAGGCTTTGGAACTGGCGTGACAGGCTGGGCCCTCATCTGTAACTGGCAGACGTCCCGACGCCAGGTTCAGCAGCGGCGCTACATCCAGCAACTGCCCTCTTTCGCCGTTGCGTCCGGCATCGCGGGCGTAGCTGACATCATCGGTCTGTGAAGCACCGTGGAACAACTCATGAATCAAGTCGTCTGCCACGACATCATGGTTGAAACCCAGGCCGATGAAGTGTTTGTTGAGATTGGGCGTATAGATTTCAATGAATTTCGTGTCGGATGGGTCTTGTGCGTCTTTCCATTGCTGGTACGCGTCCATGTTGAAAGCAGCAATGTTGTTAGTGGTCTTGAGTGGGTCGAGAAATATGTTACTGATGGAAAGACCTGCAAAGTCAGCCCTGACCAATCTCAGATAGCTCAACAACCGTTCGAATGCATCGTTTGAGTTGCTTCCCATCAGCACCTTGACGATTGCGTTGCGTTCCTTCGTCAAGTCAAGACTGTTCAGGACGTTGATCGCGTTTTCGATTTTTGCACGCGCCAGCGGCAAGCTTTGCTCAATGAACTGCCGGGTATAGTTGAGAGGCAATGTCTTACTGAATCGCGGGAATTGAATCGGTGCCTGAAAGGTGAAGTTGTTCAGTTTTGGTCCCCAGGGTTTGCCCAATCGATCAAGGGCATACCATTGGCGAGCGTTACGCGTTGCTACCACCGTTAATGTGTCACCGGTTGCGCCAAGGGGTCGCCAGGTACCCTGTCCGGTGGTATCGGCGCGATTGGCTGCGCGAATCAAGTCATAGGTTTTGTGCCGGCCATTGAGTTTTTGCAACTGGGATTGCGCCAGCCCGAGTATCTCTTGAGCCTGCCTGTTAAAGCGTAGCGCCCCCTTGTGGACGAGTTTCCCGGCGCCGAACAATGCCGTAGGCACGCCATCCAGCGGGTTGATAAGGGAAACGGAAGTCACGAAGGCTAGCTTGGTCATCTGGGCGGCTTTGGACGACAAGGAGACGGCCTTCGACGAAATGCTCAGCGCTTTGGCGGCCGCACCCGCGAAGGCCCCTCCCAAAGCAATGGCATCCATGGCACAACCATAGATCCCGTCGACCACCTTATTGTGTTCCCCAGAAGATAAATCCTCGATGCACTTTTTAAAGGGCACCACCAGATCCACGATGTAATCGGCAGTGTCATTGCCCATTTTGCGCTGGCTTTCAAGCGCTGTCGGCACGGTGGCCATTGCTTCAACTTCAGAAAACTTGCGAAACGGGTGATTGTTCACGACGAACTCGGCGATTCTTACAAACTGTGGGTTGCCAAAATTCATATAAACACTCTGCGTGCGCGCTACCACAGACCTTGGTGCCGGGAGCTCACCCAACTTTTCAATAATCGCCATGTCGCTGCGTGCATGATGCTCAGCTGCAACCCCCTCCGTGTATTCCTTGAGAGTGATAGGCAACGCTTCCAGAGGCGTAGGTGCCACTTGCGCATTCATATCGCCGTTAAAATCGATTCTGGAGCGACCCGAACATTTTCCTTGCGAAGTTATCAGCTTCCCGAGAATGTCGTTTTTCCGCAGTTCCCCTCTGAAGGTAAACAACTCATAGCAGGCAACCGTGTTTTCGTGGGTAGCGTACATAACAACGCCAAAGCGCCCTGTGACAGCATCCTTGCCTTGCTGGGTTTCGTAGTCTGTATCAAGCGTAAGCGGCCCTCCGAAACGGCGGGAGGATATCTCTACCGCCGCACCGCGAAGGGTAAAGAAAGTAATCTTGCCTTTCAGAAAGATTTCCAGATCAAAGGGGAGCATGTGTGAAAGGGCCAACTTCACATTTGTGACCACCGCACTATTCAAATTCCCGAGATAGCCCCGCAATTGCCGGTGAAATTCGACATTGTTGGGTGCCAGGTACGACAACAGAGGAAAGCGTTTGTAAATGCTGAGTACGGAGGGATCGTGGTAGGTTGGCCTTTTGTAACGGGTCACACCGGCCAGCAAGTCAGGTGTCGTGACGTCGTCGGGAAAGACAGCGCGAAGATCCCACTGACCGCTCGCCAGGTCTCCCGACATATGCAAATCGACCATCGACATGGCGGTGGGTGAGGCATACAGGCCGGGGCGTTGATAGATAACTTTCTGGTCGAGGAAATCACAACCGGGTGCCACTTCTTCCAAGGCTTTCCGAGCGATGTCTTCTCTACTGGGCAAGGGATTGGAAACTACCCGCGCTAGATGGGTGAAGTGCTCTGTGTAATCCTCGAAAGCGGCAATAGCCCGCTCCGTCGTTTCCTTCGCCGCTTGAGTGAGTTCACTTGACTTGATAACACCATTCAACAATGCCCAGTCAACGATTGGATCGATCATTGCCAAATCCCGCAGACGGGATAGGGGCGAACTGACAGGCTCAAGTTCGACGTAAGCCATGATTTGCCCATAGGTCAGCACACGCGACGCCCCTTTCGTGACGGCCTCCACCAGCGCAACGCCACGGCAAAAGACCACCCAGGCAACCGAGCCCATCTTCAGCGACGATGGAACACCCCTGACCAGAAATTCCGGGGCAATTTCCGCCAGTAGCAGGTGCGATGCCATTGGGG
This sequence comes from Pseudomonas sp. 478, assembly GCF_003254125.1. Lineage (NCBI taxonomy): Bacteria > Pseudomonadati > Pseudomonadota > Gammaproteobacteria > Pseudomonadales > Pseudomonadaceae > Pseudomonas > Pseudomonas sp. 478. The sequence goes on from NZ_QKZG01000004.1 coordinate 337,397, forward strand.
CCAAGACAGGACTTACCCAGCCTTTGGTGCACAGAAAGGTTTCCAGCTCGTTGCGCACGACCAACGAAGATCGCTCGACATTGGTCGGTGCATACAAATCGAGCCCGCCGATACTCTTCCTGCCTTGAGCTTTACCGATGTCTGGATACAGCTCCAGCAAAATAGCCGTTATCAATAGTTGCTCAAGATCCTGTGCAAATACGTCTTGCCCGGATGTTGCACCGAACCAGTCCAGTTCCTTCAGGAGGTTTCTGGCGCAGGCTTGGGCCACCGGATGCTTGACCAACTGAGCGATACGTTCGGCGACGTTATCGTGCGTTACAAAAGTACCACCCGTTTCGCGGTACAGTTTGTCCAGCAGCTTTTTGTCCGGAGCTATAAGTTTTGCAGTGGCCTGACGAACACCCGTAACTTGCTCGGCGGACAACACGACTAACGACTGGTTATCAGTAACAAGTTGCCCCCAGTAGTTACCCAGCTCATCAACGACCGGATCAAATTCAAAAACATCAATCATGTTTTTGGTTTGCACAGCGTCTATTGGCAAATGCAAGTCGTGAAACCTGAGCCATTGTTCAACATCCACAACATCTGTCGCGTTTATAAAGCCACCGGCTTGCTTGGCGATATCCCCCAGTTCACTGAGTCTACGGGGGACATCTGTTAAAGCATGCGCATTAACCTCAATTTTTTCCCAGCTCACTGATGCATCCCTGTACAGCTCAATCGTGCCATCGTCAGCCACACGAATCATGTCCGAGCTCATGGGCCTGTTTTCGCGAAGCGCCGCAAACACGTGGGAATTTTGAGTTAATTGATGCCATATTACCCGCCCGGGCATATGAATTTCATAAAGCGAGGACCCCTCTTCCAAATATAAATCATACCCTTGCCACTCAAACAACTCATCTGAGGGTTGTTCTTCCAAGGCGTCCTTTAACAACTGCAATACTTTTTTCCGTTCTGCTTCATCTGCCTTTGAACGACGCTGTAATTCCTCAGGAGCAAAAACAGACGAATAAAAAAATTTACGTTTCAACGCAACACACACAATACCACCTCATATATTTAAATGACTGACAATGCAGCAAGAACAAAGTCTTACTTTCCGGCGCAAAACAAGCCACTCAAAAACTATTAGATGGAATTTCAGAACTTGCCAACTAACACAAAATCAAAAGAACAATCACTCCATTAATCCCCACTCACCAGAAGATGAATCAGGGGTAGAAGCGCCATTATTATTTAACTTAATCCGCAGTTTAAGATTATTGGCAGAGTCGGCATTTTTCAGGGCTTCGTCTTCGCTGACAGCACCTTCTTTCACTAATGCAAACAGCGCGTCATCGAAGGTCTGCATACCCAACTGCGCAGACTTTTCCATGATGTTTTTAAGTTCATCCAATTCATTGCGCCGGATCAGATCGCCAATGGTCGGCGTGCCAATCATCACTTCCACCGCCGCCCGTCGCTGACCATCCCGGGTGTGCACCAACCGTTGGGACACGAACGCCTTGAGGTTGTTGCCCAGGTCGTGAAGCAGCTGTGTCCGCCGTTCCTCGGGGAAGAAGTTGATGATGCGGTCCAGCGCCTGATGGGCGTTGTGGGCATGCAGGGTGGAAATCACCAGATGACCGGTATCGGCAAACGCCAGCGCATGCTCCATAGTCTCGCGGTCACGGATTTCGCCGATCAGCACCACGTCCGGTGCCTGGCGCAGGGTATTTTTCAATGCGGCGTGAAAACTGCGGGTATCGACGCCGACCTCGCGCTGGTTGATGATCGACTTCTTGTGCCGATGGATGTACTCGACCGGGTCTTCAATGGTGATGATGTGGCCACTGCTGTGGCGATTGCGGTAGTCGATCAATGCCGCCAGCGAGGTAGACTTGCCCGAGCCGGTAGCGCCGACGAACAGCATCAGCCCTTGTTTGAGCATCACCGTCTCGAGCAGTACCGGCGGCAGTTTTAAGTTTTCGAAACGCGGAATGTCGAGCTTGATGTTGCGCGCCACGATCGACACATCATTGCGTTGTTTGAAGATATTGACCCGAAAGCGCCCGACACCCGTCAAAGAAATGGCCAGGTTCATCTCCAGTTCCCGATCGAACTCCAGACGCTGTTCGGCGTCCATGATGGACGCGGCAATGGCCGCGACTTCCCCCGGCTTGAACGGCTGATCAGCCAAGGGTTTAAGCACACCCTCGAACCGTGCGCTGGGTGGCGCACCGGTGGACAGATAAAGATCGGAGCCATTCTGGCTGGCCAGGAGCCCTAACAGTGCATCGATTTCCATGGCAAAAAGCACCCGCGAAGCATTCAATGAATAAAAACGACCCAAACGGGTCTTCCAGCCTCTACTGCGGTACAAGGATAGTCGACACCGCCACACCGACTTAAGTGCAGGACATCTTGATGAACGCAACACCGACCGGCAGCGATGCCCAGGCCTTGATTGCCCGACTGGACTGGAGACTCAGCCCACTGGGCGCTGCCAGTACCTGGCCGCAAAGCCTGCGAACCGCCGTGGATATCGTGATTCATTCGCCGATGCCCATGCTGTTGCTGTGGGGGCCGCAGCTCACGCAGATCTACAACGACGGCTTCGCCCTGCTGTCCGGCAGCAAGCATCCACATGCATTCGGACAGCCGACACACCTGATCTGGCCAGAGTTAAAAGACTTTACCGACCCCATTTACAGCGCCGTCCTACAAGGACAGGTACGGACCTACAGCGAACAGCGCTTCACCTTGCAGCGTAATGGCCAGGATTCCGACTTCTGGCTGGACCTGACCTACAGCCCCATCCGCGATGAAAGCGCCCAGGTCGCCGGGATTCTGGTGACCGCCATCGAAACCAACGAACGCCGACGCATCGCCCTGGAACTCGAGCAGCGTTCGGCTGCCAGCCTCAAGGCCCAGCACGAAACCGAGGAGCGCCTGCAACTGGCCCTCGCGGCCACCGACGCCGTGGGCACCTGGGACTGGGACATCAACGAAGACCGTTTCATTGCCGACGCCCACTTCGCCCAGTTACACGGTATCGACCCGCTGCTTGCCAATCAGTTGCCCATCAGCGCCTACCTTCAAGGCGTGCACCCGCAAGATCGCGCCATGGTCGCCCGCAGCATCAAGCACTCCATCACCCACGGCACCGAGTACGCCGAGGAATATCGCCTGCTGCAAGCCGACGGTCAGCTGCGCTGGGTGTTCGCCCGGGGTCGTTGCTACAAGGACCACCATGGCCGGCCGATCCGCTTCCTCGGCGCCGCCCTGGACCTGACCGAGCGCAAACACACAGAACAAGCCTTGCGGCAAAGTCAGACCGAGCTGCAACTGATCATCAACGCCATGCCGATCCTGATCAGCTACGTGGACAGCGAAGAACGCTTTCGCCTGAACAATGCGGCCTACCTCGACTGGTACGGGCTGACGCCTCAGGAGCTCTTTGGCAAAACCATCCGTGAAGTACTGGGTGAAGAAGCCTATGCATTGCGCGCCGAATACATCGCCCAGGCGCTGTCCGGCAAGCCTTGTTGTTTCAGCATTAGCACCCCGCACCGTGACGGCAGCATCCGCCATGCGCTGATGAACTACTTGCCACGCCATGGCGCGGATGGTGCGGTCAATGGTTTCTATATCTTTGTAATTGACGAAACCGAGCGCAAACAGACCGAAGAAGCCCTGCGCAATCTCAACGAAACGCTTGAGGAGCGAGTCGCCGCCCGCACCCAACAATTGGCGCAAGCCAACCAGCGACTGCAGAACGAGATGTTCGAACGCGAACGCGCCGAAGAAGCATTGCGGCATGCGCAGAAGATGGAAGCGCTCGGCCAGCTCACCGGCGGCATCGCCCATGACTTCAACAATATGCTCACCGGGATCATCGGCAGCCTCGACTTGATGCAGCGCTACATCGCCGACGGGCGCGCCGCCGAGGTAGGGCGTTTCAGCGAGGCGGCAGTGTCCTCGGCCAACCGCGCCGCCGCCCTGACCCATCGCCTGCTGGCGTTTTCCCGGCGTCAGTCACTGGACCGCAAGCCGCTGAACGCCAATGATCTGATCCATTCCCTGGAAGATCTGCTCAGCCGGACCAAGGGCGACCACATCGAGCTCAAACTGCAACTGGCCGATGACGTGTGGCCGGTCAGCACCGACGTCAGCCAGCTGGAAAATGCCCTGCTCAATCTGGTGATCAACGCCCGGGACGCCATGCCCGATGGCGGCGAGTTGCGGATTGAAACCGCCAACGTTTACCTCGACAGCAGTGACATCAACACCCTGGAACCGGTCAAGGCCGGGGATTATCTGATGATTGCCGTCAGCGACAACGGTACCGGCATGACCCCGTCGGTGCTGGCCAAGGCTTTCGACCCATTCTTCACCACCAAACCCATCGGCCAGGGCACCGGTCTTGGGCTGTCGATGATTTATGGTTTTGCCCAGCAGTCGGGCGGGCATGTCAGCCTGTTCAGCTTGCCGGGCCAGGGCACCAGCGTTCGTCTGTACCTGCCGCGGTTGCACGACGCAGAGCCCGAAAACGTCCTGATGCCGGTCACCAGCGAAACCCCGGCCGCGATTGCCGGTGAAACCGTGGTGTTGGTGGAGGACGACCCGGCGGTGCGCATGCTGGTGCTCGACCTGCTCAACGAGCTGGGTTATCACGCCCATGAAGCCGAAGACGCGAAGACCGCCCTGCCCCTGCTGGAGTCCGACCTGCGGGTCGATTTGCTGGTCACCGATGTCGGGCTGCCGGGGATGAACGGCCGGCAACTGGCAGAGATTGCGCGCCAGCACCGCCCCGAGCTCAAAGTGCTGTTCATGACCGGTTATGCGGAAAAAGCCACCGAGCGCCAAGGCTTCCTGGAAGAAGGCATGGACATGGTGGCCAAGCCCTTTTCCATGGACCTGTTGGCCAACAAGATTCGCGCGATGATCGGCCAACCGGACTGAGTTAAGGCATAATCGCGCGCCCCACGCTGGCACCCACATAGCCACCACCGTTGCAAGGTACCTGCCCCAATGAAAGCTCAAGCCCGCCATATTCTGGTGAAAACATCGGAAGAAGCCGAACAGCTCAAACAACGCATCGCCAAGGGCGAAGCCTTCGATGTGCTGGCCAAGAAGTATTCCACCTGCCCGTCCGGCAAGCGCGGCGGCGACCTGGGCGAAGTGCGGCCCGGACAGATGGTCGGCGTCATCGATGCAGTGATTTTCAAAAAACCGTTGCGCGTGGTGCACGGACCGATCAAGAGCAAGTTTGGCTATCACCTGGTGCAGGTGTTTTACCGGGATTGATGGGTTGGTTTAAGGACCCCTTCGCGAGCAAGCCCGCTCCCACATGGGTTATGTGAACACCGGAGATCTAGTGTGGGAGCGGGCTTGCTCGCGAACCGATTGCGCAGCAAGCGGCCATCCTCCACTTATCGGGGAATGAGCGCCCCCGGCACCTGAATCACCCGACTCGCCAACCGATGCCCTGCTTCAGCCGCCTCAACCGGGCTGCCTCCTTTCAGGCGACTGGCCAAATACGCCGCACTGAACGAATCCCCCGCCGCCGTGGTGTCCACCACCCGCTCGACCACCTGCGCCGGCACTTCAAACGACTCGCCATCACAACGAATCAGACACGCCTCGGCGCCACGCTTGAGTACCACTTCAGGCGTACCCATCTGCTCGTAAGCGGCAAACACCGCCTCGCAATCGGAAAAATCAAACAGCGCCTGCTCGTCATCAACGGTCAGCAATGCCAGGTCAACATACGGCAGAACGCTGCGATAGGCCGCCCGTGCGTCCTCGACCGACGTCCACAAACGTGGCCGGTAGTTGTTGTCGAACACGATCCGCGCATCCCGCTGCCGGGCTTCGATCAGGGTTTCCAGTAACTTTTCCCGACCTTGCGCGCCGAGCACCGCCAGGGTGATGCCACTGAAATACAGCACATCGTAATCCGGCAGTGCCGCCAGGATCGGCGCGGCGGCCGGGGTGGTGAAACAATCGCGGACTGCCGCTTCGTTGCGCCAGTAGAGAAAGCGCCGCTCGCCGGCAGCGTCAGTCTGGATGCAGTACAAGCCGGGCAAGCGGCCGGGCAAGCGCTGGACCATGCCCAGCCCGATGTTTTCATCGGCCCAGCTCTGGCACATGGCGTCGCTGAAACTGTCGTCACCCAGGGCGGTGACGTAATCCACCGTGCCGCCCTCACCCAGCTCCCGGGACAGGTAGACCGCCGTGTTCAAGGTATCGCCGCCGAAACTCTGTTGCAGGCTGCCGTCGGCGCGTTGCTGCAACTCGATCATGCATTCGCCGATCAGGGCGATGCGCGGGGTGTTGGGGCCGAGGGTGTTGATGGTGTTCATTGTTTTTGTAGTCTCTGGTGTTTCTGTGTTGTCTGGCCGGACGTCTTCGCGAGCAAGCCCGCTCCCACAGGGGTCTTGTGAACACCGGAGATCCAGTGTGGGAGCGGGCTTGCTCGCGAAGGCCGCGCCTCGGTCTAAACCTTAGAAACAGGTTTCCATGGTTTCGATGACATTCAACTGCTCATCCACCAGACACCCGATACGCCACTTGTCGAACGTCAGGCACGGGTGCGAAGTACCAAAGGAAATAATGTCCCCCACCCGCAACTCGACTCCCGGCGCCACGGTCATGAACGCATGCTGGTCCATCACTGCCGTCACCTTGCAGGCGCTGACGTCGTCGCCTGTCGCCGGCACCACGCCCGCCTTGTAACGCAACAGCGGCACCGGCAACCCGGCGTCGTAGGCCACGTCGCGTTTACCCAGGGCGATCACCGCAAAACCCGGTTCCGGCAACGACTGCACGTGAGCCCAGACTTCCAGCGCCGGGCGCAGGCCTTCGTGCAGGTCGCTGCGGCGGTCGAGCACGCAGCATTGCGCTTCTTTGTAGATGCCATGGTCGTGAGCTACGTAGCTGCCGGGACGCAGCACGCTGAGGAAACGCCCGCCGGCGTTCTGCGTTTCGAAGGATTCAGCGATCAGGTCATACCAGGCCGAACCCGACGCAGTGATGATCGGCTTGGGAATGGCGAACGCGCCGCTGTCCTGCAATTGCACGGCCAGGCGCACCAAAGAATCAGCGAACGCACGGATGCCGCTCACCGCGTGATCGCCGTGAATCACCCCTTCGTAGCCTTCGATCCCGGTCAGCGCCAGGGCCGGTTGTGCCGCAATGGCTTTGGCCAGCGCGACCACTTCGTCTTCCGTGCGGCAACCGCAACGACCGCCGACCACGCCGTACTCGATCATCACGTTCAAGCGCACACCGCGGGAGGCGAAATACGCGCCCAGGTCAGCGACGTTGTCCGGGTGATCGACCATGCAATGGAAGTCGAAAGTCGGGTCCGTCAGCAGATCGGCGATCAACGCCATGTTCGGCGTGCCGACCAATTGGTTCGCCATCAGCACCCGATGCACGCCATGGGCGTAAGCCGCGCGGGTTTGCGTGGCGCTGGCCAGGGTGATGCCCCAGGCACCGGCGTCCAGTTGGCGGCGAAACAGCGCCGGGGTCATGCTGGTTTTACCGTGGGGCGCCAGTTCCGCGCCGCTATTGCTGACAAAGTCCTGCATCCAGCGAATGTTGTGTTCCAGCGCTTCGCGGTGCAGCACCAGCGCAGGCAGGCTGACGTCGCGCACCAGATTGGCGCCGGTGTGGGCAAAGCCCTTTTCCACGGTGGCAGTATTTTTGGCAGAAAACATGGTCGAACTCCTCACATTCGCGGCCGCAGGCAGCCGCTGTTATTCGTTGATGCGACGGGCCAGGCTGTTGGCACTGTCAATCAGCACCCGGCGGTAGTCGTTGTAATTGTTCTTGGCATCGGCCCGTGGGGCGACGATGCACAGGGTCGCAATGGCCACGCCGTTCGGGTCTTTGACCGGGGCGGCGAAGCAATGGGTAAAGGTGTCGGCCACGCTATCGAAAGAGAAGAACCCATCAATAGCAGCCTGACGAATCTCCTGGAGAAACTGCTCCAGCGGCAGACGCTCGCCATTGGGCAGGATGAAATCGTCGTGGTCGATCAGGTCGACGATTTCCTGGTCGCTCAAGTGCGCCAGCAACAGGCGCCCGGAAGCGGTCCAGGGGATCGGCGCGTTCTCGCCGATGTCCGAGGAAATGCGGAAATGCCGCTCGCCCTCTTTCATCAAGGCCACGGTGTATTTTCGTCCGTTGAGCAGGCACATCTGTGCGGTTTCGCGGGTCTGGCTGACGATCTCCTGCAAGGCATGATCAGCCTCGCGGGTCAGGTCGAAATGGCGTAAATGTGCCTGCCCGAGGAAGTACAGCTGACGGCCGAGGTAGACGTGACCGTCCTTGCCCACGGCCTCCAGAATCCGTCGCTCCAGCAGCGAGGCAACCAATTCGTAGACCGTGGATTTCGGGCTGCCGATGCCGCTGGCGATTTCGTTCGGGCGCAGGGGCTTGCCGACTTCCTTGAGGAAATCGAGGATATCGAACGCCCGGTCCAGACCGCGAGCCCGGCGCTTGATGGTGTCTTCGGTCATTTCATTGGTTCCCATAAAAGTGCCGGGAGTTTAACCAGAGTGCAGCGGCGACCGTTAGGCCGCCATCGCTAGCAGGCTAGCTCCCACATTTGGAATGCGTTTCCCTGTGGGAGCTAGCCTGCTAGCGATGAAGTCACCGCGGTTCAGGCCTTTTTCTTGTACGCGACGCAGTCGATCTCGACCTTGCAATCGACCATCATGTTCGCCTGCACACAGGCCCGGGCCGGGGCGTGTTCGCTTTTGAAGTATTCGGAGAACACCTTGTTGAAACTCCAGAAGTCCCGCGGGTCTTCCAACCACACACCGGTGCGCACTACATCTTCGAGGCCATAACCCGCCTCTTCGAGAATCGCGATCAGGTTCTTCATAGTCTGGTGAGTCTGTTCGACGATGCCACCCACAATGATTTCGCCATCCAGCGCCGGTACTTGCCCGGACACATGCAGCCAGCCATCGGCTTCAACGGCGCGGGCGAAAGGACGGGGCTGGCCGCCACCGGCGGTGCTGCCGGTGCCGTAACGAGTAATGCTCATGAGTGTTTCTCCTGATTGAAAAGTGAAAATGCTTTTGAAAAAAATCAGAACCGCGTGTTCTTGAGAAATTCCGACAGACGCGGTGATTGCGGGCGTTCGAACAGTTCCTTGGGTGGCCCCTGCTCTTCGATCCGCCCCTGATTCATGAAGACGATCTTGTCCGAGACCTCGAAAGCAAACCGCATTTCGTGGGTCACCAACAGCATGGTCATGCCGTCCTCGGCCAGGCCTTTGATCACGCTCAGCACTTCGCCTACCAGTTCCGGATCGAGGGCCGAAGTGACTTCGTCGAACAGCATCAGGCTCGGGTTCATCGCAATCGCCCGGGCAATCGCCACACGCTGCTGCTGACCACCGGACAACTGACCGGGGAAGTGATCGCGACGTTCCAGCAAGCCGACCCGTTCCAGCCATTTTTCCGCCAGGGCCACCGCTTCATCCTTGTGCAGCTTTTTGACCTTGAGCAAACCGAGGGTTACGTTCTGCAACGCCGTGAGGTGCGGAAACAGGTTGAACTGCTGGAACGCCATGCCGGTCATGGCCCGATGCCGGGCGATGACTTTTTCCGGGTGACGCACGCGCTTGCCGTTGACCTCGTCATAACCGATGGACTCTCCATCGAGCATGATCTGCCCGCCCTGGAACTCTTCGAGCATGTTCACGCAGCGCAGCAGCGTGGTCTTGCCCGAACCGCTGGAACCGATCAACGTCACGACGTTGCCGCGCTGCATTGTCAGGTCGACGCCCTTGAGCACTTCGAGCTGGCCGTACTTTTTGTGCAACCCGCGAATGTCCAGCAAGGGCTGATCGTTTTGAGCGTTATTAGATGGAGTCATGGCAAGGCCACCCGCTTTTCAATGTGCCGGCCGAGTAATTCGATGGCGTAGTTGATGACGAAAAACAGCAATCCGGCGAACAGGTAAAACTCGAGGGTCATGAAGGTCCGGGCGATGATCTGCTGCGTGCTGAGCAACAACTCGGCGACACCGATCACCGACAACAGCGTCGAAGCCTTGACGATCTCGGTGGACGAGTTGACCCAGGTCGGCAAGATCTGCCGCAACGCCTGAGGCAACAACACGTAACCGAGTGCTTGATAAAACGTCAGGCCGATGGCCTTGCTCGCTTCCATCTGACCACTGGGCAACGCTTGCAACGCGCCGCGCACGATCTCGGCGACATGGGAGCCGCAAAACAGCGTCAGCCCCAACGCACCAGCCTGAAACGCACTGATCTGCCAGCCCAGCGCCGGCGCCATATAGAAGCAGGCCAGCACTAATACAAACACCGGCGTGCCGCGAATGATGTCGACGTAAAACCGGAAAGGCGCGCGCATCCAGAACTTGCCGTAGGTCAGCACCAGGCCGGCGACGATGCCGACCATCGTGCCCAGCAGAATCGCCAGGGCCGAGACCTGCACACTGGTCAAAAAGCCTTGCCACAGCACCTCCCGGGCAACCCACAACTCATGCAACCAACTGGGGGATTCGTACATGTGGGCCTCCTATCGGCGAATCGCCAGACGCTGCTCGAGGTAACGCAGCATCATGGCAATGAGGTAACAGGCCGCCACATAGAGCGCGGTGGTCACCAGCCAGGTTTCAATCACCCGGTAGCTCTCGACATTGATCTTGCGCGCGTAATAGGTCAGCTCCGGCACGGCAATCGCCGCGGCCAGCGAGGTGTCCTTGAACAGCGAAATGAAGTTGTTCGACAAGGCCGGCAGCACATTGCGCAGCATCACCGGCACGGTGACGTACGCCTTGACCTGCCACTCGCCCAGACCGATCGCCAACCCGGCTTCGCGCTGGCCTTTGGGAATGCTCAACAACCCACCGCGGAACACTTCGGTCAGATAGGCCCCGGCATACAGCGACAGAGTGATGATGAACGACGGGATCTTGTCCAGACGAATCCCCAGGCTCGGCAAGGCGAAGTAGATCAACAGAATCAACACCAGAATCGGCGTGTTACGGATCACCGTCACATACACCGACGCCAGCACCCGCAACGCGCGGTGCTTCGACAACAAAGCAAACGCCATCAGCAGGCCGATCACGCAGCCGATGGCGATCGACACCAGCGCCAGTTCGAGGCCCAGACCGAGCCCCGCCAGCAAGGTGTCGAAATCGCGCCACACGGCGGCAAAATTCAACTGATAGTTCATGGTCAGCGGTACCTTGAACGGGGCGATTGATGACCGCCCCGCTCTCACGGGATCATTTGAATTCGACGGGGAAACCGATGGCTGGCGTCGGCAGATCGACACCGAACCACTGCTTGAAGGAAGCCGCGTAGGTCGGGAATTCAACGCCGGTCATGCCTTCATGCAAGACGGTATTGACGAAGTTCAACCAGTCCTGGTCGCCGCGTTTGACCGCGCACGCGTAGGTTTGCGGGCTCCAGGCATAAGCCGGGCTGCGATAGCGCCCCTGGTTCTGCACCATCAGGTATTTCACCGACGACTGATCGGTCGCAGCGGCGTCGGCACGGCCGGAGTTCACTGCCTGATACATCAGGTCCACGCTGTCGTACTGATCGACCTTGGCTTTGGGCAAGGCCTGATGCACCAGTTCTTCGGCGTACACGTTCTGCAGCACCGCCACGGTGACGCTGTCGCCGGCGGCTTTCAGGTCTTCAATTTCCTTGTACTTGCTGTTGGCCGGCAACAGCAGGCCGACACCTTCGCGGTAGTACGGCAGCGTGAACGCCACTTGCTGGGCACGGCTGGCGGTGACGGTAATGAACTGACAGCTCATGTCGACCTTGTCGGTCAGCAGGTTGGGAATCCGCGCATCGGACGACTGCACCACGAACTCGACTTTGCTCGGATCGTTGAACAACCCTTTCGCCACCATCCGCGCGATATCGATATCAAAACCCTGCAACTTGCCGTCCGCTCCCTGGAAGTGCCACGGCGCATTGGTACTGCCCGTGCCCACAATCAGTTTCCCGCGGGCCAGCACGCTATCGAGCTTGCTGTCCGCCGCCTGGGCCACGCCCATGACAGCAGCCGAAGCCGCGAAAACAAAAACACACGCTTTAAACAAGAAAGGTCGGCGATGCATGGCAAGCACTCCAGGGTGATGTTTATTCCGCTATACCGGAAGGTGGTATGTAACAACGGAATAGACAGCAGAAAGTGTGCCACAGGATGTGGGCGGAATGTTGGGGAGATTGAAAAACCAGGTGAATCAATAAGATGGGCAAAGCACAGGCCACGCTGTTACCTAATGCACACCTCCAGCATCGCTACCGTTGGCCACATCACACGGGTACTTGCACCACATTTGAAGGGTAGCGATTCAAAATGAAGCAACGCTCTACCTGTAATTTCTGACAGTAGACTGAACGCGGCTGACTCCTTTACCTTCAACAGGCACTCGATGCACTGTGAAAAAGGAGATTTCAATGAGCTCGAAAATCGCTCGCAAAGCGCTGGCCCCGGTCTACCGCAAGGCGCTGAAAACCTGGCGCCCGGTGATCTTGTACTTCGGTAGTCAGCACTGTCCCGCCTGCGAAATGGCCGGACCGGTGTTTCGCCAGATCGCCGAGCCGTATCGGCATCACGCGCAGATCTACATGCTCAATACCAGCGAATCCCCCCGCCACCCGGACGTCACCGGCACACCCACCGTGCTGTTTTACAAGGAGGGGAAGTTGGTGAAGAAGCTCAAGGGAATCGGCACTGAGCAAACCCTGCAGGAGGACTTCGCCAGGCACATTGGCAAGGTGAAACCGGCAACGGTGAAGCGCAAACCGGTCCACGATCTGGCGTGGTTGCGCCAGACCCTGCGAAGGTTGCGCACTGTGCCTCGCGCAACCCGGCAGTTGAGTCGGCGGGTTTACGGTTAGTCGGTGCCATTTCCAGTGTTTGAAGGATCGTTTTTGCGCTTAGCGATTTTTGACTTGCTCGATGTACCGGATTACCGCCGCGGACTTCTCGAATCGCCGATAAATCAAAGACAACCACGAACTCGCCTCGCAACCTTTGATTGCCCGGTACACCACGCCGGGCAAACCCACGTGACCCACCACTGATTGGGGCACAACTGCAACGCCCTGCCCCAACGACACCAACGCAATGACCGCCACCAACCCACCCGGTTGCGCCCCCAGTTTCGGCGCGAATCCGCCCTCGGCTGCGACTTGCAAAGTGCCGCTGATTTGCTCCGGCAGGATGAACGTCTCGTTCTGCAAATGTTCCGGGCCAATATCTGGCAGTCGGCACAGCCAGGACTCGGTCGGCAGCGCCAGCACAAAGCCTTCTGCGTCTAGGCGAATGGCTTCGAGGCCCTCTGGCAAGGTCATGGGTGAGCGGACATAGCCAATATCGAAACGCCCCTCGACCACCATCATCGGCAATGACGCCATGGGACTTTCCCGTACGTTCAGGCTGACGTCAGGACACTCGCGACCGAAGGCTTGCACCTGTTTCTGCAGCAAGCCCGAATACACCGCCGACGCCACGTAACCCAGTTCGATATGGCCAATATCCCCGCGCCCGGCACGCTGGGCGTTGAACTGAGCGTATTCGAATTGCCGCACCGTCGCCTCGGCTTCGATCAACAGCGCGGCGCCGGCCTCGGTCAGGCTGACTTCACGTGTCTGGCGCACGAACAATCGCGTGCCGAGTTCGTTCTCCATGTCCTGGATCTGTCGGGTCAAGGTCGGCGGTGCGATACCGAGTTGTTCGGCGGCGCGGGTGAAGTTGCCTTGCCGGGCGACGGCGAGGAAATAGCGAAAATGGCGAATATCCATCGTTGCGTTAGCTCAAAGGTAATGAAGTGACAAGGCGTACCTAACAAGGAAAGTAGCGACCGGCGATAAGCTGCACTGACTTTTACAGTAGAGAAACGCTGCCATGCCCGTCAAACCCAAGGTGAGCCCGCGCTTGACATTACTCACAGCCTCAGGCGTTTGCTCGCTGATCGTCCTCGACACCAACATTGTCGCCGTCACCCTGCCTACGATCGCCCGGGACCTGGGCGCTAACTTTGCCGACATCGAATGGGTGGTCAGCGCTTACATGCTGGCCTTCGCCGCTCTTTTGTTGCCGGCTGGCAGCATCGCCGACCGCTTCGGCCGGCAGAAAACCCTGCTCTGCGGATTGGCCATTTTCATCCTTGCGTCCATCGGTTGCGGTGCCGCGCCCACAGCGCTGTTCCTCGACATCGCCCGGGCGATCAAGGGTGTCGGCGCGGCCTTGCTGCTGACTTCGGCCCTCGCCTCCATTGGCCACACGTTTCACGATGAAGTGGAACGGGCCAAGGCCTGGGCGTTCTGGGGCGCGTGCATGGGGGTGGCGATGACCGCCGCGCCGACGGTCGGCGGGCTGATCACCGAATACATGGGCTGGCGCTGGATTTTCTACCTGAACCTGCCCGTCGGATTGTTCCTGATGGTGATGGTCTGGCGCGCCGTGCCGGAGTCCCGCGACACTCAGTCCGCACGCCTCGATCCCTGGGGCAGCCTGGCGTTCAGTGCGAGTTTGCTGTGCCTGATCTGGGGCCTGATCGAGGCGAACCGAATCGGCTGGAGCAACCCGCTGACCTACGCTCGGCTTATTAGCGGCGCCTTGTTGCTGGGGCTTTTCGTGGTGATTGAACGGATGCAGCGGCGGCCGATGGTCGACCTGCAACTGTTCAAGCATCCGCGTTTCATCGGCGCGCTGTTGGGCATGTTTGCCTACGCTGGTTGCGCCCAGGTGATGATGACCCTGCTGCCGTTCTACCTGCAAAACGGCCTGGGTTTCTCGGCCATCGCCTCAGGGCTGGGGATGTTGCCGTTTGCCCTGACCATGCTGATTTGCCCGCGCATCGGCGTACGTCTGGCGAGTCGATTTACCCCCGCCACGTTGATGGCCGCCGGTTTGACCCTGGTCGGCAGCGGCAATCTGCTCAGCGCCTGGGCGGTCAGCAGCGGCGGTTACCTGTCCTTCGCCCTGGCGATTGCAGTGACCGGCGCCGGTGCCGGGCTGCTCAACGGTGATACGCAAAAGAACATCATGGCCTGCGTGCCACGGGAGCGCACCGGCATGGCTTCAGGCATGAGCACCACCATGCGCTTCAGCGCAATCGTGCTGGCCATCGGCGTGTTCGGCGCGTTGCTGTCCAGTCATACCGAGCTGTTGTTGCGTACGAGCCTGGCGGCACAAGGTGCGCAATGGCTCGGCCAAACCCAGGGCATCGCCTCGCGGGTGGTGGCCGGTGACATGACGGCGGCGATGGGCCTGTTGCCGGAAACCGCGCGCACGGTGGTCGAACCGTTGGCCCGGCAAGCCTTTGTCGGTGGCTTCAGTCTGTTGCTGTGGGTCGCGGGGTTGTTGGCATTACTGGGTGCGCTGGTGGTGGGCATGCTGATGCGCAATCCGATCCCTGCCCCCTCGACTGCAGCCCTCGGCGCTAAGGCTTGAACGACGCCAATACCCGCTGGGCATTCGCTTCGCAGCCCATGCCCTCGGGTCGCGTCTGAATGTTGTCGATCACCTCCAACAGCTGCGCCTTGCTCTGCGCCAAGTGCAGCTGCATCTCTTCAATCTGTTCGACTTTGCGCGTAAGACCCGCGAGCAATTCGTCTTGCTTGAACTCACCGGTCGCACTGTCCGGTAACAACTGTTTCAACTCTTCCAGGCTGAACCCGGCCTGCTGGGCGCAAAGGATGATTTTCAGGGTTTGCAACGCTTGGTCGGGGTAATGCCGGTAACCGTTGGCCCGGCGTTCCACCTGCCGAATCAAACCTTGAGCCTCGTAAAACCGAATGCGCGACGCGTTCAACCCGCTTAACTGCGCCAATTCACCAATCTTCATCTCAGCCTCATTTGCCTGCTTGACATTAAAGTTAACTTTAAGCTTAGCCTCTGCTCATCACTGATGAGGAGTCAAGTATGTCGCCCTTCCAAGCGTTGAATTTGCCCAACGGCCAGACCATCGGCAACCGCATCGCCAAAGCTGCGATGGAAGAGAACCTCGCTGACAGCGGGCAGGTACCTGCAGAGGCCTTGTTCCGGCTGTATCAGGCGTGGGCCGAAGGCGAAACCGGCCTGTTGCTGACCGGCAACGTGATGATCGACCGCCGCGCCATGACCGGCCCCGGTGGCGTGGTGCTCGAAGATGAGCGGCACCTTGAACGCTTTCGCCAGTGGGCCAGCATCGGTCGGGCCGGTGGCGCGCAGTTCTGGATGCAGCTCAATCATCCTGGCCGTCAGACCATGGCCAATCTCGGCCAGCAAGCGTTGGCGCCTTCGGCAGTGGCGCTGGACCTGGGCGCGTTCTCGAAGATGTTTGCCGAGCCCAAGCCCATGAGCGAGCACGACATCGAAGACGTCATCCAACGCTTCGCCACCAGCGCGGCCCTGGCGGAAAAGGCCGGTTTCACCGGGGTGCAGATTCATGCTGCGCACGGTTATCTGATCAGCCAGTTCCTCTCGCCCTTGACCAACCGCCGAACCGACCGCTGGGGTGGTTCCCTGGAAAATCGCGCGCGCTTGTTGTTGGCGGTGGTCAGCGCCGTGCGCAAATCTGTGTCGCCGACATTTTGTGTGGCGGTGAAGCTCAACTCCGCGGATTTCCAGCGCGGCGGCTTCGATGCCGACGATGCCCGGCAAGTGATTCAGTGGCTCAACGATCAATCGATCGATCTGCTGGAACTCTCCGGCGGCAGCTACGAAGCCCCGGCCATGCAAGGCGAGGCCCGGGATGGTCGGACCCTGGCGCGTGAAGCGTACTTTCTGGAAATGGCCGGTGAGCTGGCCAGTGTGGCGAACATGCCGGTGATGGTGACCGGCGGGATTCGACGCCTGGCGATCGTCGAACAGGTGCTCGACAGCGGCATCGCCATGGCTGGAATCGGCACAGCACTGGCGATTGAACCTCAACTGGTCAAACGCTGGCGCGAAGGTCAGAACAGTCACCCGCAACTGCCGCCGATTCGCTGGAAACGCAAACCTTTGGCAGCACTGGCGAGCATGGCCGTCGTGAAGTTCCAGCTCAATCGCCTGAGCCGTGGGCGCAAGACTCGTCCCGACGTATCGGCGCTATGGGCGCTATGGGCGTTGATTCTCGACCGCGTGTACATCGCCCGGCGGACTCGCCAGTATCGGCAGGCGATGGGAATGAAGTGATCCAATGTGGGAGCGGGCTTGCTCGCGAAAGCGGAGTGCCAGACAACATTATTGTTGACTGTAAGGCCGCCTTCGCGAGCAAGCCCGCTCCCACAAGGGGGGTGTTTACCGTCCGGAAAAACGCAATCTGGATAGCTGGCGCAAATCCCCGTCGAGGTAATAGTCATCGGTCCAGCTGTCATCCGCCGCCAACGGCTGGACCTGCTTGAGCGCGAGTTTCCGGGCGAAGTAGCGAAAGCGGTAATGCTCGTAGAACCGCAGCAGTTCCAGGCCATAACGGTCTGCCAGATCGGTATCGCCGCGAATGATCAGGTAGTTCTCGTCATTGCCATTACTGGCCGCGGCACTGAGGTTGTGGCTGCCGCTGATGATCGTCGGCGCATCGCTGGTGAAGTCCGTCACCACGGCTTTGGTGTGCACCAGCAGGTTACCCTTCTGGCCTTTCATGTTCTCTCGAAGCCAGCCTTCCAGCCCGGTGTTGAGCAGCGCGGTGGCGGCGAATTCGGCGGTGCGGTCGGCGTGGAAACCGGTGATACGGCTGGCGGTGTTTTGCAGGCCGTAACGCAAAATGTCGTCGTGGGGCAAGCCGAGCAAGGCGTTCAGGATGTCGTCGGGCAAAGCGAATGCGGTGACGAACAGCACGTCTTTTTTCGCCGTGTTGATGATCTCGACAAACGCTTGCAGATCCCCTTGGCCCGAGCGGGGTGAGAAGCCGGCGAACATCGGCTGCAGCGAATCCATCGGGTTGTTTTGCGTGAGCCAGTTTCGGGTGGCATCGACATCCGCCGGGTGAGCCCAGACCTGCTCGAAGGTGTGCAGATAGCTGGCGCTGATGCGCGTGTCGTCCAGCACATGCACCACGTTGGCCTGGCGGTAAACACCGTTGGGCGTGAAATTGGTGCTGCCGCACAGCACCGCCTCCGGCTGACGCTGCCCTGCCGCGTCGAGCCGGCTCAGCACCATGAACTTGTTGTGGAAGATGTTATGGGTGACTCGCCCGCGCTTGTTCTCTGCCGGAATCTTCTCCAGGCTGGCCTCGTTCATGGTGGTGTCTTCATCGCCCGGCTGGGCGTGATAAAGCACGCGAACGTTTACCCCACGTTCGAACGCGGCATTGACCGCATCGACAATGGCCTGCAATTCATACTCGTAGATGGCAATGTCCAGCGCCCACTGGCCATCCACCGCACGCTCGATAAACCCCAGCAAACGTCCGAGCAAACCGTTTTCCAGCCATTGCCGCGGGATATCCGGCCAGGCTTCGATGGGCAGGTTCTTGTTGGCGCTGATCAGCGCGTCGAGCTCGGGAAACTTGCGCTGGAACGCCTGACTGGCGGCCACTGCGCGATTGAAGATCACGCTTTGATTATTCGGCTGCCCATTGTCGGAGGTGACCGTCACTTCCAGGAACTCACCCAGTTGCGGCGCATCAACGCTACCGTAAGCCAGGTGGATTCGGTAATGGATCGTCATCCCCGGATTGACCGCGTAATCGGCCCAGCGAAATTTCTGTAATGGCGCGATATCGCTGGGGGTGGCGTGAAACTGGGGAAAGGTATGCACCTTGCCGGGGAAGGTCAGGCTGTTGAACAGGAACAGCCAGGGCTTGGGGCCTTGCTGCTTTTCGATGGCGAAACCCAAGAGGCCTTTGCGCCGGTGTTCGGCCAGGTCCATGGCCAACAGCACGCCATTGGTGCCGGCGTAGGCTTTGACGCGGAAATCGTCCTGAATGTTGGCGGCTAGAACGCGCATGACTCACTCCTGTGATTTTTTCGGCTCACTCCATATCATCGATATGTCGATATTCGGCCTGCAACTCGGTAGCCAAGACTTTAGACCGTCCAAGCCGAATCGGCCCCCGTTCGATGTCGATCAGCAGCCCCGGACAATCAAGCGCCGGCAACATCGACCAGTCCTTCAATCGGCCATCGGTCACCAGCAACAAACGCTGCCGTTCCGCCGGAAAACGTTTCTGCCTGACCGCCAGCCAGCGCCCCGCTTCACCCAGCGCTGCCAGCAACGGCGTACCACCGCCCGCTCCCAGCCCATCAAGCCAGTCGCGCAAACCCGCGGAGGCTTTCAACCCTTGCACTTGCCATTTCGGCACATGACCACTGGCCGTGAGCAACGCCAGACGTGCACGCTGGCGATAGGCATCGTCGAACAGTTGCGCGAGCAAGCCCTTGGCATCGCTCAACGCCTGATGGCGACGAGTCGAAGCCGAGGCGTCGACGATCACCAGCCACAGTTCGTGGGGCGAGCGGGTGCGCAGGTGAAACAACACATCGTCGCGTTGACGCGGACGGCCGTTCAGCAAGGTGCCGGGCCAATTGATCGAGCCGCTGCGTGCCGCGTGACGTTTACCCTGTTTGCCGTTATCCAGTCGTCCGGCGCGGGGTCTGGCATTCGCCCCCGCGTCAGATCGAGGGCGAATGCCTAGGGCTTTTTTGGCCAGCTCGGCACGTCACGTCGTGCGCCGACCGGGAGCGCCTGAGCGGGCATTTCACCCCATTGGCCCTCGCCTTCGCTCGGGTTGGCATTTTGCGTAGAGGGCGGCTGGCTCTGTTGCGGCGCTGGTGGCGATGGCTCGCGGCGGCGATGGCGCAAGGCAAACTCGGCGACGGCATCGATGTCTTCCTCGGCGATTGCATTCGCCCCACGCCATGCCGCGTGGGCACGCGCAGCACGCAACCAGACCAGGTCGGCCCGCAAGCCGTCGACACCGGCAGCAAAGCAGCGCTCGGTAATCTGCGCCAGCGCATGATCGTCGAGTGGGATGCTGGCCAGTGCGCTGCGTGCTTTCTGGCAACGTTCGCGCAGCGACTGCTGTTGGCTTTCCCATTCGGCGCAGAAGCTGTGGGGATCGCTGTCGAAATCCAGCCGTCGCCGGATGATCTGGCCGCGTTCGGTCGGTGCAGTGTGACCACTGAGGGCGACGTTCAGGCCAAAGCGGTCGAGCAGTTGCGGACGCAGCTCACCCTCTTCCGGGTTCATGGTGCCGATCAGCACGAACTTCGCCGAATGCCGATGGGAAATGCCGTCGCGTTCGATCAGGTTGGTGCCGCTGGCGGCCACGTCCAGCAGCAGGTCCACCAGGTGATCGGGCAGCAGGTTGACTTCATCAACGTAGAGCACGCCGCCGTCAGCCTTGGCCAGTACCCCGGGGGAAAACTGCGCGCGCCCCTCGCTCAGGGCGGCGTCCAGGTCGAGGGTGCCGACCAGCCGTTCTTCGGTGGCGCCGAGCGGCAAGGTGACGAATTGGCCGCTGGCCAGCAAATCCGCCAGGCCACGGGCCAGCGTTGACTTGGCCATGCCGCGAGGGCCTTCGATGAGTACGCCGCCGATTTTCGGGTCGATGGCGGTCAGGTACAGGGCGAGTTTGAGATCGTCAGCGCCGACCACGGCGGAAAGCGGGAAATGGGGAGTGTCGGTCATGTCAGGTCTCGTTTGTGGTCGGTAGTGTGATCGTTCCCACGCTCTGCGTGGGAATGCCTCAACGGACGCTCCGCGTTCGGCTCTGGGTGGGACGCGGAGCGTCCCGGGCTGCATTCCCACGCGGAGCGTAGGAACGATCAGCTACAGTCGGTCAACTGTCTTCTTCGATGTCCAGCAACAAATTCTCCAGCGCCTCGCGATACTCACCTGGCTCCTTCCACATCCCCCGCTGCTGCGCCTCAAGCATCCGCTCGGTCATGTCGCGCAACGCATGCGGATTATGCTCACGAACAAAATCCCGGGTCACCGGGTCCAGCAAATACGCATCCGCCAGTAACGCGTACTGGTGATCGTCAATCAACTGCGTTGTTGCGTCGAAGGCAAACAGGTTATCGACCGTCGCCGCCAGTTCAAACGCACCTTTATAGCCGTGGCGCTTCACGCCATCGATCCACTTCGGATTGGCTGCCCGCGAGCGAATCACCCGGTTCAGCTCTTCCTTCAACGTGCGGATCTTCGGCAGATCCGGCTGACTGTGATCGCCATGGTAACTGGCCGTCGCTTCACCACTGAGGCTTTCCACGGCGGCGAGCATGCCGCCCTGGAACTGGTAATAGTCGTTGGAATCGAGCAAGTCGTGCTCACGATTGTCCTGGTTTTGCAGCACCGCCTGCACCTGGCTCAGGCGCTGAGCGAACTGTTCTCGCGCCGCAGTGCCTTCGTCAGAACCGCCGTAAGCGTAGCCGCCCCAGTTCAGGTAAACCTCGGCCAGGTCGTCGCGGCTTTGCCACAGACGACCATCGATGGCGCCCTGCACGCCCGCGCCGTAAGCACCGGGTTTGGCGCCGAAAATTCTCCAACCGGCCTGACGCTTGGCCGCCTCTTCATCCAGCCCCGATTGCATTAACGCTTCGCGCTCGGCACGCACCTTGGCGGCCAGGGGGTTGAGGTCGTCCGGCTCATCGAGCGCGGCGACCGCTTGCACGGCGGCATCGAACAGGCGGATCAGATTGGCAAAGGCATCGCGGAAGAATCCGGAGACGCGCAAGGTCACGTCCACACGCGGACGGTCCAGCAGACTCAGCGGCAGAATCTCGAAGTCGTCGACCCGCTGACTACCGGTGGCCCAGACAGGGCGCACACCCATCAACGCCATGGCCTGGGCGATGTCGTCGCCACCGGTGCGCATGGTCGCGGTGCCCCACACCGACAGGCCGAGCTGACGCAGGTGATCGCCGTGGTCTTGCAGGTGTCGCTCAAGAATCAGGTTGGCCGACTGGAAACCGATACGCCACGCGGTGGTGGTCGGCAGGTTACGCACGTCCACCGAGTAGAAGTTGCGCCCGGTCGGCAGCACGTCGAGCCGTCCGCGACTCGGCGAACCGCTGGGGCCGGCCGGCACGAAGCGGCCGCTGAGGGCATCGAGCAGACCGCGCATTTCCGCCGGGCCGCAGGCGTCCAGCCGTGGCGCGACGACTTCGCGCAGGCTGTCGATGATGGCGCTCACTTCGAACCAAGTGGCCTCCTGTGGGAGCGGGCTTGCTCGCGAAAGCGGTGGATCAGGCAAATCAATGTCGACTGACACTCCGCTTTCGCGAGCAAGCCCGCTCCCACAGGGGCCGGGCTCGACCTCGGTATTCAACGTCTGAGAGATCAGTTGAGCGGCGAACAGTTCCAGACGTTCACGGGTATCACCGGCTGTGCGCCAGACTTCATCGGTGAGGGTTTGCAGTTCAATCGGACGTGGCCCGGTCCAGGGTTCGGCGAGCGCGCAATCCAGCGGATCGAAGCCCAACGAGAACGCCTTGGCCAAGGCCCGCAGCAGACTCGATTGCGCACCGCGCCCATCGCCTCGCGGAATGCGCAACAACGCCAGCAAGGTATCGATGCGCAAACGCCCGGTCGGAGACTCGCCAAACACATGCAGGCCGTCGCGGATCTGCGACTCTTTCAGGTCGCACAAATAGGTGTCCAGCCGCGGCAGCCAGATCGCCGCATCGGCATCACTGTCGAGCTTTTCGTCCAGTTGCAGTTCGCGGTCGATGTGCGTCTCGCGCACCAGTTGCAGGATGTCGCGCTGCAATTCCCGGGCACGGCGCGGATCGAGCAATTGCGCTTCGTAATACTCGTCGGCGAGTAATTCGAGGTTGCGCAACGGGCCGTACGTTTCGGCGCGGGTCAGCGGCGGCATCAGGTGATCGATGATCACCGCCTGCGTACGGCGCTTGGCCTGGGCGCCCTCGCCCGGATCGTTGACGATGAACGGATAGATGTTCGGCAGCGGACCGAGCAGCACATCCGGCCAGCACTGCTCGGACAGACCGACGCCTTTGCCCGGCAACCATTCGAGGTTGCCGTGCTTGCCGACGTGGATCACGCCGTGGGCGCCGTAGGTGTTACGCAACCAGAAATAGAACGCCAGGTAACCGTGAGGCGGCACCAGGTCCGGATCGTGATACACCGCGCTCGGATCGACCTGATAACCCCGCGCCGGTTGAATGCCGACGAAGGTCAGGCCAAAGCGCAGCCCGGCGATCATCATCCGCCCGCCACGGAACATCGGATCGTTTTCGGGCGAGCCCCAACGTTCCAGCACGGCTTGGCGATTGGATTCGGGCAAGGCGTTGAACATCAAGTTGTAGTCGTCCAGCGCGAGGCTTTGCATACACGGACGCTGGTCGAGGGTGTCGAGGTCGTTGCTGACGCCGCCGAGTAATTGCTGGATCAACGCGGTGCCGCTATCAGGCAACTCGGTCGGTAGCGGATAACCTTCTTTATGCAGCGCACGCAGGATGTTCAGCGCCGCGGCTGGAGTGTCGAGGCCGACACCATTGCCGATGCGCCCGTCGCGGGTCGGGTAGTTGGCGAGGATCAGGGCGATGCGTTTTTCAGCGTTGGGCACCCGCGCCAGATCGATCCAGCGTCGCGCCAGTTCAGCGACAAAATCCATGCGCTCCGGTTGTGGCCGATAGCAGACCACATCGGATTGGCTGCGCTCGCTGCGCCAGGCCAGGTCTTTGAAGCTGATCGGTCGGCTGATGATCCGCCCATCCAGTTCCGGCAGCGCGATGTGCATCGCCAGATCACGCGGGCCGAGGCCTTGTTCGCTGGCGCGCCATCCGGGCTCGTTGTCCTGGGCACAGATCGCCTGGATCACCGGGATGTTGCGGCGAAACGGTCGCAAATGCGGCGCTTCGGGGCTGGATTGGGCGAAGCCGGTGGTGTTGAGAATCACGCCGGCCTCGACTTCATCCAGCCAGTCCTCGACCACTGTCAGGCAGCCGGGCTCTTTCAGACTGGCCACAGCAATCGGTAACGGGTTCAGCCCCGCCGCCTGCAAACGCTGGCAGAAAACATCGATAAAACCGGTGTTGGCCGCCTGCAAATGCGAGCGGTAGAACAGCACCGCCGCCACCGGTTGACCGGCCTGCCAGTCGGCTTGCCAATCCTTCAGTTCAGCGGGGCTTTTGTGCGGGTGGTAGATCGCCGTGCGCGGCAGGGTTTGCGGCTCGGCCCAGGCGTAGTCGCGATCCAGCCAACGATTGGCAAGGCAGCGAAAAAAATCCAGGGCATTGCTCATGCCGCCCTGACGCAGAAACTGCCAGAGCCGGTCGCGGTCTTGCGCGCCCACTGTGCTTAGGTCGCTGAGTTCCGGGTCCGGGCGGTCATCGCCCGGCACCAGAATCAGCTGCACACCACGCTCCGACAGTTGCACCAGACGCTCGACGCCGTAACGCCAATAGGCGATGCCACCGTGCAGCGAGATCAGAATCACCTTGGCGTGGCGCAGCACTTCGTCGACATACAGGTCGACCGAGGCGTGATTCTGCACCTGCATCGGATTGGCCAGGCGCACGCTGGGGTAATCGTCGGGCAACTGCTGCGCCGCTTCGGCGAGCAGTGCCAGGCTGGAGTCGCCGCTGCACAGGATCACCAGCTCGGCGGGGGTTTGTCCAAGGTCGGCAATGTTGTCATCCGACACGAAACCGCCGGGCTGGGTCCTGAGCAGGTGCATGACTTAAACGCTGAGCGCAGCGCGCAATTGCGCTTCAAGCAGAGTGGCGTCCAGCTCCTGACCGATCAACACCAGGCGCGTGGTACGCGCTTCGTCGGCGCCCCACTGACGGTCGAAGTGCTTGTCGAAACGTGTGCCCACGCCCTGGATCAGCAGGCGCATCGGCTTGTTCGGGATGGCGGCGAAGCCTTTGACCCGCAGGATGCCGTGCTTGACCACCAGTTGGGTCAGCACGTCCAGCAGCAGGCTTTCGTCGGCTTGCGGCAGGTCAATCGAAATGGAATCGAAGGCGTCGTGGTCGTGATCTTCCTCGCCTTCATGGTGATGGTCGTGGTGGCTGTGACGGCTGTCGATGTGCTCTTCGGAACCGGCGCCGAGGCCGATCAGCACATCCAGTGGTACGCGACCGCTGCTGGCTTCGATGATTTTCACTGCTGGCGGCAGTTCTTCGGCGACTTCCAGGCGTACACGGGCCAGGTCTTCAGGGCTGATCAGGTCGGCCTTGTTGAGGATCACCAGGTCGGCGCTGGCCAGTTGGTCGGCGAACAGTTCGTGCAGCGGCGATTCGTGGTCCAGGTTCGGGTCGAGTTTGCGCTGGGCATCGACCTGGTCCGGGAAAGCCGCGAAGGTGCCGGCGGCGACCGCTGGACTGTCGACCACGGTGATCACCGCGTCAACGGTGCAGGCGCTGCGGATTTCCGGCCACTGGAAGGCTTGTACCAGCGGTTTTGGCAGGGCCAGGCCCGAGGTTTCGATGAGGATGTGGTCGAGGTCGCCGCGACGGGCGACCAGTTCGCGCATCACCGGGAAGAACTCTTCCTGAACGGTGCAGCACAGGCATCCGTTGGCCAGTTCGTAGACGCGGCCGTTGGCTTCCTCTTCAGTGCAACCGATGGAGCACTGCTTGAGGATTTCGCCGTCGATGCCCAGCTCGCCGAACTCGTTGACGATCACCGCAATGCGACGGCCCTGAGCGTTGTCGAGCATGTGCCGCAGCAACGTGGTTTTGCCCGAGCCGAGGAAGCCGGTAACGATGGTGACGGGGAGTTTGGCCAGTGTTTTCATCGGATGCCCTTTGGCAAGGTGGCGGGCATACGGGACGACAATCGCTGCGACGGAGGCGCGCGCAAGAGTTCCGCCACCGGATCACCCCGCCCGGTTGTAGTGAGAATCTGTGTCGAGGCAGGTCTCCTGGCTGACGGTGTGCCGGACTGGTGGGCCTGGCATTCGCTGCGCCTTCCCGCGAACCCGTTGCACAGGGTTTGCAGTGGCGTGGCAGCGAACATCACCGTTCACAGTTGCGGGGGCAGCCGCGGCATCGACCGCGTTCCCTTCTTAGCTTCGGCAGACGCCGAAGAACCTCGAAAGCGCAAGGCTACGCATCGTGTGGGGGCGGGTCAATGTCCTTGGACTGATCGCGGTCCCTGTGGTGAGGGGGGTTATCTGTGGCGAGGGGATTTATCCCCGTTGGGCTGCGAAGCGGCCCCCTGCATTTCCTCAGGCATACCCCGCAAGCAGGTCTTGCGACGGTTTCGCCGCCGGACGGGGATAAATCCCCTCACCACAGATAATTCCCTCACCACAGCTCAAACGAGAACCCTTGCCAATTGACGCCCAACCCCCGCCCATGCTCTCCTACACGCCTTGTTATGGGTGCCCTTCACAGGGTGAAACGGGAAACCGGTGAATCATGTGCTTTACTCTAAAGCCATGTCAGTCCGGTGCTGCCCCCGCAACGGTAAGCGAGCGAAGCGTCAGATCCACTGTGCCAGCAGTTCGGCATGGGAAGGTGATGCTTGCAGGTCAAAGCGAAAGCCAGCGCCCCTCGTGAGCCCGGAGACCGGCCCGCAACACAAAGTGACCATTACGATCACTGAATAACAAACCCGCGGTGGGCGGGCGCTGTTTGAACCTCTGCGTGCCCGACTCGCAGGGGTCTTCCATGCGCTCTATATCACCCGCTGACAGACCAGAGGGAAGCGCCATGTCGATCATCAGCACTACCGGCAGCAACACCGATAAGAGCACCGCCAGCACCACCAACACCTTGACTCAACGCCTGACCGCCGCCGTGTGTGCGTCGATCCTGGGTGCGTGCCTTGTGTATTTCGCCGGTTTCTCGCACATCGAAGCGGTGCACAACGCCGCTCACGATACCCGCCACAGCTCTGCATTCCCGTGTCATTGAGACCAGCCAACATGATCAAGCGTATTGCGCAAACCGCAGGGTTCACCGGGCTGCTGGCCGCCCTGTTGCTGACCTTGCTGCAAAGCTTTTGGGTGGCACCGCTGATCCTGCAGGCCGAGACTTACGAAAAATCCGAGCCCGCCGCGGTTGAAGTTCACGAACACGCCGCAGGTGCTGTCGCCGCTCACACCCACGATGCTGAGGCCTGGGAGCCGGAAGACGGCTGGCAGCGCGTGCTGTCCACCACCGGCGGCAACCTGGTGGTAGCAGTCGGTTTCGCCCTGATGCTGGCCGGTCTTTACACCTTGCGCGCACCGACCAAAACCTCCCAGGGCCTGCTTTGGGGCCTGGCCGGTTACGCCACGTTCGTACTGGCACCGACCCTCGGTCTGCCGCCTGAGCTGCCGGGCACTGCCGCCGCTGATTTGGCGCAACGGCAGATCTGGTGGATCAGCACGGCTGCCTCCACCGCGGCCGGCATCGCATTGATCGTGTTCAGCCGTCACTGGCTGATGAAAATGCTCGGGGTGGCCATCCTGGCCGTTCCTCATGTGATCGGCGCACCACAACCGGAAGTCCACTCGATGCTGGCTCCGCAAGCCCTGGAAGCTCAGTTCAAAATCGCTTCGCAGCTGACCAACGCGGCATTCTGGCTGGCCCTGGGCCTGATCAGTGCCTGGTTGTTCCGCCGCAAAAGCGATGGTCAATACCACGCATGACCGAGATCAGCACAGCGCCGACCTTAGTGGTCGGCCTGGGCTGCCAGCGCGGCTGCCCCGTCAGTACGCTGCGGGCGCTGCTCGATCAGGCGTTACAGGCTCATAAAATCGAACTTCACCAGATCAAGGCCCTGGCCAGCATCGACCTGAAGCGCGAAGAACCTGGCTTGATCGAACTGGCCGAACAGCTTGAGTTACCGTTGATGTACTTCAGCAGCGAACAATTGGCCGGCTATCAACCGCAACTCAGTCACCGCTCGGACATCGCGTTCGAACGCACTGGCTGCTACGGCGTAGCGGAAAGTGCCGCCCTGGCCCTGGCCGAACAACTGACCCAGGCACCGGCAAAATTGCTGATTCCACGACAAAAATATGCCCAGGCCACCTTGGCATTGGCCTGTGCTGCATAAAATCCTCGATAATCACCGCCATCGATCATGAGCAATCTTCATCTGAAGCCTTGCCCTGCCCCTTTTTCTCACAGGAACCGACGATGACCGTCTACTTCATTGGCGCAGGTCCCGGCGACCCGGAACTGATCACCGTCAAAGGCCAACGGCTGATTCGCAGCTGCCCGGTGATCATCTATGCCGGCTCCCTGGTGCCCGCCGCCGTGCTGGAAGGCCATCGCGCCGAACAGGTGGTCAATAGCGCCGAACTGCACCTGGAACAGATCATCGAGCTGATCAAATCCGCCCATGCCAAGGGCCAGGACGTGGCCCGGGTGCACTCCGGCGATCCGAGTCTTTATGGTGCGATTGGCGAGCAGATCCGCTACCTGCGCGAACTCGACATCCCGTTTGAAATCATTCCCGGTGTCACGGCCACGGCGGCCTGCGCAGCACTGTTGGGCGCGGAACTGACGTTACCCGACGTGTCGCAAAGCGTGATCCTGACCCGCTATGCCGACAAAACCGCGATGCCTGCCGGCGAAGAGCTTGGCAGCCTGGCGCAGCACGGGGCGACGATGGCGATTCATCTGGGGGTCAATCATCTGGAGAAGATCCTGGCCGAACTGCTGCCGCATTACGGCGCGGATTGCCCGATCGCGGTGATTCACCGGGCGACCTGGCCGGACCAGGATTGGGTGGTGGGGACGCTTGAAGACATTGCCGCGAAGGTTGAAGCCAAGGGGTTTCGGCGCACGGCGTTGATTTTGGTGGGTCGGGTTCTGGGCAGTGATCACTTCAGTGAGTCGTCGCTGTATCGCGCGGGGCATGCGCATCTGTATCGGCCCTGAGCCAAGCACAACCCTGTGGTGAGGGGAATTACTGTGGTGAGGGGATTTATCCCCGTTCGGCGGCGAAGCCGTCGCTAAACCTGCTTGCTAGGTCCGCCTGAAAGAATGCAGGGGTCCGCTTCGCGGCCCAACGGGGATAAATCCCCTCGCCACAGATAAATCCCCTCACCACAGTAATTCCCCTCACCACAGTAAATCCCTTCACCACGGTAAATCCCGTCATTCACAGGTTATCTATCGCCCATAAAAAAACGGCGCTCACGGGGCGCCGTTTTTTTATGTTTGCAGCGAACACCTTACTTAGTAGTAGGCGTTTTCTTTCTGCGTGTGGTCGGTGACGTCACGAACACCCTTGAGCTCGGGAATGCGCTCGAGCAAGGTGCGCTCGATGCCTTCGCGAAGGGTGACGTCTGCCTGGCCGCAGCCCTGGCAACCGCCGCCGAACTTCAGCACGGCGATGCCGTCTTCGACCACATCGATCAGGCTGACCTGACCGCCGTGGCTGGCCAGCCCCGGGTTGATCTCGGTTTGCAGGTAATAGTTGATACGCTCGTTGATCGGGCTGTCGGCGTTGACCATCGGTACTTTGGCGTTTGGCGCCTTGATGGTGAGCTGGCCGCCCATACGGTCGGTGGCGTAGTCGACTACCGCATCGTCCAGGAACGCTTCGCTGAACGAGTCGATGTAAGCGGTGAAGCTTTTGAGCCCCAGCGCCGTGTCTTCAGGTTTTTCTTCGCCCGGCTTGCAATAAGCAATGCAGGTTTCGGCGTACTGGGTGCCAGGCTGGGTGATAAAGACGCGGATGCCGATGCCTGGGGTGTTCTGCTTGGAGAGCAGATCAGCCAGATAATCGTGGGCGGCGTCGGTAATGGTAATAGCGGTCATGGAAACTCCTCGCAGGCTTGGGCGCAGTTTACGCCAATCATCGCGCCGTACAAAGTCCTAGTATTTTTGTCGGGAAAGCACACTGAATCACAGGCACCTCAGAGGTTCTGATATCGGTTCATGTCCAGCACGCCCTCTTCCACCGGGTCGGTCTCGTGGACATACCGGTTCAAGTCATGAAAGTAGAACCAGAACTGCGGATGGCTGCGGCGAATCCCCCAGCGCTCGACGATTTTCTCGAATCGATTGGCGTCCTTGGCGTTTTCCATCTCGTCCACGAACTCAGGCACTTGCTCGGCCGGAATGTTGAACATGAAGTTCGGATAGCTGCTGAGCACGCCCGGATAAATGGTCAAAGTGTCGAGCCCCGGCTGATACCGCAGGGATTCACCGAGCAGGAATGCGACGTTACTGTGCGCCCGGTTGCGCAGCAGGCTGTAGACCTCGCGCTTGCCGCTTTGGGTTTCGATGCGCAGCAGGGTCGCTTCCGGCAACTGATCGATAACCTTCAGCCCGGCCGCCGGACGCGAAGTCAAGCGACTCAACGCCTGTTCGGCGCTCTGCAAGGCTAGGTCGATGTTCGGCCGCGAGCAATAAGCGCCGTCACAACGGTTGATCGGATCCGGCTTGGCGTTGAGGTCGCCGTAACGGACCAGCAATTGCTGGGCGAAATCGCGTTTCGGGTCCTTTTTGTCCAGCACCAGCGCCGTCTCTTTATCGTTATCGATGGCCTCGTAATTCAGCCACATCTTGAATTTGCCGCCACTCTGGTACCAGTCGTCGAGGTAGTCGTCACGCGAATCGGCAGGCATCAGGCGCAGAAAGTTCTGCTCGGCACCGTTGCGGATCAGGTCGAAATACAGGCGGGTCTGGGCTTGATGGGAGACGTTGCCGAACACGTCGAAGTTAACTGCCAATTGATAATACGTGCGCTCCAGCAGCGGGAAGTCAAACAGCCACATGGTTTGCGGCACGTCACCGATCAGGCCTTTGTTCACCGAGGCACTGTCGAAATGCCGGAAGATCGTCAGCAAGGCGTTATCGTTGCCCGCCCATAAGGTCGACCAACTTGGCGCCGGCGCATCGGCGTAACTGTCACGGCGCAGCGCCTCGTACTCGTTACGCTTGTCGCGGTAGTCACGCCACAGGCTCAGGATGCTGCCGACATCGTCGTTCTGCCCCGGCATCGCCAACAACGGCGTGGCCTGGCCGCGGTAGTTCGGATCAATGATGTAGAGGTCGTGCTCAGGCGCCTGGAACAGTGCCCAGAAGTTATCGCGAATCACGTCAGTGGCGATCTGGCCGCGGCATACCGGGCCGCGAATAAACGTACGGACGAAGTATTCGGCGTTATAGAGCATGAATTGATAACGCGCCTGGGCCGGGATCGCCTCGAACGTGGTGAACGGATTGGCCCGACGCTCCGGCCCGTATCCCGGCAAGGCGTCGACTTGCCAGTTGCCGTTATAGAAAAGGCTTTTGATCCGGGCCATCTTCGTCGGACTCAGCGGGTAAGTGATGTGGGTCTTCTGCACGATCACACCTTGCACCGGCCACAGGCGGTAATACACCTGAGTGCCTGGATCGTCATTCGGGCGGCGGGTGTTGATCAGGTCGATCGGCTGGCCGGTCGGCGTGCGCGAACGTACCCACTGAAAGAAATGCCCTGGCTCGCCGTCCTTGAAATAGAGGTGAGCGAGAAACCAATGCTCGAACAACCACCGCCCCACCAGGCTTTGCCGTGCCCCCGGGGCGTTGAGCAGGTTTTCCCACAGAACCACCTGCAACGCCTCCTTGGCGCTCGGCACAAGGCCTTGCTCGTCAATCGGCGCGCCGGAGGCCAGCCAGCGTTGCAACGTCTGGTATTGCTGATCGGTCAGGCCGGTAACCGCCAGCGGCATGCCCTCTTTGGGGTGTGTTTTGGCGTAGCCGTCGAACTCGGCCGGCAGCGCGCACATGTTTTCCCGGTTCAGACCAAGGACGATGTCCTCCGGCAGCTTGGCATTGGGTTGCAAGGGAGTTTTGTGGCCCAACTCAAGCATCCGCGCCATCAACGCGGCCTGACTGCCCTGAGCGTCGAGCACCGAATAGAAGTCCTTTTGCTGCCAGGCGCGTTTACCGAAGGCGTCATAAAACAGCCGAGTCGGCACGGCAGCCTGGCGGCGATCGCCATCATAGACCGGGTTCTTGGTTGCGCCACGGCCCGCCCCTTCCCCACTGCCCAGATTGAGCTGACAGGCGGCGTCATAGCAGGCATGGCAGGCCACACACTTTTCGGTGAAGATCGGTTGTATGTCGCGGCTGTAGGAAATGGCAGAGGAAATGGCCGGATCCTGCGCGGCAGCGCCCCAGCTTAAAAACAGCAAAACAACGCTGATGACGCGATAAGACATATCCCTGGTCCCGATCATGAAAAAACGCCGCGATTCTACCGGTCCGCACCCCACTCCAACATGAGCGATATTCATGCAAAACCGGGACATGCTCTAAAACCGCACAGGTTTGCTATTATTCCGCCCCTTCGTCATGGCCTTACCGAGTAGTCCAAATGTCCGATCGCAGCGTTCGCCTTCAAGCTCTCAAGCACGCCCTCAAAGAGCGCATCCTGATTCTCGATGGCGGCATGGGCACGATGATCCAGAGCTACAAGCTCGAAGAGCAGGATTACCGCGGTAAACGCTTCGCCGACTGGCCAAGTGACGTCAAGGGCAACAACGACCTGTTGATCCTGACGCGTCCGGACGTGATTGGCGCCATCGAGAAAGCCTACCTGGATGCCGGCGCCGACATTCTGGAAACCAACACCTTCAACGCCACCCAGGTGTCCCAGGCCGACTACGGCATGCAAGGTCTGGCGTACGAGCTAAACGTAGAAGGCGCGCGTCTGGCGCGCAAGGTCGCAGACGCCAAAACCCTGGAAACCCCGGACAAGCCGCGTTTCGTCGCTGGCGTGCTCGGCCCGACCAGCCGCACCTGCTCGCTGTCGCCTGACGTGAACAACCCCGGCTATCGCAACGTGACCTTCGATGAACTGGTGGAAAACTACACCGAGGCCACCAAAGGCCTGATCGAAGGCGGCGCCGACCTGATCCTGATCGAGACCATTTTCGACACCCTGAACGCCAAAGCGGCGATCTTCGCGGTGCAAGGCGTGTACGAAGAACTCGGCGTCGAGTTGCCGATCATGATCTCCGGCACCATCACCGACGCCTCCGGCCGTACGCTCTCCGGCCAGACCACCGAAGCGTTCTGGAACTCCGTGGCCCACGCCAAGCCGATCTCGGTCGGCCTGAACTGCGCCCTCGGCGCCAGCGAGTTGCGCCCGTACCTGGAAGAGCTGTCGAACAAGGCCAGCACCCACGTTTCCGCGCACCCGAACGCCGGCCTGCCAAATGAATTCGGCGAGTACGACGAACTGCCGGCGCAAACCGCAAAAGTCATCGAAGAATTCGCCCAAAGCGGCTTCCTCAACATCGTCGGTGGTTGCTGCGGCACCACGCCGGGCCACATCGAAGCCATCGCCAAGGCCGTGGCCGGTTATGCGCCGCGTGAAATTCCGGACATCCCAAAGGCCTGCCGCCTGTCGGGCCTGGAACCGTTCACCATCGATCGCAACTCGTTGTTCATCAACGTCGGCGAGCGGACCAACATCACCGGTTCAGCCAAGTTCGCCCGCCTGATCCGTGAAGATAACTACACCGAAGCCCTGGAAGTTGCCCTGCAACAGGTCGAAGCCGGCGCCCAGGTGATCGACATCAACATGGACGAAGGGATGCTCGATTCGAAGAAGGCCATGGTGACCTTCCTCAACCTGATTGCCGGTGAACCGGACATCTCCCGCGTACCGATCATGATCGACTCCTCCAAGTGGGAAGTGATCGAAGCCGGCCTCAAGTGCATCCAGGGCAAGGGCATCGTCAATTCCATCAGCATGAAAGAAGGCGTCGAGCAGTTCATTCATCACGCCAAACTGTGCAAACGCTACGGCGCCGCAGTCGTGGTGATGGCCTTCGACGAAGCCGGCCAGGCCGACACCGAGGCGCGCAAGAAAGAAATCTGCAAACGCTCCTACGACATTCTGGTCAACGAAGTCGGCTTCCCGCCGGAAGACATCATCTTCGACCCGAACATCTTCGCCATCGCCACCGGTATCGAAGAACACAACAACTACGCTGTGGATTTCATCAACGCCTGTGCCTACATCCGTGACGAACTGCCCTACGCGCTGACCTCCGGTGGCGTGTCCAACGTGTCGTTCTCGTTCCGTGGCAACAACCCGGTGCGCGAGGCGATTCACTCGGTGTTCCTGCTGTATGCAATCCGCAACGGCCTGACCATGGGTATCGTCAACGCCGGCCAGCTGGAGATCTACGACCAGATCCCGGCCGAACTGCGTGACGCCGTTGAAGACGTAGTGCTCAATCGCACCCCGGAAGGCACTGACGCCCTGCTCGCCATTGCCGACAAGTACAAGGGCGACGGCAGCGTCAAGGAAGCCGAGACCGAAGAATGGCGCGGCTGGCCCGTCAACAAGCGTCTGGAGCATGCGCTGGTCAAGGGCATCACCACGCACATTGTTGAAGACACCGAAGAATCCCGTCAGTCGTTCGCCCGCCCGATTGAAGTGATCGAAGGCCCGCTGATGTCCGGCATGAACATCGTCGGCGACCTGTTCGGCGCCGGCAAAATGTTCCTGCCGCAGGTGGTGAAATCCGCCCGCGTGATGAAGCAGGCCGTGGCCCACTTGATCCCGTTCATCGAACTGGAAAAAGGCGACAAACCGGAAGCCAAGGGCAAAATCCTCATGGCCACGGTAAAAGGCGACGTGCACGACATCGGCAAGAACATCGTTGGCGTTGTGCTGGGTTGTAACGGCTACGACATCGTCGACCTCGGCGTGATGGTCCCGGCGGAGAAAATCCTGCAAGTGGCCAAGGAGCAGAAGTGCGACATCATCGGCCTGTCCGGCCTGATCACCCCTTCGCTGGATGAAATGGTCCACGTGGCCCGCGAGATGCAGCGCCAGGACTTCCATCTGCCGCTGATGATCGGTGGCGCGACCACCTCGAAAGCGCACACAGCGGTGAAGATCGAGCCGAAATACAGCAACGATGCAGTGATCTACGTCACCGACGCTTCCCGCGCCGTGGGCGTGGCGACGCAATTGCTGTCCAAGGAATTGAAGCCGGCGTTCATCGAGAAGACTCGCCTGGAATACATCGAAGTCCGCGAGCGTACCGCCAACCGCAGCGCCCGCACCGAGCGCCTGAGCTACCCGGCGGCCATCGCCAAGAAGCCGCAGTTCGACTGGACTACTTACGAGCCGGTCAAACCGACGTTTACCGGCGCCAAGGTGCTGGACAACATCGACCTGAAAGTCCTGGCCGAATACATCGACTGGACGCCGTTCTTTATCTCATGGGACCTGGCCGGCAAATTCCCGCGCATCCTCACGGATGAAGTGGTCGGTGAAGCCGCCACGGCGTTGTACGCCGACGCCCGGGAAATGCTTGCCAAACTGATCGACGAGAAACTCATCAGCGCCCGTGCGGTGTTCGGCTTCTGGCCGGCCAACCAGGTGCGTGAGGATGACATTGAAGTCTATGGCGATGACGGCAAGCCGATTGCCAAGCTGCATCACCTGCGTCAGCAGATCATCAAGACCGACGGCAAACCGAACTTCTCCCTGGCTGACTTCGTTGCACCGAAGGACAGCGAGGTAACCGACTACGTGGGTGGTTTCATCACCACTGCCGGGATCGGTGCCGAAGAAGTGGCCAAGGCCTATCAAGATGCCGGCGACGACTACAACTCGATCATGGTCAAGGCACTGGCCGACCGCCTGGCCGAGGCGTGCGCCGAATGGCTGCACCAGCAGGTCCGTAAAGACTACTGGGGTTACGCCAAGGACGAGACGCTCGACAACGAGGCGCTGATCAAAGAGCAATACACCGGTATCCGCCCTGCCCCAGGCTATCCGGCCTGCCCGGATCACACCGAGAAATCCACGCTGTTCAAGTTGCTGGACCCTGAGGCCTCGGAAATGAAAGCCGGCCGCAGCGGCGTGTTCCTTACCGAGCACTACGCCATGTTCCCGGCGGCAGCGGTCAGCGGTTGGTACTTCGCTCACCCGCAGGCGCAGTATTTTGCCGTGGGCAAGATCGACAAGGATCAGGTGCAGAGCTACACGTCGCGCAAGGGCCAGGAATTGAGCGTGACCGAGCGCTGGCTGGCGCCGAACCTGGGTTACGACAACTAACCCCCCACTGTGGGAGCGTGGCTTGCCCGCGATGAACGATGACGCGGTTTCCCTGTGAGACCGCGGCGCTTCCATCGCGGGCAAGCCACGCTCCCACAGGTTTTTGGGGATTGTCTATGCTTAGCTCTCACACATTGGTGACGAGGGGTTTATGGACGATCCAGCCGACAACAAGCCACCCACTTTCTGGCAGATGCTGCACAGCGTCCTGGCGGCGGCGTTCGGGGTGCAGAGCGGGAAGAACCGGGCCCGAGACTTCACTCACGGCAAGCCCAGTCATTTCGTGATTCTGGGGATTTTGTTCACCGCGGTGTTTGCGTTGACGCTGTATGGCATCGTGCAACTGGTGGTGCATCTGGCCGGGGTTTAGCGCATCAAGGTTTGCAGACTGAACGGATAGCGATACGACGTCGACCGGCCCTTGGCTGAAAGACGGCGGAAGTTCACACCGTAATCCGGTGATTCACCCATGGCCAGCAAACGCCTGGCCTGTGCCTTGTCGATCAGTTGCAACAACGGGATTTGCCGGTCTCGGCCGCCGTAATGGCTGAGATCCACGCCCTGATCAAGATCATGCAACGCCACCAGTGCCCAGCCGCCCAACGTGAAGTGCCCGCCCAACAGCACGCTGATGCGTCCGTCAACTGTCGCCTGTAACGCCGCCGGCGAGGTATTGACCGCACTGAACAACGCATCCTTGCCGGGTATCCCGCCCGCCTCCGAATACGCCTGCATGGCGCCAAACGCCATTTCGTCATTGGCTGACCACACCAGCGAAACCTTCGGGTAACGCCGGAACAGCAGTTTGGCTTGTTCATAGGCCCGTTCCCGGGTCCAGCCGCTGTAAACCAGTTGGCGCAAGCGCACTTCAGGGTGCTCGGCCAAGGCCCGCATCATGCCTTGCTCGCGCAGTTGCGCCGAAGGGGTGATCTTCAGGCCGGAAAACGCCAGCAACTCGATGACCTGACCGGGCGCCACGGGCGGATGTTGGCGAATCAGTTCCTTGAGCATCAGGTAGCCACCCTCCTCGTCGTTGGGCACCAGGCTGCCCAATCGATCAGAGCGATCCCCCAGCAGACTTTGCTGATTGGCCGTCAGCGAAGCGTTGACCATAAACAGCTTCACCCCGCTGCCTTCGGCCAGGCGAATGATCTGCGGAGCGACGTACTGTTCGTTGGCGAACATCAGATAGTCCGGACGATCAGGGCCTTGCAGCGCCTGACGGGCCTGCGCCAGCGTGAGCTCCGGCATGCGCCGGGAATAGAGAATTCGCAGATCAATGCCCAGATCCGTGGCTGCCGCCTGCATGAATTGCGAATAGCTGACCCAGAAGGCTTCGTCAGTCTTTCCAGGGCTTAGGAACAATACCGATTCCGCGCGCGCAACAGGGCCGTAAACCGCGCCAAGCATCAGCAGGAATGAGTAGAAAAACTTCAACATTGATCGTCCGAGCCCCCCGGCAATTCGCCGCGCATTATAGCCAGCGAAGTCCCGGAAAACGGCGCTTATTCCGGTTATTGTCCGACAATCGTCGGAATGAGGCCCGGACGGGGTCGGTTATTGATGGCTGACCCAAAATACCGCGGTGCCCACGACCAGGATGATCAGGAACAGAATGGCCCAAGCATCGACCGTGCTATCGGGTTTTGACGTTTTGGTAGGGTTGCTCATTGCATCGCCTCTTGTCGGTTTTATCGGTGATTGCATAAAGACTCGAGCACAGTTAAGACGATGATTGCCCGCACCACAAATGTGGGTTTTACGTCATTGGATCTCATTAGTCGTTTTGGTTCTTTACATATACTCAAACATCACTTTTGCGCATAACTGCAAACTGGTATCTTGCCCCGGCTCCGTTGGGAGTGCGCGGCCGTGCGCGCAGAATTGCCGAGGCAGTATCGGAGACTTCCAAGCGAAAAACGCAACTGGATCCGACCGGCCCAAGCCTGAGAACAGGACTTATATGTACGTATATGACGAGTACGATCAGCGGATCATCGAGGACCGCGTCAAGCAGTTCCGTGATCAGACCCGACGCTATCTGGCAGGCGAGCTGAGCGAAGAAGAATTCCGCCCTCTGCGCCTGCAAAATGGCCTTTACATTCAGCGCTTCGCGCCGATGTTGCGGGTGGCGGTGCCTTACGGCCAACTGACTTCGCGCCAGACGCGAATGATGGCCAAGATTGCCCGTGACTACGACAAGGGCTATGCCCACATCAGCACCCGGCAGAACGTACAGTTCAACTGGCCGGCGCTGGAAGACATCCCGGACATCCTTGCCGAACTGGCGACCGTGCAAATGCACGCGATCCAGACCAGCGGCAACTGCTTGCGCAACGTCACCACCGACCAGTTCGCCGGTGTCGCTGCCGACGAGCTGATCGATCCGCGCCCGTGGTGCGAGATCGTCCGCCAATGGACCACGTTCCACCCTGAATTCGCTTACTTGCCGCGCAAGTTCAAGATCGCCATCAACGGTTCGACTTCCGACCGTGCGGCCATCGAAGTCCATGACATCGGCCTTGAGCCGGTGCACAACGCCGCTGGCGAGCTGGGCTTCCGTGTGCTGGTGGGTGGTGGTCTGGGCCGTACCCCGGTGGTGGGCGCGTTCATCAATGAATTCCTGCCGTGGCAAGACCTGTTGAGCTACCTCGACGCCATCCTGCGGGTCTACAACCGCTACGGCCGTCGTGACAACAAGTACAAGGCGCGGATCAAGATTCTGGTCAAGGCCTTGACCCCTGAAGTCTTCGCACAAAAAGTCGACGCAGAGATGGAGCACCTTCGCGGTGGCCAGACCACGTTGACCGACGCCGAAGTGCATCGTGTGGCCAAACACTTCGTCGACCCCGAGTACAAGGCTCTGGACAACCAGGCCCTGGCATTGGCCGAACTCGACAAAGAACACCCGGGCTTCGCGCGCTGGCGCACCCGCAATACCCTGGCCCACAAAAAGCCGGGTTATGTCGCCGTGACCCTGTCCCTGAAGCCGACCGGCGTTGCACCGGGCGACATCACTGACAAGCAGCTCGATGCCGTTGCCGACCTGGCCGATCGTTACAGCTTTGGTCAACTGCGCACGTCTCACGAGCAGAACATCATTCTGGCCGACGTTGAACAAAGTCAGTTGTTCGCGATGTGGGGCGAGTTGCGTGAGCAAGGTTTCGCCACGCCGAACATAGGCTTGCTGACCGACATCATCTGCTGCCCGGGCGGCGACTTCTGCTCCCTGGCCAACGCCAAGTCGATCCCGATCGCCGAGTCGATCCAGCGTCGCTTCGAAGACCTGGATTACCTGTTCGATATCGGCGAACTGGACCTGAACATCTCCGGCTGCATGAACGCCTGTGGTCACCACCACGTCGGCCACATCGGCATCCTCGGGGTGGACAAGAAAGGTGAAGAGTTCTACCAGGTGTCCCTGGGTGGCAGCGCCAGTCGCGATGCGAGCCTGGGTAAAATCCTCGGCCCGTCTTTCGCCCAGGAAGCCATGCCTGATGTGATTGAAAAGCTGATCGACGTGTACATCGAACAACGTACCGAAGACGAGCGTTTCATTGACACCTATCAGCGTATTGGCATCGACCTCTTCAAGGAGCGCGTCTATGCAGCGAATAATTAAGAACAACGAAGTCGTCGACGAAACCTGGCACTTGCTGCCCAAGGACTTCAACATCGACGAGATCAGCAACTGCGACGACTACATCGTCCCGTTGCAACTGTGGCGCGAACACAGCCGTATGCTCAAGGCCCGCGATGGCGGCCTGGGCGTGTGGCTGGATGCCGATGAAGAAGCGGAAGAAATCGGCGACGACGTGGAAAATTTCCAGGTCATCGCCCTGAACTTCCCGGCCTTCACCGACGGTCGCAACTACTCCAACGCCCGCCTGCTGCGTGACCGTTATGGTTTCAAAGGCGAATTGCGGGCAATTGGCGATGTGCTGCGCGACCAGCTGTTCTACCTGCACCGCTGCGGTTTCGACGCCTTTGCGATCCGCGCCGATAAAGACCCGTACGAAGCCCTTGAAGGTCTCAAGGACTTCTCGGTGACCTATCAGGCGGCTACCGACGAACCGCTGCCGCTGTTCCGTCGCCGCTGATCGTTAAACCTTGAACCCCTTGGCAGGGGTTCAAGGCCTCCCTCCTTGTCAGTCACGACACGAACAAATCCGTTCAAAAACCTGCGCGCTGTTCCAATGCCCTGAACGCCACCCATGGGTTTTCAAGCCGGCCAAGCACTGCGCTCAATCGACTCAATACTTCGTCTGAAGCATCTGCCGCCTCCAAAAGCCGCCAGACTCGCGCCTGAAGCGACTGATAACTGACCTGAAAGTCGGCGGTCAGGCTCAGCCTGTCGATTGCGCTTAAAAACCGCGTACCGGAGGGTTTGCCCGCCAGCCTCTGCCAAAGGGCTTGTCGGGACTGTTGCAGCGGTTCATCGCAGTCCCGAAGCCACACAATCGGCTGTCCATAGTCAGCACCTGGTGCGCTCAGCCATAAATTGATTCCGGTTTGCTCACGATGACTGATCAGTCGGCGGAGCGTGTCCTCGTCTGTCAGTGGATTGCTCCAAAGCAGCAGACGATCCACCGAGACGGCCTGATTTATCACGGCGGGCGGAACCCGGGTGATCCGGTTATGACTCAAGTCCAAAGAGGTCATATAGGGCTCATCCCTGATGCCGATCGGGCACCGGGTAATCTGGGTGTCGCAGAGGTTCAGCCGACGCAAGTCATTCATCCCGAGCAACATGGGGGGCACGCCCAAGGGGTTTTCACTCAGGTCCAGCGATTGAAGCCTGGCCATCCCGCTCAGCTGTGACGCCGTCTCTTCGGTGAAGACCAGGCCGGTAGCCTTGAGATTCAGCGACGTGAGATGAGTCAGGCTGAACATGGCCGTCGGCAGAACAGACTGCGCCTCACCCTCGAGGTCGAATTGGGTCAACTCGACACCCTCAAGATTCAAGGTCTGCAGATTCGGAAAACACTCGAGGAACCCATTCAAGGTTTCACGCTCGGTCACATGGAAGTGCGGCATCGACAACTCGACGACGTCGTGGAACCTGACGTTCATGATCGGCAATCGATGATAGTCCTCGCCCGCCATGTCGAGCTTGAACCCCACAAGCTGTTCGCCTGAATAGACGCGCTGATCTTGCGATGCCCGCTTTCGCCAGAGGGTGATCAGCTCGTCAGCCAGCTCGATCCTGGATTCACGCTCGTAGTACATGGCGCTCTGAACCAGGTTCTCGTTATGCACTTCAATCTGCTCTTCAGTCAGCCCCTGTGCCTCGTTGTCAGCTTCATTCAGGAAAGGAACGTCCATTTCCACAATGTCTTGCGCTACCTGATCGATCCAGCCGCTCAGGTCGATGTGCAATTGTTGAAACTCCTGCTTCAGCGCGTCGATATGAGCCTGGGCCCTGCCAACGGTACGCTGTAGGACTTCATCGGCCTCCGCATCCGAGAAATCCGGATAAAGCTCCTTGAGCTGCAACCTCATCATCTCGTGCGTCAGCTCTTCGGCCTGAGGCGTACCGGGGAAGCCGCCGCCACGCAGCCCTTGCGCCTCGAAAGGCAGGCCGGAATCCATCCTGCCCAAACCAAGCACTAACTCGGATCGGGGCATTGCCCGCTCGCCGACTTTCAGCCGCAACTCGCGGGCCGGATCGAGCGATAAAAGTTGCAGGGCCGAGCGCTCGTCTTCGGTCAAGACTTCAAGCACAGCCTCATAAAAGTCCGTTTGCACATCGCGACTCAGGTAACGACTCCCCACCTTGATCAACCGTCGAACATGGGTGGCGTCGAACGCACCGCTACGGTCCAGAACGCGGCTTGCGAGGGAACCGTCCTGGACTTCGATTCGAAGGTTCTTTGGCCATCCGGGCAGATTTTTGAGGGAATGCAGGGCCAGCGTATCGGACTCCGGGTTGACCACCGAAGGAAGGTACACCCCCTCATACGCACGATTAAGCCGTACATGCTGTTGGTATTGCCGGGCCTTGCTGTCGAGACGATTGAACATCTGCCGGAGCTGGACCGCGTCTGAAGGGCTCTGGATATCCACGCCATAACGGTCGAGCATTTGCTCGATTGCGCTTTTGGGCAGGTCGGGGTATTGGCGTTGAAACAATCGGACCCCTGCATGTTCCGAGTGTTGAAGCGCTTCGTAACGGCTGTTGAACAGTTCGACTCGCTCGCCCTGTGCCACAGCGGCTTGCTCGAGTTCCTGATCGATCCTGAAACGGCTGATGGTATCGGCCAGCAAAGGCGTCGGCGGGCGCCCGGCCTGCATCAGTCGCAGCATGTCGTCATCGACAGCACTGACCTTGGCGATCTGCGCCAGCATTTCATCGTTGAAAGACGCCACCGACGGGCCAATTCCGCGCAGAAGTTCCACGCGGGTCGGCGACGCCAGGTTTGGTGGTCCGGGAATCGGGGCAACGGCCTGATCCGGCGTCGGCCTGGCAGACTCTTCCTTCGGTGCTGCACCAGGTTCGCGCGCTCTCTCGGCAAGGGCACCGGCCTCGGCAGCTTCACCTTTGAGCGCCGCGCCTGCGCCGGCCAGCGGCAGCGCATTAAGCAAGCCAAACACCGTGCGTGTCACGCCCGCCGCTCGATCGCTCGATGTCGCACCGTTGACGACCTGATCAAGGCCATACCCGGCATCGATGATACCGGCCAGCACCAGCAACCCTTCACCACCCGGTACGAACAACGCCAAAGGACCGAAACGGTTGATCCACTCCACAACCGGTTCGACGAAGGCACTCAAGTTACCCCGGTTGACCTGCGCATCGTCACGAATGGTGTTGACCCCGGCCAGGGAGGCCTCCTTCATGGTCAGGACCAACTGGGCAAACGGATCGGTGCCCGATGGCGAGTCATCGAAGCCGATGTATCGGGCAGGCTCCCAAAAACCGTCATCGTTGAAGAAGCCCGCCTCTTTGGTCAGCCGGTGTTCCCTCGGGTAGACCGCCATGCCGTCCAGCGCCGTCAACACACCGGCATGGAAAGTGCCGTCCTTGCGATCATCCTCGGCGAAGTGAGCGGCCAAGGCCTGTTTCGTATCATCACGCCTGCCCTGCTCTACAATCCACTGGTGCAATTTCCCGGAATCCTCAAACCCATGCAGGGGCGACGAGTTGCCGGGGATGTACAACACAATCCTGCCGCCAGGTTCACGCAAACCCCAGATGTCTTTCGAGGTGTAGCGATAAAGCTTCAAGCGTCCCGTAGCGAGCATCGCGGGCACGCTGGTGGGTGCCTGTAATTGTTCGAATGTGAGC
Source organism: Pseudomonas sp. 478 (assembly GCF_003254125.1). Taxonomy (NCBI): domain Bacteria; kingdom Pseudomonadati; phylum Pseudomonadota; class Gammaproteobacteria; order Pseudomonadales; family Pseudomonadaceae; genus Pseudomonas; species Pseudomonas sp. 478. The sequence continues at coordinate 380,600 of NZ_QKZG01000004.1, forward strand.
GTTGCCCATGCCTGATCCGACGGCAGCCCTGCCGCCTGCAGGGCCAGTGCGAGCCCTTCCGGGTCCAGACTGCTCTCACCCCGCTGCAATAAAGCGGCCATGACGAAGGCGGCTTTGACCGAGGTTTTCAGTGCGTGGGGGGCAGGTGCGACGATGATTTCGTCCGATGGCCAGGCTTGATCAAGATAGGCCTGATACAGATCCTTGAGAGCCAGCTCCCAGACCCACTTTTTGAAGTCCGCCGGTCGCACGGCGATCTGGTTGGCTGGCCCGAAGATTTGCCCGGCGTCTCGGCGATAGAGGCCTTCATAACTGTCGTGGTTGCCGTCGCCACTATCGGCAAACTCATCGACGTGTTCCACGACCTGTATGGATGGCCCGATGTCAGGCGGCGTATACAACCCAAACGCTGTTTCACCGAAGCGCCCGTCACCCACGGTTTGATAGTTGGAAATCAGCACCTGCACCAGCGACATGGCACTCGCCACCCGTCCCTGGTGGATGCCGTTCTGCGCGGGATGCCCCTTGTAGTCGTAATCGAGGGTCACCAGCTGTGCGGTGGCGGGATCAATATCATGACCCCACTTTTCTTTGATCAGGTGTTCGCCAAACTGACTGGGAGTTAGTGGCAGCGCAGCATCCATGGCGGACTTCAGCACTTGGGGCATGCCGGTAGAGGCCGGTACATCGTCGGCTTTTTTAGGGTGGTCGATCATGGTGCATTCCATTGCAAGCATTTCAGGAACACCAGCCTAACTGACCACGGATCAACCGGAAGCGGGAGCGATCGACACAGAGCTCAGGAAAATTCTCAAACACCGTAAGGAAAATGGATGGACTTGAACCCCGCCCAAAAAAAATGAAACCGGGGAAGAATCCACGGTTTCATTTTTTATCGATGATGCTTGTCGAGTATTACCAGAAGCGTTGCTGGGTCAACCGGCTCCACCAGCTCAGCAGCACACGATCGACCGAGCCACTGGCCGCCATGCCGATGCGCTCCTGCAGGCTTTTGCGTTCGGCGTAGTGCAAGTGGTACAGCTCGGACTTCTTCGCTCGTTCGGCAAGGTATTCATCGCTGGTCTTGAGTTCGTCCACCAATTGTTTGTCCAGTGCAGCAATACCGAGCCAGATTTCGCCGGTGGCCACTTCGTCGATGGCCAGTTGCGGGCGATAGCGCGAAACGAAGTTCTTGAACAACTGGTGAGTGATGTCCAGGTCTTCCTGGAACTTCTCGCGGCCCTTCTCGGTGTTTTCGCCAAACACCGTCAGGGTGCGCTTGTACTCGCCCGCAGTCAGCACTTCGAAGTCGATGTCGTGCTTTTTCAGCAGGCGGTTGACGTTAGGCAACTGCGCCACGACACCGATCGAGCCAAGGATCGCGAACGGCGCGCTGATGATCTTCTCGCCGATGCACGCCATCATGTAGCCGCCGCTGGCCGCGACCTTGTCAATGCACACGGTCAACGGCACACCGGCATCACGGATACGCGCCAGTTGCGAGGACGCCAGGCCGTAGCTATGAACCATGCCGCCGCCGCTTTCCAGACGCAGCACCACTTCATCCTTGGGCGTGGCGAGGGTCAGCAGCGCAGTGATTTCATGGCGCAGGCTTTCAGTGGCCGACGCCTTGATGTCGCCGTCGAAATCGAGCACAAACACCCGTGGCTTGGCCTCGGTTTTCTTCTTTTGCTTTTTCTCGGATTTAGCCTCGACCTTGCGCAAGGCCTTGAGCTGGTCCTTGTCGAGCAAGGTTTGCTCCAGGCGTTCGCGCAGCCCTTTGTAGAAATCATTGAGTTTGCTGACTTGCAACTGGCCGACCGACTTGCGTCGACCTTTGCTGCGCAACGCCGCGAAACTGGCCAGGACCACCAGAATGGCGATCACCAGTGTCACGGTCTTAGCCAGAAAAACTGCGTACTCGGCAAAAAACTCCACAGGGACTCCTTTAATACGATGCGCTGCATAAACGCGCGCGGGATGCCTCCAGCATACCCATGCGCCGCCCCGGCGGCCAGCCGTGAAACCTCTGGCAACAGCCCTGTAACGGGCATTTCAAACAAGCGTATGTTTTTTCATTGACAGCTCACCGTCATCCTCATAACCTCGCCGAACCTTCAACGTACCGGGATGACGCGGACGTGGGCAGTATCTATTTGATTCGACATGGCCAGGCCTCCTTTGGTGCAGACGACTATGACGTCCTGTCGCCGACCGGTGTTCGCCAGGCAGAAGTCCTCGGCCAACACCTCGCCGCGCTGGGCATCCGCTTCGATCGCTGCCTCTCGGGCGACCTGCGCCGCCAGCAGCACACGGCCAACAGCGCGCTGGAACAGTTCGCGGCGGCAGGCCTGCCGGTTCCCGTCCTGGAAATCGATTCCGCTTTCAATGAGTTCGACGCCGACGCGGTGATCCGCGCGCTGTTGCCAGCCATGTTACCGGACGAACCCGAAGCGCTGCACATCCTGCGCAATGCCGCGCAAAACCGCGGCGAGTTCCAGCGCATCTTCGCCCTGATTATCGAACGCTGGCTCGCCGGCACCTATGACACACCGGGCCTGGAAAGCTGGCTGGGGTTTGTCGAACGGGTGCAAGCCGGTCTGCAGCGAATCCTCGAAAGCGCCGACAATTCCCAGAAAATCGCCGTGTTCACCTCCGGCGGCACTATCACGGCGCTGCTCCATCTCATTACGCAAATGCCGGCAAAGCAGGCGTTTGAACTGAACTGGCAAATCGTCAATACCTCGCTCAACCTGCTGAAGTTTCGCGGTCGCGAGGTGGCTCTGTCTTCTTTCAACAGTCATGCGCATTTGCAGCTGTTGAAGACCCCGGAACTCATCACGTTTCGCTGAGTCCGGACCCTTGTGACCCTGGCTGTATTCACCCAGCTCTAATTACCCAAGAAAGGATCGAACCATGACCTCCGTAGCTGATGCCGTACAAGCAATGAAAGCCAAGTTCAACCCAGCCGCTGCTGCCGGTCTGGACCTGGTATTCGGTTTCCGCATCGACGACACCAAAAACTTCTCGCTGATCGTCAAGGACAGCACCTGCGAGCTCCAGGAAGGCGAGAACCCGGACGCCCAGGTGACGCTGGTGATGGACGGCGAAACCCTGGATGGCATCGTCAGCGGCGAAACCGACGGCATGCAAGCCTTCATGGGCGGCAAACTGCGCGCCGAAGGCGACATGATGCTGGCCATGAAACTGTCCGAGCTGTTCCCGGCCTAAGCGCGCCGCTCCCGACCTTCGGGAGCACGCCTGGCTGCAAACGAATCCCGCCCCTCGAGGCGGGATTCGTCGTTTTTCGCCATCGGAAAACGGCTACCTGCGGATTTGCCGTCTATATTCCTTCTGGCCGCATGCGTCAGACATCGGCTGTTTGCCCTCGCTTTCTTTATCAAGAACCTTTGCGCGGAGCACTGCCCATGAGCCCACCTGACGACCACGACGGATTTAACCGCCGCCGTGTACTGCAAGGCCTTTCGGCAGGCGCCGTCGGTGCCTGGATCAGCCCGCTAATCGCAGGGAGTAAAACCATGCCCGACGCCCCCGCCGACCTCATTCTGTACAACGGACGCCTGCACACCGTCGACCGCAAAAAACCTCAGGCCAGCGCCGTCGCGATCAAGGACGGACGCTTCGTGGTGGTCGGCAGCGATGCTCAAGCCATGGCCCTGCAAGGTCCCGGCACACAAATTATCGACCTGCACGGTCGCACGGTGATTCCCGGTCTCAACGACTCACACTTGCACCTGATCCGTGGTGGCCTCAACTACAACCTCGAACTGCGCTGGGAAGGCGTCCCTTCACTGGTCGACGCGCTGCGCATGCTCAAGGATCAGGCCGACCGCACACCCACGCCGCAATGGGTGCGGGTGGTCGGAGGCTGGACCGAGTTCCAGTTCGCCGAAAAACGCCTGCCGACGATTGATGAACTGAACAAGGCCGCGCCGGATACCCCGGTGTTCGTCCTGCACCTCTACGACCGCGCCCTGCTCAACCGCGCCGCGTTGAAGGTGGTCGGCTATACCCGCGATACGCCAAATCCGCCGGGTGGTGAGATCCAGCGCGATGCCAATGGCGACCCGACGGGCATGCTGATCGCCCGCCCCAACGCGATGATTCTCTACTCGACCCTGGCCAAGGGGCCAAAGTTGCCGCTGGAATACCAGGTCAACTCCACCCGCCAATTCATGCGTGAACTCAATCGCCTGGGTGTCACCAGCGCCATCGATGCCGGCGGTGGTTATCAGAATTATCCGGACGACTATCAAGTCATCCAACAACTGGCCAAAGACCAGCAACTCACGGTGCGCATTGCCTACAACCTGTTCACCCAGAAACCCAAGGAAGAGCTGACCGACTTCAAGAACTGGACCAGCACCTCCCACTACGGTCAGGGCGACGATTTTCTACGGCACAACGGTGCCGGGGAAATGCTGGTGTTCTCGGCGGCCGACTTCGAGGACTTTCTCGAACCCCGCCCCGACCTGCCGCAAACCATGGAGCAGGAGCTGGAACCGGTGGTGCGCCATCTGGTGGAACAGCGCTGGCCGTTCCGTTTGCACGCCACGTACAACGAATCCATCAGCCGCATGCTCGACGTGTTCGAGAAGGTTAACCGCGACATTCCGTTCGACGGTTTGCCATGGTTCTTCGACCACGCCGAAACCATCACCCCGCAGAACATCGAACGGGTCAAAGCCTTGGGTGGCGGCATCGCGATCCAGGACCGCATGGCCTTCCAGGGCGAATACTTCGTCGACCGTTACGGCGCCAAGGCTGCCGAAGCCACGCCGCCCATCGCTCGCATGCTGGCCGAAGGCATTCCGGTCGGCGCCGGCACCGATGCCACGCGCGTCTCCAGTTACAACCCCTGGACTTCGCTGTACTGGCTGATCAGCGGTCGCACCGTCGGTGGTCTGGCGCTGTACCCGCAAGGTTTGAGCCGCGATACCGCGCTGGAACTCTTTACCCATGGCAGCGCCTGGTTTTCCTCCGAGCAAGGCAAAAAAGGCCAGATCAAGGTCGGGCAACTGGCCGACTTGATTGCGTTGTCGGCGGACTATTTCCACATCGAGGATGAAGCAGTCAAATGGATCGAATCGGTACTGACCATCGTTGACGGCAAAATCGTCTACGGCAGCGTCGAGTTTGAAAAACTCGGGCCGCCTCCCGTCCCGGTGGTGCCTGAGTGGTCGCCCGTTGCCAAAGTACCGGGCCATTGGAAACCCCTGGCGCCGCTGACGGCGCAGGTTCATCAATGTGTCGGGGCTTGCGCGGTGCATGCCCATAGCCATGAACGGGCACGGTTGTCCTCGGCGCCGGTCAGTGATTTCGCCGGTTTCTGGGGGGCCTTTGGTTGTTCGTGTTTCGCGTTTTGAACGAATAGCCAAGTGAAAGGGGAAACTGTGGCGAGGGAGCTTGCTCCCGTTCGGATGCGCAGCAGCCGTAAACTATCCGACGGGAGCGTATCTGGAAAATCGCGGCGACAGGTTTTGGGGCCGCTTCGCGCCCCAGCGGGAGCAAGCTCCCTCGCCACAGGTGAGCGGTGCTCTTACAATGGCGCACCTCCCGCACCGGCCACCCCATGGACATCGATCTAGCCCGCACCTTTCTGGAAATCGTCCGCCACGGCAGCCTTGCCGCGGCGGCTGAAAAACTCCACGTTACCCAGACCGCGATCACTGCGCGGGTACAGAAACTCGAAAGCCAGCTAGGAAGTACGTTGTTCGTACGCAACCGCGCCGGTGCGCGCCTGACGCCGAACGGTGAAGCCTTCGTGGTCTACGCCAATCAACTGGTCGAAACCTGGGAAGCGGCGCGCCGGGACTTGCCGTTGCCCGAGGGTTATCGCGACGTATTGCACATCGGTGGCGAGGTCAGTCTGTGCAACCCGCTGATGCTCAGCTGGGCCGGCGCGCTGCGCGAGAAGATTCCCAGCCACGCCCTGCGCATGGAAATCCGTGACGGCGAAAACCTGCTGCGCCAACTGGAACTGGGGGTTCTGGATGCGGCGCTGGTTTACCAGCCCGAGTATTGGCCACGCCTGCAAGTCGAACAGGTGCTAGAAGAAAAACTGGTCCTCATCCGCCTGGCCGCACGACCCGATCCCTACGTGTATATCGACTGGGGCCCGGACTTCCGCCGTCAGCACGATGCGGCCCTGCCGGAAAAAGCCAAAGCCGCGTTGAGCTTCAACCTCGGCCCACTGGGCTTGCAGTACATTCTGGAAAACGGCGGCAGTGGCTACTTCCGTACCCGGGTGGTTCAGAGCTATCTGCAAAGCGGTGTGCTGGAGCAAGTGCCCAAAGCCCCCGAATTCAGCTACCCGACCTATCTGGTTTACTCCCGAGACCGCGATTCGGCGACCCTGCAACACGCCTTCGACCTGCTGCGCGAAGTGATCAAATCCGACGATGACTGGTCGCAACGCTGGAACCCGCTGACCTGAGCCCGGTTTGCACCGAAGCATGGCAGTTGCGTCCTCAAGGTTGGGCCAGCCAAAACGCCGGGATCGTCTAATCTGCTGGAGATAACAATAACGACAGGTGATTGCAGTGAGGCAGACCACCGAAGCTTTCCGCGCCCGCTACCGCGCTGCTATTCATCCGCTCTACAACCCATGGCTGCACGGCGCTTTTGTGCTGCTATTCGGGGTGCTGGCCATCGGCGGATTCTGGAGCACCGTGCACCGGGTACAGCCACTGGAATGGCTGGCGGTGCCGTTGACGTTGTTGTTTTTCAACTTCGGCGTGTACAGGGTCCATCGGCACTTGGGGCATCATAAAAAAAACTTCGCGCGGATGTTCTACGCCCGCCATGCCGGCGACCATCACAGCTTTTTCGCCCCCGGCCACATGAGCTACGACACTGCCAGGGACTGGCGGGTGATTCTGTTTCCAGCCTGGCTGATCGTGTTGCACACGGTCGTCATCACCCTGCCCGTCTGGTGGTTGCTTGAGCAGTTCGATGCCAACGTCGCCGGGCTGTTCGGCGGCTGCCTGGTCCTCGGCTACCTGACCTATGAAGTGTTCCATGCCTGCGAGCACCTGCCACCCGAGAACCCCGTCACACGGTTGCCGTGGATCCGCCAGATGCGCCGCCTGCATGAGCTGCATCACCGTCGTGAGCTGATGCAGGAACGCAATTTCAATATCGTTTTTCCGCTGATGGACTACCTGTTCGGCACCCTCTATTGGGAACCCGAGCCGATCGATCTGCACCCGACGAGAACGCCCATGACCTGCATGCAGCATCAGATCGACATTGCTGGAGACCCGATTGACGTACTCGCCTATGCCAGCACCGTGACCCGTTGGCCGGAGTGGCATCCTTCGTCCCTCAAGGTCGATGGCCAGAGCGGTCCGCTGCATGCCGGGGGGCGGTTCGAGGAAGACATCAAGGCGGGCGGGCGTGAGGGACACTTGCACTGGGAGGTTAACGAATACCTGCCAGGACGCCGCTGGAGTGCCTGGGCCCATGACGATCACGGGTTGTCTTTGGTGGTGACTTACGAGTGCGAGGCCCAGGGCGATGGCACACGCTTTGTCCGCACCCTGGAGTATCGGTTCAGCGGCCTGGCGATGCGCATTGCCAATCGACTGCTGCTCAGGCGCCGCATCGATCGTGAGTCGGCAGCGTCGATGCTGGCATTGCGCGAAATGGCGCAAAAACAATGGGCCCCGGCAGGAGTCAGCGTGTGAGTCGAACCGTCAAGTTTCGCCATGTGGTGTTGCTGGTGGTCGTTGCCATCGGCGCCTTTCTGCTGCTGATGCCGACCAAGGTTCAACCGGTGGCCTGGACACCGTCACCGGCGCCCTCCCTCACCAGCGGCCTCTACGCCGACAATCAGCGCCTCAAAGGCATGGAGCGCGTCGGCGCCGCTGATATCGACGGCCCGGAAGCGTTGCTGCTGGAGGAAAACGTGCTCATCACGGGTTTGCATGACGGCCGATTGATCCGTACCAGCCTCGACGGCAAAGTCACCAAGGTTCTGGCTGATACGGGCGGCAGACCCTTGGGCCTGGCCCGTCATCCCAACGGTCTGCTGGTGATTGCCGACGGGGTCAAGGGCTTGCTGTCACTGGATGCCCAGGGCCGGTTGATTCCATTGACTACGGCGGCCAACGGCGTGCCCTTCGGTTTCACCGACGACGTGGCGATCGACAAATCCGGGCACTACGCCTATTTCAGTGATGCCTCCAGCCGCTTTGGCTACGGCAGTGACGGCGACGCGATTATCGAGCACGGCGGCGATGGCCGCTTGCTGCGTTATGACTTCCAGACCGGCAAGACCGAGGTCCTGCTGGATAAGCTGGAATTCGCCAACGGCGTGACCCTGGGCCCAGACGATGCCTTTGTGTTGGTCAACGAAACGGGAGCCTATCGCATCAGTCGCTACTGGCTGAGCGGGCCGAAAGCCGGCACCCGTGATCTATTCATCGACAACTTGCCAGGGTTGCCGGACAACCTCGCGTTCAATGGCCACGACCGCTTCTGGGTGGCGCTCTATGCACCGCGCAACGCATTGCTCGATGCCACCGCGTCGCATCCCTTCGTGCGCAAGATGATCGTGCGGGCCATGACTTTCCTGCCTAAACCGGTGGAGAAACGCGCCTTCGCGCTGGGCCTGGATCTGGACGGCAAAGTGATCGCCAACTTGCAGGACGGTAGCAGCGACAACTATTCGCCGATCACCACCGTTCGCGAGTATGGGGATTGGTTGTATTTCGGATCGTTGAAGGCCAGACACATGGCGCGGTTACCGTTGAGCACTGCGCTGCAAAAGTAACGCAAATCAAATGTGGGAGCGGGCTTGCTCGCGAAAGCGGAGAGTCAGGCGACCTCTTTATCGACTGGAAGATCGCTTTCGCGAGCAAGCCCGCTCCCACATTGATTGTGATCAACGCGGATCCATCTCTCTGTCGCGCACCGCATTATCCGTTTCCTCACGCACCCTTTCCGGGTCCATGCCGGTGGTTTCATCCTCGTCCAGCGGGCGCACGCCTTCATTGTCGGGCAGTTCGTCGATGCCCGGCTCATCTTCGGGATTGAGGGTGGTGCGTCCTGGACTCAGGGGTTCGGGATGCGTTGGGATGGGATCGTAGCCGCCCTGCTCTTCGCTGGGGAATTTTGGATTCATGGGGCACCTCGCATGGAGCCGTCAATTCGGACTCTGAACATTCGAGGTGCCGGTATTTATCACCGTTCCAATTTTTCAGTCACCGATCGTCGGTGACCAGATGGGCGCGTCAGGACGGCGTCTGGAGCCGATCAACGATCTTTTGCTTAACCTGCACACGCTTCTCCTTGAGTTTCTTCAATGCGTCATCGCTGGGCGCATCCGATTTTGCGGATTCAGCTTTTACGACCTCCGCATCCGCCTGTGAATACTTGTTGATCAGTGAATCCAGTAATGGATCCTTGGTGCGTTTTTGCTGGATATCTTCCTTTGAAAGTTTGAGATCCTGATAAAGGTCGTGTGGCACCGGCATGGAACACCTCCGTTTGTTGATCGGAGGCAAACGCGATCAATGGCGTTCACCAAGTACCAGAATGGCCTCGGTTAGCCCCTTCTGTCGACCGCCTATCAGACCAGCGGTGCCCGTTCGTCGCCCTGGCGCAAACGCAATAAAACCTTTGCCCGCTCGTCGGCATCCACACGTTAACGATCACTCGATCGCCCATGAAAACCTGTGTGGAGAATAACCAATGGACGGATTTACCCTGCGCCACCTCAGTTTGGCTATTGCCTTGAGCACCAGCATGGGCACGGCGCTCGCTGCCACTTCCAAAGACTTCGTCGACAACGCGGCCGCGGGTGGTATCGCGGAAGTCGAAACGAGCCGATTGGCCCTGGAAAAAAGCTCATCGGCGGACATCAAGGCATTCGCCAACATGATGATCACCGACCATTCCAAGGCCAACGATGAACTGGCGGCGCTGGCGAAAAAGCATGACATCAAGGTGCCGGACAGCACGACGCTGGTCAAACAAGCGAAAGAGAAAATCCTCGACTTGCGCGATGAATCTTTCGATGCGGCCTACGCCAACAATCAGGTAAAGGCCCATGAAGACACCATTGAGCTGTTCAAGAAAGAAGCCAACACCGTGACGGACGACAGAAGCAAAGGCGCCACGGAGCTGAAAGGTTTCGCGCAAAAAATGCTGCCGACGCTGGAGAAGCATCTGGATATGGCGAAAAAACTCCAGGCGGCTCATCCAGACAAATGAAGCTGTCCAGTCCTGAAACAGGTTTACACCTGTTTCACCTCAGCGCCCGATGCACCGCATCGGGCGTTTTGTATTTTAAGGACAAGGTGCGGCGAACTTTAGACCGGCCTGACAAATTGCCATCGCGGGCAAGCCCGCTCCCACAGGAACTGAGTCGTTCACAAATCCTGTGGGAGCGGGCTTGCCCGCGATGAGGACCGCAAGAACACCACGAATTCAAGCCGTGCCAAGAACTCTGGCCAAAAACGGCGCCGTCCGGCTCTTTTTGCTTTTAGCCACTTTCTGCGGTGTGCCTGCAATAACAATCTTCCCGCCCTGATCCCCCGCCCCCGGGCCGATGTCGATCACCCAGTCACTCTGCGCCACCACGCGCATTTCATGTTCGACGACGATCACCGTATGCCCCGCCGTCACCAGCGTATTCAGCTGTTCGAGCAAGCGATCGACATCCCTTGGGTGCAAACCGGTGGTGGACTCGTCGAGCACATACAGGGTTGCCCCGCGCTGGTTGCGTTGCAGTTCGGTGGCCAGTTTGATCCGCTGGGCTTCACCGCCCGACAGCTCGGTCGCCGGCTGGCCGAGGCGCAGGTAACCCAGGCCGATATCGCGCAGCACCTCCAGCGAGCGGCGAATACCCGGTTGCTCGGCAAACACCGTGACCGCCTCGTCCACCGTCAGTTGCAGCACCTGGGCGATGTTCAACCCTTGCCAGATGATTGCCAGCGTCTCGGGGTTGTAGCGCGCGCCGTGGCAGGTCGAGCACGGTGCATAGACGCTGGGCATGAACAGCAACTCGACGCTGACAAAGCCTTCACCTTCGCACGTCGGGCAACGGCCCTTGGCGACGTTGAAGGAAAACTGGCCCGCGTCGTAACCCTCGGCCCGGGCTTCAGGCGTGGCGGCGTACAGTTTGCGTACGTTGTCGAAGAGCCCGGTGTAGGTCGCCAGGTTCGAGCGCGGTGTGCGGCCGATGGGTTTCTGATCGACTTGCACCAGGCGCTTGATCGACGCCAGCCCCGCCGTGACCTGACCGCCGCTGACCTGCGGTGCGTCGTCCTCAAGGCTCAACTCCTCGGGCTCGCTATCACTCACCGCCCGCCCTAGATGGGCGCCTATCAGCTCGAGCAACGCCTGACTGACCAGGCTGGATTTACCGGAGCCCGAGACACCGGTCACCGAGGTGAAACAGCCCAGTGGAAACTCGGCACTGAGGTTGTTCAGGTTGTTGCGGGTGATGCCTTCGAGCCGCAACCAATCGGTCGGCTTTCGGCTGACACGCGATTGGGTGACCTGCTCGGCGAACAGATAAGCACGCGTCTGCGAGTTCGTTATCTCGGCCAGCCCTGGCGGTGGCCCGCTGTACAGAATTCGGCCACCCTGCTCGCCGGCCGCCGGGCCTACGTCGATCAACCAATCGGCGCGGCGCATGGTTTCCAGATCATGCTCGACCACAAACAGGGTGTTGCCGGCAATTTTCAAGCGTTGCAGGGCTTCGAACAGCGCTTCGCCATCCGCCGGGTGCAGGCCGGCCGACGGTTCATCCAGCACGTAAATCACCCCGAACAACTGCGAACCCAATTGCGTCGCCAGGCGCAGACGCTGCAACTCGCCGGACGACAGCGTCGGCGTGCTGCGTTCCAGCGCCAGGTAACCGAGCCCCAGATCGGTCAACGTACTGACCCGCTCCAACAAATCCTGAGCTATCCGTTGCGCGGCCAAGCGTTTCTCCACCGACAGGTTCGGTGTGTGGCGTACATCCGGCGCGTTGGCGTGACCACTGGCACCGTGGGCCACTCGTTGCTCGCGGGCTTCGCGGGTCTGGTCGTGTGTCAATACCTCACCCGCCGCCTCGGCCTGTTCGAGGTAGCTGTGAGCGGCGACTGGTTTCAAGACTTCGGCCACTTGCAGCAACGGCATCTGCGACAGTTCGCCGATATCGTAACCGGCAAAGGTTACCGACAACGCCTCGCGCTTGAGCCGTTTGCCGTCGCACAACGGGCACGGGCTGCCGAGCATGAATTGCGAGACGCGCTTCTTCATCAGCGCGCTTTGGGAATGGCTGAAGGTGTGCAGGATATAGCGCCGGGCGCCGGTGAACGTGCCCTGGTAACTCGGTTCCATGTTGCGCTTGAGCGCGACTCTGGTTTCTTCGGGGGTGAGCCCGGCATACACCGGCACCGTGGGGGTTTCTTCGGTGAAGAGAATCCAGTCGCGCAGTTTTTTCGGCAGATCGCGCCAGGGTTTATCGACGTCGTAACCCATCGTCACCAGAATGTCGCGCAGGTTCTGTCCCTGCCAGGCGGTGGGCCAGGAGGCGACCGCGCGCTGGCGAATGGTCAGGCTCGGGTCCGGTACCATCAACGCTTCGGTGACTTCATACACCCGCCCCAACCCATGACATTCGGGGCACGCGCCCTGGGGCGTGTTGGGCGAAAAGTCTTCCGCATAGAGCATCGGTTGCCCCGATGGATAACTGCCGGCCCGGGAGTACAGCATGCGGATCAGGCTCGACAACGTCGTCACGCTGCCCACCGAAGAGCGCGTGCTTGGTGTGCCCCGTTGTTGCTGGAGCGCCACCGCCGGTGGCAAGCCTTCGATGGAGTCGACGTCCGGCACGCCGACCTGATCGATCAGACGCCGCGCATAAGGCGCCACGGACTCGAAATAGCGGCGTTGCGCTTCGGCGTAGAGGGTCGAGAACGCCAACGACGATTTCCCCGAACCGGACACGCCAGTGAACACCACCAGGGCATCCCGGGGGATATCGACATCGACGTTTTTGAGATTGTGTTCCCGGGCGCCGCGCACCCTGACCATGCCGGAGGGGGGATTGGAAGTCATGAGCAGCCTTGATTGGAAGGTTCAAAGAAATGCGGTTCACCTGTAGGAGCTGAGCTTGCTCGCGATAGCGGTGTGTCTGACGCACCGCCATCGCGAGCAAGCTCGGCTCCTACAGGGGTTGATCGTTCAGCCGTTGAGAACGGTGCGCACCATATGGGTCAGCGCCTGGGGACCATAGGGTTTGCTCAGTAAATAAGTATCAGGGCTGAGCTGGTGATTGCGCGAGATAATGTCACGGGTGTGGCCCGAGGTGAACAGCACGGCCACCGGCGGCGTCTGCACCTTGGCCCAGGCGGCCAGGTCCGCGCTTTTGATCAGGCCGGGCATGACCACGTCGGTGAAAATCAGGTCTACCACGGCGCCCTCCAGCAACATCTGCATCGCGACGTCACCGTTGGCCGCCGTCAGCACTCGATAACCTTCTTCACTCAGCAACTCCACCGCTGAGCTGCGCACCGCCTCGTTGTCCTCGACCACCAGAATGGTTTCGTGTCCGCCTCGCTGTTGCGGGTCATGACGTGTCGTTTCGTTGAGCATCGGGCGCAGGCTGCGAGGGAAATACAGCTGCACCCGCGTGCCCTGCCCGACCACACTGGAAATCTCGATATGCCCGCCACTCTGCTTGACGAAACCGAACACCATGCTCAGGCCCAGCCCCGTGCCCTGGCCATCGGCCTTGGTGGTAAAAAACGGCTCGAAAGCCTGGGCGAGTACTTGCGGCGACATGCCGATACCCTTGTCAGCCACCGCTACACAGACATAGTCACCGGCGACGATGCCCTTGCCTGCACAAAACTTGCTATCAAGGGCAATGTTCTCGGCGCTCAGGTCAATGGTCCCCTCGCCGTTCATAGCGTCACGGGCATTGATCGCCAGATTGAGGATGGCATTTTCCAGTTGATTGCGGTCCACGTAGATGTGCCAAAGGGCTTCAGCCGCGCTGACATTGATCTGGATGGTTTCCCCCAGCGCCCGCTGCAACAATTCCCCGAGCCCATCGAAGACCTGCCGCAGATCGCAGACCGCTGGCGACAAGGGCTGACGACGGGCGAACGCGAGCAATTGCGAAGACAGTTTGGCGCCACGTTCGACCGCGGCAATCGAAGCGCTGACCCGGCGCTGCACATTGGCGTTGTCCGGTTCATGCCGCGCCAGCAAGTGCAGGTTGCCGGCGATCACCTGCAACAGGTTGTTGAAGTCATGGGCCACGCCGCCGGTGAGGCCGCCGATGGCTTCGAGTTTCTGCGATTGACGCAATTGTTCTTCAGCAGCCAGTCGCGCTTCGACTTCGTCGGCAACGCGTTGCTCCAGGTTGCGGGTGAACTTGAGCAGGGATTCTTCGGCGCTCTTGCGTTCGTGGATATCGATCAACACCCCGGGAAAACGGAACGGTTCGCCCTGCTCGTTGAACTCGCAGCCACCACTCGCCAGCACCCACAGATAACTGCCATCCGGGCGCAGGACCCGATACTCGGCGTTAAACGGTTCGCCGGTTTCCACGGATTGATCGATCTGCTCCTGCACCCAACTGCGGTCATCGGGATGGATCCGTGCTGCGGCGATCTCCATTGGCAGGTCGGCCAGGTTTTGCTCCGGCGGGTAGGAAAAGGTGCGGGCAAAACGCTCATCACCGGAGAGCACATTGTCCTTGATGTCCCAGACGAACGAGCCGAGCAAAGCCCCGGCATTGAGCGCCAGGCGCACCCGCTCGTTGTCGGCGTGATAGGCGTCCTCGGCGGCCTGACGACGGCGTTCGGAAATCACATGCTCGGTGGTCTCGACCACCATCGCCATGACCCCGGCCGGTTTCCCGTCGTCATCCGCCACCGGGCTGTAATAGAGGTCCAGCCAGACATCTTCGGGAACCCCGTCGCGCAGTAATTCCAGGACTTTGTTGCGATAGGACAAGGTGCCGCCGGCCAGGCAGGTATCGACCACATGCCGATTGAATTCGGCGACTTCCGGCCAGCCCAGCTCCACCGGAGAACCCAACAGGTAAGGATGGCGGCCACCGGCAAATTTGGAGTACGCATCGTTATAGATCATGTAACCCGGTCGGCCCCACAGCATCACCATCGGCAATGGGGACGCGAGCATCAACTGCACCGCGCTGCACAAGCTTCTGGGCCAGGAGTCCATGTTCCCAAGCTCAGTCAGGCTCCAGTCGAACGCGCGGATGCGCCCGGCCATTTCACCGTTCCAGCCTGCACACCCATGGCTATAGTCTAAAAACTGCATCGACTGATTCTGTATCCCTGTAGATGACTGGCTTAAGGGATCGCAACGGCATGAGGACGGTACGTGCCCGTTTGTTTCGAGCCTCGCCGTCGCCAATGGTTTCATAGAGGTTAGCTGATTCACATCATCCAGGCTTTTGCAGCAATGGAGCTCTACAGACGAACCATGTAGCAGCTACCTTGTGGCGAGGGGATTTATCCCCGTTCGGCTGCGAAGCAGTCGTGAATTCAGACGACGCGGTGCATCAAATAGACCGTGCGTTCAGGTTTTGCGCCTGCTTCGCAGCCGAACGGGGATAAATCCCCTCGCCACAAGCACTGTGTTGAGCATCAAACCTCAATCAGGTGCTTGAGCGGGTGGTAGCCGGTTTTCAGCGTGGCGGCGACGTCGAGAATCGCCTTCTCGATGCCATTCAAATGCATGCAGGTCAGTTCGATCGCGGCGCTCTGATTTCCCGCCTCGATGAACTCGATCAGCCGCAGGTGTTCGTCGTCGCGGCAGGCTTCGTGACTGTCGTCATTCAGCGCGGCGGCGTACAGCGAGGCGCGGGAAATCAGCTTGCGGAACCAGTCCAGCAACACCGGGTTGTTCAGGCTTTACGCGAGTTTGATGTGGACCTCACGGGAGATTATCTTTGGCGAAGTGTTGATGGCGCATGTACGGGATGAATTGATCGACCCGAAAACCTTGTATATCGATCAACTCGGGCTCAATGCGATTGGGCGGATGGGGGGCATGGGTATGCGCGCGCACGCGATTATTTTGATTTGCCGACACGCTCGTTGCAGGCGTGGACGGAGGCGCCGGGAGGTGGCAAGCGGTTTTGGCCGCTGAGTAAGTGAGACTTGTGCTGTGTCAGGTAGATCCCGCCTCACCCTAACCCTCTCCCAGAGGGAGAGGGGACTGGTCGTGGGTATCTCACGGTATACGGCGACCTGAGTATTTTGTTTTGAATCCATAATCGACCCGATTTAACAGGTCGATGAATTTCGCCACACACCTCGGTCAGTCCCCTCTCCCCCTGGAGAGAGGGTTAGGGTGAGGGGTGGCCCGTGAGCATGAAAACAATCTCAATCAGTGCCGTATTTCGGCGAACGCGGCCCGTACAGCAACCCTGCCGGTTGTCCTGCCGATAGCAGCCGTGCACTGGTCACACCGGCAATCGGGTGACCGGCATCGGTGGAACTGTTGATCACTTGCTTCACCGCCGCCGTAATCAGCATGCCAACCAAACCACCGCCACCGTTGTTACCGCCCTCCTCGCTCGAAGCCCGAGCCGAGCCGGTCCACAGGGTGGTGCCGCTCTTGAGGTCCACCAGTTTCGCGCTGGCCGTCACCACGGTTTCACTGTTGATGATCATGTAGCGAGTGCCGTAGTCCGTCACAGTGATGTACAGCGCAGCATCGGCACCGAAGATTTCTTGCAGTTTGTTGGCCGGTGCCTGATGGATATCCGCCGGTGTGGTCAAGCCATTCTGGCGGAACGTCTCATCGACCAGAGCGATCGGTAGCACGTAGTAACCGGCTTCAGCCAATGGGTACGTGACCTGCGACAACAGGCTGTAGGACGCCTTGACGTCCGGCGAGTTGTTCAGCGGCGGCAGCACCAGAATGGTTTTTGGACGACTTTGCTTGTAGGCCGAATAGTCCACGGTCTTGGGGCTGACGCAACCGCCGAGTACCGCCAGAGCCAGTAGCCCGGCCATCAGTTTCAATGAGCGCGCGGTCATTGGATGTCTCCGGTCTTGGCGTTTTTAAGCAAAAAGTCCATGTACGGCGTCGACTCGGGGAACAACGTCTTCTCGGTTCTGAATTGCTGCACCATCTGATCATCCTTTCCCATGCTCAGGTACAACAGCCCCAAGTGAGCGTGGTAGCCAGGCGGCGGAGTATTGCCGGTGGACCTGATCTTCTGCAGGTCGCGCTCCAGCGCTTCGGCCTGAGCTTCCTTGGGTTCTTCACCCTTGAAGTACTCATAGACTTCCGGCTGGTAGCTTTCCCACTGGTAAAGGGTTTTCGGGCCGCTGTTGCAGCCGGCCAACAGGCCACTGACCAGCACGGTCGACGCCATCAGCGCCCATTTCGCATAAATCTTGAACATGCTTGTACCGCTCCTTGTCATCGACTTCGATCAGTTGTGCGGTTTCCATGCACCGGCATTCATGCCGTCCACCAGACGATTGATCGCCTCGCGCATGGCCAGGTCGAGCACTTTGCCGTTGAGGGTCGAGTCGTAGGCAGCGGTGCCGCCAAAGCCGATGACTTCGCGGTTGGACAAGGCGTATTCGCCCGCGCCCTGAGTCGAATAAACCACTTCGGACGTGCTGATGTTGACGATGTTCAGGTTGACCTTGGCGTAGGCCACCTGGGTCTTGCCGCGACCGAGAATGCCGAACAACTGGTGATCGCCAGTCTCTTTGCGGCCGAACTCGGTGACATCTCCGGTGACCACAAAGTCAGCCCCCTTGAGGCGCTGGGACTGGCCCTTGATCGCGGCCTCTTGCTGGATTTCGTCCATATTGTCGCGATCCAGCACGCTGAAGCGGTTGGTTTGCTGCAAGTGAGTGATCAGGATGGTCTTGGCCTGACCGCCGAGGCGATCCACACCGTCGGAAAAGATCCCGCGCATGTAGCTCGAACGGTTGTCGAACTTGCCGACCGCCATGGGTACGCGAACGCCGGCATAAGCGAGGCTTGCGCTTTCGACCTTTTCTACCGGCAAGGCGCGCGAGCTTTCGGTCGCACACCCGGCCATCGCGCCGAAGAGGGCAATCGCTGCCGCCGATACCAACATCCGAGAGATCATTCTCACTGCGCATTCCTTTTGAAAAACGGTTTATCCCGACACGGCAATAGCTGGCCACTGCGGGTTGCAGCGGCGAAAAAGCGAGAGGGGAATCAAATCGACAATCGACGTGCGGGACGTCGGCGGCCGGCATTATGCCAAAGTGCCACTATCGAAGACAGTATTAAATTATTCAGGCATCAACGCATTGGCTCGCGCGATCGTTCCCACGCTCTGCGTGGGAATGCAGCCACGGACGCTCCGCGTCCGCTGTGACGCAGAGCGTCACGGGAGGCGTTACCACGCAGAGCGTGGGAACGATCAGGTCGGGCTCAGCGGAAATCCCGGCTGCGTACGCTGATGCCGTCGAGCAATGGGCTCAGGTCGCTCAACCGTCCGGCAATCAAATGCCGCACTTCGCCTTCCTTTTCCCAGCGCCCGTCGACCTTGAGCAATTGCGAGCCCACCAACACCTGGCGCTGCCGGTCGGCCAAGTCGCGCCAGACAATGACGTTGACGTTGCCGAACTCATCTTCAAGGGTGACAAAGGTCACACCACTGGCGGTGCCCGGGCGTTGTCGGCCGGTCACCAGCCCGGCGACGCTGACCGGTCGTCCATGCTCGACCTCCAGCAGCTCCTTCGAACTGCGGCAGCGCCGGGCTTTCAATTCACCCCGCAATAGAGCCAGCGGATGCGGACCGAGCGTGGTGCCGACACTGTTGTAATCGGCCAGCAGGTCCTCGCCGACGGTGGGTTTTGGCAACGACACCGCGCCCTCCTCCTGACTCGGCAGACCGGCAAACAAGCCGAGCTGTTTCTGCACACCCGCCACTTCCCAGCGCGCCCGATGGCGGTCACCCGCCAAGCCACGCAGCGCACCGGCATCGGCCAGTTGCTCCTGGGCGCGGGCATCGAGTCGCGCCCGTTCGCCGAGGTCGGCAATGTCGATAAACGCCCCTTTCGACCTCGCCGTTTCGATGCGCCGGGCATCGTCCTCACGAAAGCCCTTGATCATCCGCAACCCCATGCGGATCGCCGGCTGGGCACCGGTGATCGGTTCGAGGCTGCAATCCCAGTCACTGGCGCGCACGTCCACCGGGCGAATCTGCAAATGATGCCGGCGCGCGTCCTGCAGAATCTGGTCCGGGCTGTAGAAACCCATGGGCCAGCTGTTGATCAGCGCACAGGCGAAGGCCGCCGGCTCGTGGCATTTCAACCAGCAACTGGCGTAGGTCAACAAGGCGAAACTGGCGGCGTGGGACTCGGGAAAACCATAACTGCCGAAGCCTTTGATCTGCTCGAAGATCTGCGCGGCAAACTCGGCCGTGTAGCCGTTTTTCTTCATCCCGGCGGCCAGGCGATCCTTGTGCGGCTCCAGCCCGCCGTGGCGTTTCCAGGCGGCCATGGAGCGGCGCAACTGATCGGCCTCGCCGGGGCTGTAGTCGGCGGCGACAATCGCAATCTGCATCACCTGCTCCTGGAACAGCGGCACGCCCAGCGTGCGCTTGAGCACGGTTTCCAGTGCCGGGGACGGATAGACCTCGGGTTCTTCCTTGTTTCGGCGTCGCAGGTACGGATGCACCATCCCGCCCTGAATCGGCCCCGGACGGACAATCGCCACCTCGATCACCAGGTCATAGAAGGTCCGGGGTTTGAGCCTGGGCAACATCGACATCTGCGCCCGGGACTCGATCTGGAACACGCCGATGGTGTCGGCACGACCGATCATGTCGTAGGTCTGCGAGTCTTCGGCCGGGATCGTCGCCAGACTCAGGTCCCGATGGCGATGACGGCGCAACAGATCGAAACAGCGGCGGATCGCACTGAGCATGCCCAACGCCAGGATATCGACCTTGAGCAGCCCGACGGCATCGAGGTCGTCCTTGTCCCACTGGATGATGGTGCGCTCGGCCATGGCGGCGTTTTCCACCGGGACCAGGCTGTCCAGAGGCTGCTCGGAAATCACGAAACCGCCGGGGTGCTGGGACAGGTGTCGGGGGAAACCGATCAGCTGCCCCGTCAGGCTCAGCACCCGGCGCAGCACCGGACTCTCAGGATCGAACCCGCCTTCAAGCAGGCGCTCCACCGGCGGTGTTTCATCACTCCAGTGGCCACAGCAATCGGCCAGGGCGTTGATCTGATCCGGCGGCAACCCCAGAGCCTTGGCCACATCACGTACCGCGCCGGCCGCATGATAGGTGCTGACCACCGCCGTCAGCGCCGCGCGGCTCCGGCCATAACGCTGGAACACGTACTGCAGGACTTCTTCGCGGCGTTCATGCTCGAAATCGACGTCGATATCCGGCGGTTCGTTGCGCTCTTTGGAGAGAAAGCGCTCGAACAACAGCGTGGTGCGATCCGGATCGATTTCCGTGATGCCCAAGGCAAAGCACACCGCCGAGTTGGCCGCCGAACCACGGCCCTGACACAGGATTTTTTGCTCACGGGCAAATCGCACAATGTCGTGAACTGTCAGGAAATAGCTTTCGTAGCCCAGCTCGGCGATCAGCTCCAGCTCCTTGTCGATCTGCGTCAGCACCTGGGCCTGCGGGCCTTTTGGCCAGCGCCACGCGATACCCTCCTCGGTCAAATAACGCAGCCAGGACGTGGCTGTCTGGCCTTCAGGGACCAACTCCCGGGGATATTGATAACGCAACTGACCGAGGTCGAAGGTGCAACGCCGGGCGATGTTCAGCGTTTCGTCGAGCAGTGTTTGCGGGTAGATCGATTGCAGAGCCTCGATACTGCGCACATGCCGCTCGCCATTGGGATGAAGACGCAACCCGGCCTCCGCCACCGGCACGTGATGACGGATCGCTGTCATGGTGTCCTGCAAAGCGCGTCGCCCACGAGCGTGCATGTGCACATCACCGCTGGCCACTGCCGGAATTCGCAGTTCGCCCGCCAGAGTCAGCAGCGCAGCCAACCGTCGGGTATCGTCCTGGCCGCGATGTAGCTGGACGGCCAGCCACAGGCAATCGACGAAGGTCTGTTTCAGCCAGTGGCCCTGTTCGACGTCATCGACCGCGTCCGGCACCCACAACGCCAACAGCCCCGGTAAAGGTTCACTGAAGTCCTCGCGCAGCACTTGATACTGGCCTTTCTGCGTGCGGCGCCGCGCTCGGGTAATCAGTCGGCACAGGGTCTGGTAACCCTCGAGGTTTTCCACCAGCAACACCAGTTTCGGACCGTTCTCGATGCGCATTTCGCTGCCGATAATCAGCGGCAGCTCCACGGCTTTGGCCGCTTGCCAGGCGCGGACGATACCGGCCAGCGTGCATTCATCGGTGATCGCCAAGGCCTGATAGCCCTGCTTTTTCGCCCGCTGAAAGAGTTCGAGGGCACTGGAAGCACCGCGCTGGAAACTGAAGTTCGACAGGCAGTGCAGCTCGGCATAGTCGACACTCATGCGAACCAGCCTTGCAGCCACAACGGGCCGTCCTCGCCGACCGCACGATAGGCCCAGCCCTGCTGGCCGGAACGGGTTTCGATCAGGAAGTAATCGCGGCGCACATCAGCGCCGTCCCACCAACCGGACTCGATGCGTTCCGGGCCCATCAGGATGCGCGCCGAACCTTCGTGCACCGCCAGCGGTTCAGTCAGCAGCCAACCCGGACGTTGCACCGCAGGCAGCCCTGCACAGCGCTGACTGTCGACACTGGCCTGCCACGCGCATTCCGGCCGGTGATCGGCCTGGAACCGCAAGCCCTGCACCGCGTCATCCCCCAACCGCGCACGCAAGCGTTCGCGCAGTTGCTCCCAGGGCAAGGACTGCTGCGGGCGGTCGTCGAACAGTTCCTGATACTGGGGAACGAAGGCCGGCAAGTCTTCGGCGCGCAGGCGAAAACCGCGCACCGGGGCCTCGACCTGGACGTGCTCCAACCGACCCCGGGCCAGTTCAAAGAGCATCGCCGGATCACGTTCGGCGCTGAGCAGGCCGACCTTGATGACGGTGTCCGGCAAGCCGGCGTGCTCCAGGTGCAGGTCGAAACGCTGCACGCCGCTGTCCCGACCGCAAAGAAACGCTGACAGGTCACCGGTCAGCCGGCGTAACGGAAACAGCAGCGCCTGATGGGACTGCACGTCGAAGTTGAGCTCGATGCGCACATCGAACCGGTCCGGCGGCAAGTAGAACGCCAGCGCCAGCCGCCGTAACCCGAGCAAGGCGTCCAGATGCTTGAGCACTTGGGCCTCGAAACGCCGGGCCAGACTATGGCGAGGCAACGCCTGAACCTGGCTCAAGGTGCGCAACCCCATGCGCGACAATGCGCTGGCAACGCTGGTTTCCAGCCCGATCCGGTCGATGGGCAACTGCCCTAGGTGATGTTGCAAGGCTTGATCGTCGGGCACCACCAGACCGTCATAAGCGTTGGCCAGCACCCGTGCCGCCACCGGGTTGGGCGCGGCAACAATCCGATGGCGAAACCCCAACTCGCCGAGTTCGGCGCGCAACCGCGCCTCGAATTGCGGCCAGGCGCCGAACAACCCCAGGCTGGACTCGATTTCAAACACCACCGCACGCGGGTAATGCACGCTGACTTGTGAACTGAATCGATAAGCCCAGGCGGCCAGAAACTGCTGCCAGTGCTCGATCTCGGCAGCGTCGTATTCAGCCGTGACAAACCCTTTGCTCAAGGCCTGGGCGGCGGTCATCGACTGGCCCGGACGCAAGCCCAGCGCCCGGGCCGAAGCGTTGACCGCTTGCAACACCCGACGCTGGGCCGGGCCGGTCAGCAGCGCCAGCGGCTCATCGGGATCGGCGCGCTGACGCAGTACCGCGTCCAGCGCCAATTGCGGGAAGAGAATGCACACCCAGCGCATGGCAACCTCAATGTCCCACGGGGAAGGCAATCGGCGCCGAACGCGCCAACCCGCCCCGGCACTTGAGCACGCGCAATTGCGCAGGTTTGGCATCGATGGCGATGCGCAGCGCCGCGGGCGAAGGGTTGATCGCCTCATTGATCGAGCGGTAGGCAAACGCCAGGGTCGAGCCGGTTTCCGCCGCCACCTGCAAACGCCGCAACGCCCGGTCATCGGCCTTGTGCGGCCAGCACAACACCGCGCCGCAACTGCCCGAACGCAGGCATTGTTCCGCTGCCCACAAGGCATCGCGCTCGCTGGCCTGGATGATCGACAACTGACGCAGATCGACCCCGGCGTTCTGCCAGGCCTGGGGATAGGGCACGTAAGGCGGTGCCACCAGCACGATGCGCTCGCCCGCGGCGGACAACCGCGCCAGCGCTGGCCACACCAGTTGCAACTCGCCAACACCCTGCCCGGCCAAAAGGATTTCGGTCAGCGCCGCTTCCGGCCACCCCCCCGTAGGCAACGCCGCATCCAGCGCGGCATGCCCGGTGGGTTGCGGGCTGACAGCCGGTGGCGCAGGCCGGCCCTTCCAGACCTGGCCGCCATTGAACAGCGTATCCAGCGCAACGACGGCGCCCATCACCCTTGCCTCACCAGACCGCAGAACACCCCTTCGATGGCCAGGTCCTGACTGGCTTCGACGATGATCGGCTGGTAGGCCGGATTGCGTGGCAGCAATCGGACACTCTCACCGACCCGCTCGAAACGTTTGATGGTGACTTCCCCGTCGAGTCGCGCAACGACGATCTGGCCGTTGACCGCCTCGGGATTGCGGTGCACGCCCACCAGGTCGCCGTCGAGTATGCCGTCCTCGATCATCGAGTCACCCTGGACCCGCAGCATGTAATCCGGCACCCGCGAGAAGATCGACGGGTCGAGCAGCAAGCGGCTGTGAACCTCGGCATCGGCACCGATCGGCGCCCCCGCCGCCACCCGACCGAGTACCGGAATGTCCAGCAACTCGGGCCGCGCCGGTTGCCCGAGCAAACGAATGCCCCGGGCCTGATGCGCATTGACCTCGATAAAACCGGCCTCGGTCAGCGCCAGCACATGCTTGCGCGCCACGCTGCGGGAGGCGAAACCGAACGCCTCGCTGATTTCAGCGAGGCTCGGGGACTGGCCCTGCTCGGCGATTCGATCGCGGATAAAGGTCAGGATGGCGGTACGGCGGGGAGTTAAAGTCGTCATGGAGTACATTTGTACTCTTTTGGCTTTTTTCTGGCAAGGACCGCCAGTCAGCTGGCTGGTCGACCACACAACCCGAGGCAAACACAAATTACGGTGTCGGCGGAGGCCGACAGGGTGAATGAGGCTCCGTTCCACTCAGGGCCGGCCTCTTCGCGAGCCTCGCTCCCACAGTGGATCGAAGCCAGCCGCAAATCCTGCCTACACCACGAAACCTGTGGGAGCGAGCCTGCTCGCGATGGCGGCCGTTCAGTCAATGCAGATGCAAGCTATGCCGGCCTCTTCGCTCTCCATTTGGATTGAGTTTCAACGGAGCAAGGGATTTCGACTTTCAGATGCGCCGAACGCAGCCTCACGCTGCTCGACAGCTGCTACATCGACGGGGCATTCAGTGAGCGTTAGCCGCGCATGAGGATCTGATCCATCACCCAATCGGTTTTCAGCGCCTGTTCGGCAACCGCTGGATGCTGCGCTTCTCCACGGATATGGGCGTTCATACCCAGTACGTGATGCCACTGGATGTGCTCATGATTGTCGATGTGCAGGCTGAGAGTTTCATCGGCTTCAAGCTGAACCGGATGCTCATCGAATACGGAAAAGCTGATCCGGCCTTTGCTACCGATCAGTTCGACCCGGTCCTCGCGACGATCCGCCACAAAGTTCCAGCAGCCCATGCCCAAAGCACCGCCAGCAAACCGCCAACTGGCGCTGACGGCATCCTCGGCGGCATATAAACCGGCCTGGTGCGCGGTAAACCCGGCGACTTCGACGATGTCACCCAGCAGGTACTGGAACAGGTCGAAGCCATGACTGGCCAGGTCGGCGAAATAACCACCGCCAGCAATAGCCGGGTCGGTGCGCCAGTTATCTGTACCGCCAAGATCGGTCGGAGATGGCGCTTTGGTCAGGGTCCAGGTCAGGTGCCGGACCTCGCCGATCCGCCCTTCCTCCAGCCATTGCCGCACTTGCTGGAAGCGCGGCAGCGAACGTCGGTAGTAGGAAACAAACAGGTGCAGCCCGGCGTCGGCAAAGACCTTTTGCATCTCATGACTTTGCCCGGCATTCAACGACATGGGTTTCTCGACGCAGCAATGTTTGCCGGCGGCGGCCACCCTCAAGGCGTAAGCGTGATGACTGTCAGGTGGCGTGGCGATGTACACCGCGTCGACCTCGGGATCATTGATCAACGCTTCCACGTCGGTGTAGACCCGAGCGATGCCGTGGCGCGCCGCGTAATCCGTCACCGCTTCCAGACGCCGGCCCATCACCGCCACCAGCGCCGAGCCGGGCGCCTTGTAGAAGGCCGGCCCGCTCTTGCGTTCAGCGACGCTGCCACACCCGATCATGCCCCAGCGCACCACGTTCATAGTCACTCCCTGATGTTTAGCCGACGCGCAGTGCGCGCAGGTCCAGATGACCGTCCTTGAGCGGCGGGCACCAGTAATAGCCGCCGGTGATCGGCCGGCTGATGCGATACAAACCGTCGGTGATGCCGTCTTCCAGACCGCTCATGCGGCGCAGTTGGGCTTCGAAAGCGTCGAGGGAGAAACCGAAGGCCAGGAACATCAGGCCGGCGCGATCGCCTTCGATCCAGGGCATGGAGCGGCGCACCACGAAAGCCTCGGGGGCGAAGCTCTCCTGGGCGGTGCGTTTGACGTGAGCGGAGATCGGCGCGTCGTCGAGTTCTTCGTTGTCGCTCAAACGACGGCCCATGATGTTGTCCTTCTCATGGGACGGCATCGCGTGAAAGCCTTTCAGATCATGCTGCCACTGCTGGATCGCGGCGAAACTGCCGCCGACCATTCCGTCAGCGCCGTCACTCACCAGCGCAGCAGCAACGGCGGCTTCGTCGTGAGGGTTTTCGGTGCCGTCTTCGTAACCGGTCAGGTCGTGGCCGGAGAGGTGGCGGAAGGTTTCGTTCATCTGCACCAGGCGCAGGGCCGGGGCCAGCGCGGCTTCGATGGCATTGCTGCGGTTGAGCAATTCGCCACGGTCGACACCGTGCAACCAACACCAGAGCGCGTGCTGGGTGGACGGGTTGTCGACGCCGACACCGGTCAACGCCGGAAAGGCGCGCAAGCCTTCGATTTGACCCTTGAGGGCCTTGACCAGGGACTCACCGAACCCGACCACGGCCGACTTCCCGTCCACCAGGCCTTTAAGATTCTCCAGCGCGGCCGGCAAGGCAGCGGCGGATTCGAGTGCGAAGAACATATGACGAGCTTGAGGCGGAACTGGGGTGGCGAGAATGCCCGGCTGGTAGTAACTCATATGAACTCCTTCAGAAAGAGCGCGAAGTTTAACCGCAGGATCGGCACTTGTGTGTTTTCAGGGCAAAAGGTCGCAGCCCCGTAACCCTATAGCCGCTATGACGATCCGCAACGTCAAGCCAAAAGAATCCTAAGATGAGCCATGACAAGCGAGTCCGAGGTCTGCTAAAACGATTCATCAATTGCATCACCCAATCCAGACGGGGTAGCGACATGACCACAGCACACATCCTTGGCAACCTGTTTCCCGACGCCAGCGACATCCCGGAAAAATATCGCCTCAATGGCCAGACCGAACAGCGTGAATACCTGGTCGACGGCGAGCTGAAAACCTGGTCCGGGCCCCTCGCCCAAGTCCGCAGCCCGGTGTACCTGACGGGTGAAAATGGCGATGAACAAGTGATCCTCGGCAGTACGCCGCTGCTCGATGCCGACACCGCATTGACCGCCCTCGACGCCGCCGTCCGTGCCTATGACCGGGGCCAAGGTCTGTGGCCGACAATGCGTGTGGCCGAACGCATCCAGCACGTCGAAACCTTTCTCGGACGCATGCGCGAACAGCGCGAGGCCGTGGTCAAGTTGCTGATGTGGGAAATCGGCAAGAACCTCAAGGACTCGGAGAAAGAGTTCGACCGCACCTGCGATTACATCGTCGACACCATCAATGCGCTCAAGGAACTCGACCGTCGCTCCAGCCGTTTCGAACTGGAACAGGACACCCTCGGCCAGATCCGCCGCGTCCCGCTGGGTGTGGCGTTGTGCATGGGACCTTACAACTACCCGTTGAACGAAACCTTCACCACGCTGATCCCGGCGCTGATCATGGGCAACACCGTGGTGTTCAAACCGGCCAAGCTCGGTGTGCTGCTGATTCGTCCGTTGCTGGAAGCGTTCCGCGACAGCTTCCCGGCCGGGGTGATCAACGTGATCTACGGCAGCGGCCGCGAGACCGTCAGCGCGCTGATGGCCAGCGGCAAGATCGACATCTTCGCGTTTATCGGCACCAACAAAGCCGCCAGCGACCTGAAAAAACTCCATCCAAAACCACACCGCTTGCGTGCGGCGTTGGGCCTGGACGCGAAGAACCCCGGCATCGTGCTGCCTGAGGTGGATCTGGACAACGCGGTCAGCGAAGCGCTCACCGGTTCCTTGTCTTTCAACGGTCAGCGCTGCACCGCGCTGAAAATCCTCTTCGTCCATGAAGACGTGGTCGACTCGTTCATCGAGAAATTCAACGCCAAACTCGCCAGCCTGAAACCCGGCATGCCGTGGGACAGCGGCGTGGCGCTGACGCCGTTGCCAGAAGCAAGCAAGGTCGATTACCTGCACTCGCTGGTGGCGGATGCCGTCGGCAAAGGCGCCACCGTGGTCAACCCCAACGGCGGTGAAGCCCGCGCTTCGTTCTTCTACCCTGCCGTGCTGTACCCGGTGACGCCGCAGATGCGCGTCTATCAGGAAGAACAGTTCGGCCCGGTCGTGCCGATCGTGCCTTACCGGCATCTGGACACAGTGATCGATTACGTTCTGGAATCGGACTTCGGCCAGCAGCTGAGTATCTTCGGCACCAACCCGGTGGCGGTCGGCCGGCTGGTCGACACCTTCGCCAACCAGGTCGGCCGGATCAACCTCAACGCCCAGTGCCAGCGCGGTCCGGACACCTTCCCGTTCAACGGACGCAAGAACTCCGCCGAAGGCACGCTGTCGGTGCATGATGCGTTGCGGGTGTTTTCGATTCGCACCCTGGTGGCGACCAAGTTCCAGGAAACCAACAAAGAACTCATCAGCGAAATCATCAGCGGACGCAGTTCGAGTTTCCTGACCACCGATTACATCTTCTGAGGAGACCGAGCCTGAGCACATTCAGAGACAGCCGACTGCCACTGCTACTGCGCCGACTGCTGCGTCCGTTGCTGGACCCGTATCGGCGCTATCGCCACGCCAGGGTGATCCACGCGGTGCGCGTGTCGCTGGGGTTGCTGGCAACGATCCTGCTGACCACCGGCATCCATCTGCCCCACGGTGAGTGGGCGTCGGTGACGATGCTGGTGGTGATCGGCGGCTTGCAGCATCACGGCAACATCGGCAAAAAAGCCGCCGAACGCGCCATCGGCACCTTGATCGGTGCTGGCGTCGGCTTGCTGCTGGTGGCGCAACAGGCCTGGCTCGGGATGCCGTGGCTGACCTATTTCGCGATGGCCGTGGTCTGTGGGTTCTTCTCGTACCACGCCATCGGCAAGGGCGGTTACACCGCGTTGCTCTCGGCGATAACCGTGTTTATCGTCGCGGGGCATGGCGACAATCCGATAACCGACGGGTTGTGGCGTGGGGTGGACATCCTGATCGGCATCGCCCTGGCCCTGGCATTTTCTTTCGCCTTGCCGCTCTACGCGGTTTATTCCTGGCGCTACAACCTGGCCGATGCCTTGCGCGACTGCGCGACGATCTACGGACGCATCATCAATGGCCAATCGGTCACCGATGACGAACACCATAAACTCGTGGGGCGCCTGAACACGGTGATGGTGCAACTGCGCTCGTTGATGCCGTCGGTGTCCAAGGAAGTGCGGATTTCCATGACTGAACTCGATGCCATTCAGCGCCACTTGCGGATGTGTGTCAGCACCCTGGAAATTCTCGGCAACACCCGACCTGACGCCAGTGACCCCGATGCCATGGCCCATCTGCAATCGTCCTTGAAAGCCGAGCATCGACTGATTCGGGTGCAACTGATCGGTATGGCCCGGGCGCTGAAATCCGGGGCGTCCCAGCGGCTCAACCGGCCCGTCGAATTGCCGTCGGATTCAAGCCTGACCGCGCCGGTTTACAATCCGCTGGACGGCTACCGGTTATTGGTCCGGCAATTAGCCGCCAACATCGGCGAGATGCGCCAGCGCCTGGCCAAGACGGCACCGCGCTGGAACATCTGACGTTTCTTTACGGTTTACTGCGTCGTCACTGTCCGACGTAACTTCAGGTTCCAGCCCTGTTGCATGCCGGCAGCGGCCAACAGAATCGCGGCAACACCGATCCATTGCAGCGGTTCCAGGCGATGGCCGAAGGCAAACCAGTCCACGAAAATCGCCGCAATCGGGTAGATGAAAGACAGCGCACCGGTCAGTGCCGTCGGCAGTTTTTGGATCGCGCCGTAGAGCAGCACATACATCACGCCGGTGTGGACAATGCCCAGGGTTACCAGACTGGCCCAGGCACTCGGCGCTTGCGGCAGCGCCGAAAAGTGCGCAAATGGCGCGAGTAACAGCACACCGGTGGTGACCTGGACCAACGCGATCAGATGCGGCGGTGTGCCGGTCAGGCGCTTGATGATCAACGCAGCAATCGCGTAAAGAAATGCCGCCCCCAGCGCCAGAGCGATACCCATCAGGTAATCGTTACCACTCTCGCCCTGCCCGCCATGTGCGCTGACAATCGCCAGCATCCCGAGAAACGAAATGCCCAGCCAGAACAGTTTCTGCAGGGTGATTTTCTCGTTGAGGAACAACGCGGCCAACCCCACCAGCATGAACGGCTGAACGTTGTAAACCGCTGTGCCAATGGCAATCGAGGCGCGGGAGTAAGAAGCAAACAACAGCACCCAGTTGCCGACAATCGCCACGCCGCTGAGCACGGCCAGCAGGAACGTGGTGCGGGTCAGAATGCCGGGGCGCAGGAAGCCGAATGCCGCGCAGATCAGCAACAACGTGCCGGCACCGAACACGCAACGCCAGAACACGACGTCCAACACCGGTTGCCCGGACACCAGCACGAACCAGCCGATGGTCCCGGAAATCAGCATGGCGGCGGTCATTTCGAATGACCCGTGACGTATTGATTTGTCCATCATCAGACTCCTGTGTTTGAGCCCAAAGTATGCCAATCCGCCGTGGGGCTTCTCCAGCGCAAAAAGCAGGCTAAACTCGGAATCTGCCTTTTTTATCAAGGCGGTTTTAATTAATTGCCTAATAGGGGTTTCGCCATGACCGACGATATCGACCAAGTGCTGATCACGGCATTGATGGAAGACTCACGCCGCTCGCTCAAGGCTCTGGCGCAAATCAGCGGCCTGTCTTCGCCCAGCGTCGCCGAGCGTTTGCGTCGTCTCGAAGAGCGTGGAGTGCTCAAGGGTTACACCGTCGAGATCGACCCCAAATGCTTTGGCTATCAACTCCAGGCCATCGTCCGTATTCGTCCGCTGCCGGGCCAGTTGCAGGAAGTGGAACGGCAGATCCAGGCCATTCCCGAATTTACCGAGTGCGACAAAGTCACCGGCGACGACTGTTTCATCGCACGCCTGCATGTGCGTTCGATGGAACAACTGGACACCCTGCTCGACCGCCTCAACACCCACGCCGAAACCAACACTGCAATCGTCAAGAAAACCCCGGTCAAGCGCCGCTTGCCACCGATGGCGTGACCCTTTACTCAAATCCCAGGCAAGAAAAAACCCGCCGAAGCGGGTTTTTTCCTCAAGGCTGACGATTAGTCATCGCGGCTCATGATGCCGAAGATCTGCAACAAGCTGATGAACAGGTTGTAGATCGATACATACAGGCTGATGGTCGCCATGATGTAGTTACGCTCGCCGCCGTGAATGATGGCGCTGGTCTGGAACAGAATGCAGACCGAGGAGAACAGCACGAAACCTGCGCTGATCGCCAGTTGCAGACCGCTGATCTGAAAGAACAGGCCCGCCAGCGTCGCACCCAGCAGCACGAAGAAGCCTGCAGTGATGAAACCACCCAGGAAACTCATGTCCTTGCGGGTAATCAGCACGTAGGCCGACAGACCGCCGAACACCAGCGCGGTCATCGCGAAGGCCGAACTGACCACCTCGGCGCCGCCCTGCATACCCAGGTAACGGTTGAGGATCGGGCCGAGCAGGAAACCCATGAAACCGGTCAGGGCAAATGCCGACACCAGGCCCCAGGCCGAATCACGGAGTTTGTTGGTAAGGAAGAAAAGGCCGTAGAAACCGATCAGCACCACGAAAACGTTCGGGTAGCCGACACGCATCTGCTGAGCGACAAACGCCATCACGCCGCTGAATGCGAGGGTGAGAGCGAGTAAGCCGTAAGTGTTGCGCAGGACGCGGCTAACCTCTAGCTGCTCAGCCTGCACGCTGTTATTAACTGCGTAATCCTGTTCGCGCATGGCGACACTCCTGTTGGTTTGAAACGTTCAGTCGCAAAGATCATAACAGACGCTCTGTAACAAGCTATGCAGAGAGTTTGACAGTGTGTTTCATTCAGGTATTATGGCGCCCGCAACGCAAACGGAGGTGTGGCCGAGTGGTTTAAGGCAACGGTCTTGAAAACCGTCGACTGTAACAGGTCCATGAGTTCGAATCCCATCGCCTCCGCCATCTTTATACGACAAAGCCCTGATTATTCAGGGCTTTGTCGTTTCTGGGGTTTGGAAAAACCTGCCAGCCCACACTTCAGCCCATTTCTTATCAGTATCGAACTTTCATCGACTATCCTCCGCCAGCTTTAACTGGCGCACTAAGCGACCGGTTATTTCAGCCTGGGGCACGAACACCCAGCTCCAGTGAGACTACGACCACACAGCGACAAATTTATGCGCAACCGTACGGGACTCGTCTTAAATCCGTATAATCCGCTCACTACATGTTTAAGTCTGATTTCGACATACTGATCGCTCGACAGGGCCAGATCCAGACACTTGGACCGGAATACCCATGACGATTAGAGAGCGGCGTATCCGACCTCATCGAGCAAGCGCAGCGTGTGCCAGCAAGGCGCGTTACAAGGTGTAGGAAATACCGACTTGCACGGTTCGTGGCGCACCCGGAAAGGCGTATACGTTGCCGAACGCACCTTCTTCGTAATCGCGATCAAGCAGGTTTTTCACGTCGAGATTGAGCCGTACCTTGTCATTGATCTTGTAGAAGCTGAGCAAGTCAACGACGGTGTAGCTGCCCATCGAAAACGCGGTGTTGGCGGTTTGCCCAGCGCGCTCGTCGACGTACTTGAGTCCGGTGCCCACGCCGAGCCCCTTGAGGGTACCGTCCTGGAACTCATACATATTGAGCAGGCTGAAGCTGTTTTTCGGGATGTTCAGCAGGCGCGTGCCGGAGCGCAGCACATTGTCTTTGGTCACCGCGGCATCAACATAGGCGTAGCCGCCGATCACGCGCCATTCGGGGGTGAGGTTACCTGCGACGTTGACGTCGAAACCGCGGCTTCGCACTTCACCGGCAGCAACGCTGAAGGTCGAATCAACGGGATCGGTGGTCAAAACGTTACGCTTCTCGATCTGATAGATCGCCGCATCGACACTCAACTGCTCATCCAGTGCTTCCCACTTGATGCCCATTTCGTAAGACTTGCCCTTCTCCGGCGCAAACCCACCGCCGAGACGGCTTGCGCCGGTGTTGGGCTTGAACGATCGCGCGGTGTCGGCGTAGACCGCTAAAGTCTCGGTCAAATCGTAGGTCACGCCAATGCGCGGGGTCACCGCGTTGTCACTGGCCTGCCAACTCTTGCCGCCCGGCACGTAGGTTTCGTAGTCATGTTCGAAACGTTCGAAACGCGCCCCTGCCAGCACTTTCAGTTTGTCGGTCAGGGCCACCTGATCCTGCACGAACGCGGCATACGTCTTGAGGTTTTCCTTGTCATGAGTCGGCGTGCGAGTCAGCGCCGGACGCGGCTGGCCGTACACCGGATCGAAGATGTCGATCGGGTACGCGCCGACAGCACCGCTGGAGCGTTGAATGATCGACTTGTAGTCGTAATCTTCGTACTCGATACCGGTGAGCAAAGTGTGCTGCAAACCAGCGGTATCGAAATGGCCGGTCAAATTGAGTTGGGTGTCCTTGTCGGTCCACTCCAGCTTGCGATAGTTGAAGTTGCGCGCCAAGGTGCGGCCGTCATCGGCAATACCGTTGGCCTCGACCGCGTTGCCCTTGAGCGAACCATCAAGCCACTGGACGCCGCCCCCCAACGTCCAGTCGTCATTGAGCATGTGCTCGAAACGCAGTTGCGCCATGTTGTTGTCGTTGTGCAATTTGCCAACGTCTTTTTCGCCGAAAAAGCTGTCGCGGGAGGCGGTGCCAATCTGTCTGGCGTAACGCGTAACGCCTCGATCCAGAGGCGCGTTGTTGCGCATGAAATCGCCTTCGAAAATGAGCTTGGTCGCATCGGTTGCCTGCCACGTCAGCACAGGAGTGATACCGTAGCGTTCGGTTTCGACGTGATCGCGGAAGGTGTCGCCGCCCTCGCCCACTACGTTCAGTCGATAAGCCAGACGGCCTTCTTCGTCAAGCGGGCCGGAAGCGTCCAGCGTGCCGCGCTTCATGCCCTGATCGTTCAATTGACTGCCCAAGGTGACGGTGCGCTCGGGTAGCGGCTGTTTGGAAACCACGTTGAACGTCCCGCCAGGATCACCCCGACCGTAGAGCATGGTTGCCGGGCCGCGCAGCACTTCGAGTCGCTCGATAGAGTTGGCATCCGGCATGTTCGGGTAGCCGCGGTTGATCGGAAAACCGTTGCGGTAAAACTCGCCAGTAGTGAAGCCACGAATTGTAAACGTGGTCAGGCCCTGCCCACCGAAATTGTTCGCCCGCCCCACGCCCCCGGCATAGTCCAGCGCTTCCTGCAAACGGGTCGCTCCGAGATCCTCGACCGCATCCTTCGAGACCACACTGATCGATTGCGGGGTTTCATGGATCGACGTGTCGGTACGCGTGGCGCTGGCCGAGCGCGTTGCCCGATAACCCTGAACCGGCCCGTCCGCCCTTTCGTAATTCGTGGTACCGATAACATCGGTTGCGTCCAGCTCAAGCGTTGAGGGGGCTACATCCGTTTGTTCAGCCCATGAGGAAGACGACAACGCTTGCATTACACAAATGGAAAACAGGGTTCGACGCATGGAGAGGAAAACCTTTACGAATAGGCCAAAGCACAGGGTAAAAACGCCAATAAAGACCCGTGCATGCTATACAAAACCATTCGCAATTAAAACTTATTCCCATTAACACACATGAACAACTCATCACGTCATTCGGAGAATGGGCGAAACGAGCGGTGCGCCATCCAGTGAATTTTCGCTGCGATGCTTACGTGATGCTCTCTCACGCGCCCTCTCTACCCAGCCAAAGAGTGGCCTCCTTCCAGGCTCCAACCGTCACAAGCTCTTCTAAAGTTTCCAACAGAATTTTTTCCCAACTCAACGCCAGGCGACTGTTTCTGCGCTCCCTGAGCGTAGTGAGCGAAACGGTAGACCGGATGCCGGGTCTCTCAATGGCATGCCCCACCAGAATGCCATTGGCGATATCCTCCTGGACTGCGGCGTGGGCAAGAATCGAATAGCCCATGCCTTCGGCAACCATGCGTTTGGTCAAATTGACGCTGTCCACGTCGAATACGACATTCAACTGGAATCCGTTTTGCGCCGCTACCTGTTCGATCAGGCGTCGGTTGCTATGGGGTAAACCAGGAAGGATCAGCGGAAAATCCGCCAGGCCCATGATACGCACCGATTTTGGCGACTCCCCTGGTGGTCCGACCAATACCATCCGCTCGCTGAAAATCGGTCGCACATCGAAAGCCTCAAGCAACGGCTGGTTGTACACCACCGCCACCTGGATCCGGCCATCCAGCAACCACTCCTGCAGGGAAGTACTCAAGCCTTCCAGTACATGCAATGACGCCTTCGGCCAGCGTTCGTGAAAACGCCGAATCAACTGCGGCCCAACGATGGTACCGATTGCAGGCGGCAACCCAACCGCCAGATGCCCGCGCTCTTCAAACGCACTGTTGCGCACATGGTCGGCGGTTTCTTCCATATAGCGCAGCATCACGTCCGCACGTTCGAGCAGGCGCGCGCCGGCAGCGGTGAGTTCCACTCCCCTTCCATGCCGAATAAACAGTGCCACCTGCAACTGCTCTTCTAACTTGGCGATCTGCCGACTCAGGGCTGGCTGGGCGATGAAAAGCTCTTTCGCCGCGCGACTGAAGCCGCCGCACTGAGCCACTTTTACAAAGGAGCGGAGTTCTCGAATGTCCATCGTACTCACCATGCCGTCAGAGCATAGCTTTGTATCAAAATAAGGTTTTTGTGCCTAGCGTTGGTTTTTTCTATGCTCAACGCAGATAGCTGAACGCCCAGCTTGCCCGCCAAGGGACGTATTACCACAAGAATAATGATGCCCACTATTGGGTCAGGAAATGCCATGAATCAGTTGAAGAAGCTCCACGTGCAGGTGCTGATCGCACTTGTTGCTGCCGTCATCCTCGGTTTCGCCGCGCCACAATGGGCGGTGGCCATGAAGCCCCTTGGACAAGCGTTCATTGCCCTGCTGAAAATGATGCTGGCACCGATCGTCTTCGTGACCCTTGTCCATGGCCTCACCCACGTTCAAGACATGCGCAAACTCGGCCGGCTCGGGGTCAAATCGCTGATCTACTTTGAAGTGGTCAGCACGGTCGCGATGTTGATTGGTTTCATCCTGGTCAACGTGGTGGAGCCCGGCGTGGGCCTGCATGCCACCAGCCTTAACGAATCCAGCGAAGCGATCAAGGCCACCTCCGCCGCCGGCAGTGTGTCCATGATCAACTACCTGCTGGGGCTGATCCCGCACACGCTGGTCGATGCGTTCGCCAAGGGCGACATCATCCAGGTACTGATCATTTCGGTACTGGCCGGCATCGCCATCAACCGCGTGTGCGGCCCGGATTCGGTCGCCGTGAAAGCCATTGGCGAAGCCCAGAGCATCCTGTTCAAAATGCTCAGCTTCATCATGAAACTGGCGCCGTTGGGCGCGTTCGGCGCCATGGCCGCGGCCATCGGCAGCTACGGTGGCGACACCCTCCTCTACCTCCTGAAGCTGATCGCGGTGTACTACGCGGCGTCCCTGATCTTCGTGTTTGGCATTCTGGGGTCGATCAGTTGGTCCATCGGCTTGCCGTTCGGCAGCGTACTGCGCTTGATTCGCGATGAAATCCTGCTGGTATTCGGCACAGCGTCCGGTGAGGTGGTGTTTCCACGCCTGATCGAAAAACTGCAGCGCAGCGGTTGCGATGAAGTGGTGGTCGGTTTTGTCCTTCCCGCCGGCTATAGCTTCAACCTCGACGGCACCGCGATCTACATGGCGATTGCTATCGGCTTCATCGCCCAGGCCACCGACACGCCGTTCTCCTTGGTACAGCAACTGGGCCTGCTGGCCATCCTGAGTATCACCTCCAAGGGCGGCACTACGGTTGCGGGCGGCGCCTTCATAAAACTGGCTGCGACGTTGCAATCGGTCCAAACCCTGCCCCTGAGTGGCTTGGGCTTGCTGTTCGGCATTGACCGCATCATGGCCACCGCCACTGCCCTGACCAATATCGTCGGCAACACCGTCGCGGTGTTTGCCATCGCACGCTGGGAAGGCGCCTTCAAGCCGGAAGATTTCGAGCGCGAAACCGGCCGCAAACCGAGCCGCAGCCTGCTGCGCCCACCGGTGGAAAACCAGTCGGACGAGAGCCCCATCGAGCCTGCGCAAAAATCCCACGTTCATTCACCGCGTCCCTGACAGGAAAGCTCCATGAATCGTCTGCCCCCTATTGACCCGAACAACCTCAGCGATGCGCAGCGCGCGGTTTACGAGCGCATCGCCAATGGCCCGCGCAAAGGTGTACGAGGCCCACTAGCCATCTGGCTGCATCGGCCGGAACTGGCCGAGTGCGCCCAGGCACTGGGCCGCTACTGTCGCTATGACACTTGCCTGGAACCGCGCCTGTCGGAGCTGGCCATCCTGATGATGGGTCGCCACTGGCTCGCCGAGTACGAATGGGCCGCTCACAAGCCGTTCGCGCTGGAAGCGGGTCTGGCAGCGCACATCATCGACGCGATTCGCGATGACTTGGCGCCTGCATTCGAAAACGCCGATGAAGCGCTGGTGTATCGCTTCATTCGCGAACTGCATGCCCAGCGTGCAATCAGCGACGGCCTTTACGCCGAGTTCGTCGAGCTGCTGGGCACCGATGCGGCCGTCGACCTGGTTGGCATCGCCGGCTACTACAGCCTGATTTCCATGACCATCAAGGTGTTCGAAGTGCCTCCGCCTGCGCACGCCACTGCCGAACTGCCGACTACATTGAACTGAGGATATGTGCATGACCGATACTCTTCCAAAAAGCGACCGTCTCAAAGGCAAGGTCGCTATCGTCACCGGTGCTGGCTGTGTCGGCAGCGGCTGGGGCAATGGCCGCGCGGTCGCGGTGATATTCGCCATGGCCGGTGCCAAGGTCTTCGCGGTCGATCGTGATCTGGGGGCCATGGAGGAAACGCTGGAGTGCATCCGCGATGCGGGCGGTGAAGTCGCGCCTTATGCCTGCGACGTCACCAATACCCAAGCCGTCGCCGCCATGGTTGCAGCCTGCAAAGAGACCTATGGCACAGTCGATATTCTGGTGAACAACGTCGGCGGCTCGGCGGCGGGTGGCGCAGTTGCCTTGGCTGAAGAAAAGTTCGACGCCCAGATTGCCCTGAACCTCAGCAGCGTCTATCTGACCTGCAAGCACGTGCTGCCGCTCATGGAAGCTCAGGGCAGCGGTTCGATCATCAACACCGCCTCGACGTCAGGTATTCGTTGGACAGGCTCGGCCCAAGTGGCGTACGCCGCCAGCAAAGCCGGGGTGATCCAGCTGTCGCGTGTGACCGCCGTGGAATACGCGCCCAAGGGCATCCGCGTGAACACCGTGGTGCCCGGGCAGTTGCATACGCCGATGGTCGAAGTGCGCCTGGCCGGACAACGCACCGGCGGTGACGTGAGCAAATTGCTCGACACCCGTCTGGCACGCATTCCCCTCGGGTTCATGGGCGACGGCCGCGATACCGCTTACGCCGCGCTGTACCTGGCCAGCGATGAATCACGCTTTGTCACCGGCACCGAAATTATCGTCGATGGCGGCATGACCGCGCGTTGCGACTGAGCCAACCCGCAGGAGCCAGTATGTCGACTTCATCCAGCCCTACGGGTGTGTGGGATTGCCACACGCATATCTACGGCCCCTGGGCCCAATTCCCGCTGCCGGCCAATGCCGCCTACACGCCGGAGCCGGCGCCCTTCTGCAAGTTACTGGCGGTGCATCGGCGACTGGGCATCAGCCACGGCGTGTTGGTGCAGGCCGCGCCCTATGGCACCGACCACGCCGCCATCCTGCAGGCAATTGCCGGCAGTGGTGGGCGTTATCGGGGTGTCGGGATCATTGACGACACCACCACCGACGCCCAGTTACAAGCACTGCACGACGGTGGCCTGCGCGGTATCCGCTTCAACTTGATGGGCCACCTGCCAGGCGCCCGCGACCCACAGCAACTGCGCGTCTTGGCCGAACGCGTCGCGCCCTTCGGCTGGCATGTGCTGGTACATGGGCAATTGCCGGTGCTGCTGCCGTTTCTACAGGCCTGGCGCGATCTGAAGACGCCGCTGGTCATCGATCATATGGCCCGTCCCGACCTCACCGGGCTCGTTGATCCAACGCTGATACGCGAACTGCGTGTCGAGCTGAGCCATTCAAACCGCTGGATCAAACTGTCCGGCATCGACCGCGCCATGCAAGGCATGCCCGGCCCGTGGCCGCAGGCGCTGGATCAGGTGCGCACGCTGCTCGAATGCGCGCCGCAACGCGCTATCTGGGGCTCGGACTGGCCGCACCCGAATATCAAGGGGCCGGTCCCGGATGACGCGCAGTTGCTCGATTTCATTGCCCAAGTCTGCGACAGCCCCGCCTTGCAGCAGGCGGTCCTGATCGATAACCCAGCGCGTCTATATACCTGACGCCCGCCCATTTCGGAGATCAAACGATGGACGAGATCACATGGTCGCCCAGCCCGCGCGTGCCCGATCCCAGGGTACGCGAGCTGGACCCGCGCTTTGCCCACTACCGCCTGGCGCATGCCAAGGTCGAACGGCTCGGCGGCGGCTTGCGCTGGGCGGAAGGCCCGGCCTGGTTCGCCGACGCACGCTTTTTGCTGTTCACCGACTTGCCTAACGATCGCATCATGCGTTGGGACGAAGCCACCGGCAGCCTGGGGGTGTTTCGCCACCCTTCGAACCAGGCCAACGGCATGACGCGAGACCGTCAGGGCCGCTTGCTGGTGTGCGAACACGGTGGCCGACGTGTCACCCGTACCGAGTACGACGGCAGCATCACCGTGCTGGCCGACAGCTTCGCGGGAAAGCCGTTGAATTCGCCGAATGACATTGTGGTGAGATCGAACGACAGCGTCTGGTTCACCGACCCGCCTTTCGGCCTGATCAGTG
The DNA here is from genome assembly GCF_003254125.1 of Pseudomonas sp. 478. Taxonomy (NCBI): domain Bacteria; kingdom Pseudomonadati; phylum Pseudomonadota; class Gammaproteobacteria; order Pseudomonadales; family Pseudomonadaceae; genus Pseudomonas; species Pseudomonas sp. 478. The sequence continues at coordinate 420,292 of NZ_QKZG01000004.1, forward strand.
ACTATATGGGCCGTCAAGGCACGCCCGAACTGCCGGCCAACCTGTATCGCCTCGATGCGGATGGCACGCTGCACTGTGTGGCTGAAGACCTCGAGGGTCCCAACGGCCTCGCCTTCGCCCCGGATGAAAAAACCCTTTACCTGGTCGAGTCCAGGGCGCGCCCGCGACGGATCGTGGCCTACAGCGTCGACATCCAGGGCCGCCTCAGCCAACGGCGCGAGCTGATCGATGCCGGAAGCGGGCTGCCCGATGGTTTGCGCCTGGACATGGACGGCAACCTCTGGTGCGGCTGGGGTGCACCCGAGCCCGGGCTGGATGGTGTACGCATCTTTGCCCCCGATGGCAGCGCCATTGGGCATATCGACTTGCCGGAACGTTGCGCCAATTTGTGCTTTGGCGGGCCACGCGGCAATCGCCTGCTGATGGCTTCAACCACCTCGCTGTATTCGTTGTTCGTCAACACCCGCGGCGCTTGAAACGAGCGCCTAATAGAGAAGGTAGCACCATGAAAAAAACAAGATCTGCCCCGATGTTAGTGACCACCGGCCTGGTCAGCCTGCTCGGGTTTTCTCAGTTGGGCGAAGCGGCTGAACTGAAGGTCATTGCCAGTGGCGCACTGCGCGGCGCAATGGAACACCTTCAGCCGGCCTATGAAAAAACCAGCGGCAACACCCTGAGTTTCAGTTGGGGGCCTTCGATGGGCACCTCGCCTGAATCCATTCCAGAGCGCATCCGGCATAAGGAGCCGATGGACCTGGCGATCATGGCAGACGAAACCCTTGAGCTGCTCTCGGCCACCGGCGCCTTCGACATGACCACGCGCCGCGAGATCGCCGATTCACGCATCGGTGTCGGCGTGCCTCACGGCAAGCCCAAGCCGGAAGTCTCAAGTGTCGCCGCGTTGAAAGCAGCGCTGCTGAAGGCTGACAAGATCGCTTATTCCCAGGGCGCCAGCGGCGTGTACATCCGCACCGAGCTGTTCCAGCGCTTGGGTATTACCGACCAGGTGAAAAACAAAACCGTTGAAATCGCCGGTAAAGAACTGGTGGGCACGGCCCTGGCCAGGGGCGATGCGGATATCGGCATGCAACAGATCAGCGAATTGAAAGTCACCCCAGGTGTCGACTACCTGGGCCCGCTGCCAGAGGAGGTGCAGAAAGTCAGCCGCTTCTGCGCAACCGTTGCCCAGCAAACGCCCAATGCGGTGCCTGCCCGCGAATTCATTGCCTTCCTCAACAGCCCGGCCGCACGCCGCCTGCTTGAAGAGAGCGGCCTTGAGCCGGCGAAAAACCTGACTACCCAGGAATCCAAATAATGAAAACAGTCTCGCGTCTTCTGCTCGGTGCCACCTTTGGCCTGGCCTCTGCCATTGCGATGGCCGCCAGTGCTCCGTTCAAACAGGAACTGGTCAGTTACGACAATGTGCAAATCGAGGTCAACTCCCAAGGCACAGGGCCAGTGATCGTGATGCTGCCCTCGCTGGGGCGCTCGGGTCGCGATTACGACCAGGTCGCCGATTATCTTCAGGCCGACGGCTTCCGCGTGATCAGGCCGGAGCCGCGTGGCATCGGACAAAGCAAAGGGCCGATGGAAAACCTGACCGTGCACGACTTTGCCCGCGACGTCGCGGCAGTGGTGGAGCATGAAAACAAAGGCCCCATCGTGGTGGTCGGTCACGCCTGGGGCAACTTCGCGGCGCGCATGCTCGCCGCGGACCGCCCCGACCTGGTACGCGGCGTGGTCATGGCCGCAGCGTCTGCCGGCAAGGTACCGCCGGGCTCGACTGAAAAACCCATCAACGCAGAGATGCGCCAGGCCATCGATGGCGCGGGCGATCTGTCGCTTTCCGAAGAGCAACGCCTGATCTACCTGCGCAAAGCGTTCTTTGCACCTGGCAACGACCCCAGGGTCTGGTTGGACGGCTGGCACCAGGCAACCCACGATGTCGAAGGCCACGCACGCAACACCACGCCGGTGGACGACTACTTCGCCGCCGGCACTGCGCCGATTCTCGACCTGCAAGGCGAAGCGGACACGGTGGCCCCCCGACGTTTCTCAGGCGTGCTCAAAAGCATGCTCGGTGACCGGGTCCAGGTGGTGGTATTGAAAAATGCCGGCCATGCCATGGCCCCGGAACAACCCAAGGCGATGGCGGATGCAATCGCCACGTTCGCCAAGGCGCAGTACGCAAAAAAATAATGTAGCGGGTGATGAGGAATGCTCCGAGTCGAACGACTCGGAGCATTTTTTTGTTAGGGCGTAGCCAAATGGCGACGGGCGCCCTCCTCCAGGGAATGCACCGTCAGTTGATCACTTGGCCGCATACACGCGCTGCGCAAACTCGGCGATGGCATCCGCCATTTCACGAGGCTGCTCAGGCGCCATGGCGTGTCCGGCGTTGGCGATGGTCTTGTGCTCGACCCGGTCGCCGAGCATCGATTTGAGAATGTTCGGGATCACCACCGCGTCATGCTGCCCCTGCAAGTCAAGAATGGGCACGGTGTTACCGGCTGACCAATAAAGCTCCACGGGCGTGGTATCGCGCGCATGGTCCTGGGCCTGGTGGGTCTTGTCGTACCATCCACTCAGCCAGGCGCGCGGGTCATTGCCGGGGGCGAAGAACGCCTCTTTGAGATAATCGATACGCTTGGCTTCCGGCAACGAATAATTACCCGCGCCTTTGATGGCCTCGACCATGCGGCCATAGGGTTTCTCCGATGAGCCGGCGGGCAACTTGCCAATCGACGCGGCCGCCAACACGATGCCATTGACCAGGTCCGGGCGATCCACCGCCAGCACGCGTGCGGGCTGGCTACCCCAGGCATGCCCGACCACCACAGAAGGCCCGGTCCTGGCCTTGTCCATCACCAGGGCCACGTCGGCAGCAAAATCGTGCAGCGTCGGCGTGTCCATCGGCGCCTTGCTGCCCTTGACCCCACGCGGCTCAGGGCGGATTACGCGGTAGCCGTCCGCGGCAAGGTAGCGTGCCACCTCGTCATAATCATTCGCGCCCCGGCCTTTTGACGGCAAGATCACGATGACATGGCCCTTGCCCTGGTCCAGCGCCTCGATATGCACGTTGCCTTTTTCGGCAACCAGCGTGCGTACCGAATCATCGGCATTTCCCGGCAGGCTATAGGCAATGACGCCAGCGACGATTAAAGATTGCATGACGCGAGTGTAGTGCATGGGGTGTGCCTTTTATTATTGGTGTGAACGCTCAGGTTTATGCACTGGGAAGAAAATAACCAATACCGATATCTCATGATGTTCAATGCCTGTCGGGCATGACCGCAGCCCTGCACTGATGCCCTCCAAGTCCCATGCTCTGCCGTTATGGACACCTATGGTTTAAAGGTCTTGGCGCGCACCAGAACGCCGGCCATATGCTTCCAGGCTCCTGATGACAATAATAATGGAGCCTCATGAATACACTCACAGCCGGTCAAGTCACACCCCAGGAGGAACTGGAATCCAGCGCCTGTCGCAAAGCCGCGATCAGGTTGATTCCCTTGCTCGCCATTGCGTATTTCTTCAACTATCTCGACAGAACCAACGTCGGGTTCGCGTCGCTAACCATGAACGACGACCTGGGTCTTACCGCCTCACAATTCGGTTTTGCGGCTGGCATCTTTTATGTCGGTTATTGCCTGTTCGAAGTACCCAGCAACCTGGCGCTCTACCGCTTCGGCGCGCGGCGATGGCTGGCCAGGATCATGATCACCTGGGGACTGTTCTCCGCCTCCACCGCGTTGGCTCAAGGGCCGCTCAGTTACTCGGTGATTCGGCTACTGGCCGGCATCGCGGAGGCTGGTTTTTTCCCCGGTGTAATCTTTTTCCTGTCGCTGTGGTTTCCCCTCCAGTATCGGACGCGGGTCATGGCCTGGTTTCTGTTCGCCATTCCAGTGTCTTCCGTGCTCGGTGGGCCGCTCTCGGCCGCCATGCTGGCGATGGATGGCCTCTGGGGTTACCGCGGCTGGCAATGGCTGCTGGTGCTGCAAGGCCTGCCGGCCTGCGTACTGGGTGTGATGTGCCTGAACATGCTGGCCGACAAGCCCGCCGACGCGAAATGGCTGACCGTGCAGGAGCGCCATGCGCTGCAATCAGCCCTCGATGCCGAGCATGAGTCACGGGGTTCGCACAGCTTTCGCGAGTCAATCAAGGATGTGCGGGTATGGCTGCTGGCAGCGATTCTGTTCAGCTATATCATCGGCATCCTCGGCATCGGCGTCTGGTTGCCGCAAATCCTCAAGACCCATGCGCTGACCACCACCCAGATCGGCTGGGTGTCGGCGATTCCCTATCTGATTGCCAGCATCGCCATGTTGCTGTGGGCGAAGGTGCTCGCACGCAAGCGCCGTTATGTCTTGCACTTGGCGATTACCTGCGCCACGGGGGCGGCCGGGTTTATCTTCTCGGTGGTCTACAGTGACCTGATTCCAGCCCTGATTGGCCTCACGGTCGCGTTGATCGGCTTGAGCTCGGTGCGCACCTGCTTCTACAGCATCCCTACGACGTTCCTCAGCAAGCAGGCGGCGGCCGGCGGCATCGCTTTCATCAATGCGGTGGGCAGCCTTGGCGGGTTGGTGGGGCCGTACGCGGTGGGCTGGCTCAAAGACGTCACACACTCATTCAACGCCGGGCTCATTGCGATGGCGACGATGCTGTGTGTAGCCACGGTGTTGACCTTGATTTTGCGGTACGTGATCAAGGAAGCCTGACCCCAAAAGGTCCCGGCGGGCTCGATCAGCCGCCGGGGCTTTTCGTCAGTTGACGTGGAAGGTTTTCCGGCGCGTCATGAACGTAGAGAGTTCCCTCCCTGCTTCCCGGTCATAGCGCTTAAGCGCCTTCGCCACATAGCCGAGCCCTGTCTGGTCGGCATAGTAGGTCAACCCGCCCTTGTAACGCGGGAAGCCGTAGCCATGAACCCATACCAGATCGATATCAGCAGGGTGCTCCACTATTTCGTTGTCGAGCAACCAGGCAGCCTCGTTGATCATCGCAAACAGGCAGCGTTCTTCGATTTCCTGATCAGTGATGCTACGGGGCGCAATATTCCATTGCTGGCGATGCTGCTCCAACAATTGCGCCAGCCATGAATCCGGCACAGCCTGGCGGCTGCCCGGCGCATAGCAATAAAACCCAAGCCCGGTTTTTTGCCCATGCCGTCCTGCGGCATACAATTTATCGACCCAGTCGCAACGTTGCTCACGCTCGCCACTGAACAAGCCTTATGCAAACTGGACCGGCGGAGTGTTCCGCGCCTTGGTGCTGGCCGATGGCAAGCCCGTTCCGTTCGCCGAAATCGAAATCGGATACATCAACCATTCCGTCGATATCGAGAAAAACGCCTTCGGCCAGCAAGACTATGTAACGGCCCCTCAAGCTTCATTCAAATCCCTGAGCACCTACACGGACGCCCAGGGCGTCGTGACCATCGGCCTGCCCCGGGCCGGCTGGTGGGGCATTGCAGCGCTCGACATCGGCAAAACGAAAACCCATAAGGACAAACCCTTGTCGCAAGACGCGGTGCTGTGGATGCAGGTGAGAGATATGAAATGACACAAGCCCACCGGGGGCAGTAGCAGAGGAAATGAGAAAGATTTAATTTGCGGGTGTTTGGATGACGTCAGTAACATCCGTTGGAACACAAAAGACAAAAAACCGAACATCTACATGTTTAATAAAGATTTTTAGTAAATAGCTAGACAGCGATGGAAGTCAAAATACGTCAAATTAGCGGACATCGCCCCTGCAAATACGCCAGGCCCGGGGCGGATCGAAGTACGAAGATCTATTCCGAAGTGATCGATTTCCTCGAAGGGCTCGACAAGCTTCCAGATCGCTCATTGGTGGCGCGGCGCAATAAGGAAACATTGTAATCGTAGGTCGATATCAACGGCATTGGCCCCTCGTTCCGAGCCATCCCAAGCCATTGCCTTGTTCGCTCAACGTCAAAGAGTTCGTTCTTGAACTTCATCTTCGCGACAAGGTTCGCTGAGACCCTGAAGTGTCCACATCCGGCCGAGCATTTGACCTCGGACCAGCATCCTGTCGCGTGAACAATTTTTGCCGCAGCCTGGCAAATCAAGCATTGCATGTCCGATCTCCATTTCGATGACTTACCTACTGTAGCCGAACATCGGCCAAGGCTCTCCCCATTCTCACTGGAACAGCTTTAACTGGTGATCAGACAGGCTGGACTCCTCCAGATTGGGTTACGCAGAAGGTGCGAAACTTTCCCCGCCTTCGCTCTTCGGTGCGCGCAAGTTCTCGAAAAAAGACGGCTCGCCGTCATCAACCGACTGTTGGTCGGTCTGGCGGTCGCAGGAATACTAACCTTTTAAGGTAAGGCCTGAATTTGTCGTGGTGGACCGGTCTCCGAGTTGCTCCCGGCCCACCGCAGTACTCGAGAGGAGGTATGAAAAATGGCCAATTTCGAGAAGAAAATGCCGGTGCAGACCGACGATGAAAAAACCAATCAGCAACCGATGGCTACATCAGACCCTTGGCGTCCTCTGGAAAAACTGCGCCAGCAGGTCGATCACCTGTTCGAAGACTTCAATCGTGGCTCGGGGCTAACGCCTTTCCGGCGAGGACTGTTCGATGTCGAACCGTTCTGGAGCCGGGAATTTATCGGGCGCAGCCTGCCTGCGGTGGACATTACCGAGAAAGATGAAAGCTTCGAAATCACCGCCGAATTGCCAGGCATGGATCAGGAGAATATCGACATCAAATTGTCCAACGGCAATTTGATCATCAAGGGTGAAAAGAAAGAGGATAAGGAAGAAAAAAGAAAAGGCTATCACGTGTCAGAGCGTCATTATGGCGCCTTCGAGCGGGCGTTCAGCCTACCAAAAGGTGTCGATACCGACAAGATCGAAGCAAATTTCAGCAAAGGCGTGCTGAGTATTTCACTGCCGAAAAAGCCCGAAGCCATGAAAGCGGACAAAAAGGTGCAAATCAAATCCGGTTGAATTCGAGACAACCCTTCGCGCCAGAAAAGCCCCTTGTCGGGAAGCCGGCACGGGGCTTTTTTGATGGGGTCTAAAAATAACCGGGCGGGCGCGGTTTAATGCCAGTCAGTTGATGTGCATAAACCTGTGGGAGCGAGCCTGCTCGCGATGACGGAGATACATTTAGCATCGATGTCGACTGACCCGCCGCCATCGCGAGCAGGCTCGCTCCCACAGGTTCAAGTGTTAAACCAGCATCAGGCGTGCGTGGCTCGTTTTTGACGACCCTGCGTTCTCATGCTGATGCTGAGCCAAGGCCATGAAAAAGAATGACCAGTGGAATCTGTCCTACTTCGCGATCGTTTTTATCGTGCTGAGTCTCATGCAGATATTCTTTGGCGAGCGCCAGACGGTGCAGCCCCTCCCGTACAGCCAGTTTCTGCAATTGTTGAACGAGCAGAAAGTCAGTGATTTGCAAGTCGATAAGGACCAGATCAGCGGCAAGTTGCAAGAGCCCATCAACGGACACGATCGATTCTCCACCGTGCGGGTCGATCCGGCGCTGGCGACAGAACTCTCTCAATCGGGCGCCAGTTTTACCGGAATTACCGAAAACACTTTTATGAACAGCCTGTTGGGCTGGCTATTGCCGTTTGTCCTGATTATGGTCTTTTGGAATTTCCTGTTTCGCGGGATGGCGGACAAACAAGGCCTTGGCGGTTTGATGAATGTCGGCAAATCCCGGGCCAGGGTGTTTGTCGAACGCGACACCGGAGTGACCTTCGCCGATGTCGCCGGCATCGACGAAGCCAAGGCCGAGCTGGTGGAAATCGTCTCGTTTCTCAAAGACAAGGACCGATACGCACGCTTGGGTGCGCACATTCCCAAGGGTACCTTGCTGGTCGGCCCGCCCGGCACCGGCAAGACGCTGGTGGCCAAAGCCATCGCCGGTGAAGCCGGTGTGCCGTTTTTCTCGATCTCCGGCTCCGAGTTCGTCGAGATGTTCGTCGGGGTCGGTGCAGCACGGGTCCGCGACCTCTTCGAACAGGCACGGCAGGCAGCACCCTGCATCATCTTCATCGATGAACTCGATGCGCTGGGCAAGATGCGCGGCGTCGGAACGTTGGGCGGCAATGACGAAAAAGAACAGACCCTCAACCAGTTACTGGCCGAACTGGATGGCTTCGATCCCCGCGAGGGCGTGGTGTTGCTGGCCGCGACCAATCGCCCGGAGGTCCTCGACCCGGCGTTGTTGCGGGCCGGGCGCTTCGATCGGCAGATTCTGATCGACCGACCCGACCGCAAAGGTCGGGAAGCAATCCTCAGCGTTCATCTCAAGAAAGTCACCGTGGAGCCAGGGCTTGATGGCGCACGTATCGCCGAGATCACCACCGGTTTCACCGGCGCCGACCTGGCCAATCTGGTTAACGAAGCGGCCATCGTCGCCACCCGACGCGGCGCCGAGGCGGTCGGTCTGAATGATTTCACCGCAGCGGTAGAGCGCCTCATCGCGGGGCTCGAGCGCAAGAGCAGCCTGCTCGATCCTGACGAGCGTCGGGTGGTGGCCTATCACGAGATGGGGCATGCCCTGGCCGCCAGCACGCTGCCGGCGATGGACCCGGTGCATAAAGTGTCGATCGTGCCCCGCGCCATCGGCTCGCTCGGCTATACCCTGCAACGACCGACCGAGGATCACTTCCTGATCAGTTGCCAGACGCTCAAGGACCGGATTGTCGTGCTAATGGCCGGGCGTGCCGCCGAAGACCTGGTCTATGGCCAGATCTCCACCGGTGCCGCCGATGATCTTGTCCGCGCGACCGATATCGCCCGGCAACTGATCACCCGGTTCGGCATGAGCGCCGAACTCGGACAATCGGTGCTGGAGCGGCAAAACGCAACGTACCTGGGAGACCGAATGGCCACGGTGGGCGAGAAGGATTACTCGGAGCAGACCGCCCGCGAAATCGACCTGGGTATCCGCGCCCTGCTCGATGAAGCCTACCAGCGGGCCAAGGCATTGCTGGAGAGTCGTCGGGCCGACCTGGATGAGGGCGCCCGCCTGTTGCTGGAAAAGGAAACCCTCACACCGGAGGAATTCCCGCCTCTGCTACCCGCTGCAACAAAGCGCGACGGGTCTGATTGAGGCGATAGCGGCGCTGATAGCGCATTCGGTGTTTTTTTCAACGGTGTCCGCCAACAACGCTAGGCTTACAAACAATGTGGTGATGATCGCCATTTTGCAGGGAGCGCAAAAATGGAAATTATTAACCGTCGGCAAATCCTCTCTCTCAAGATGGCCCAGGGAGGAATGCCGCAATGACGCTTTCCAATCATTACAAATGGACGGCCTTGGGCACCATTGCGCTGACCCTTTTCAGCGTACTTATATTTTTGCTGATCAAATCCTATTCCTATGACACATCGACCTACTTCGAGTCGCGCGACTTCGTTCGCCAACTCAAGCAGTTCGATGCCAATTGGAACGTGAAAATTCTTAGAGCAAAAATCGGAATAAACAACAATCTGCTTCTGGTGCCACATCCTGAAGCAGAGCAACGATGGCAGCATCTCGATGACCTGAACGCTGCCGGCCCGCTTTCGACACTTTGGCAATCCCGGCGCCAGGGTTATCTGGATGCGGTGGAAAACAAAACCCGATTGGTCGAGCAATTCAAACAGCACAACACGGCATTGCGAACTTCACTGGATGCCCTGCCTGAAAAGGAGGATGACATTCAGGCATTACTGGACATTAACAACACCAAGGATTTAATTACCGCCTCAAACGTATTCGATCTCACGCTGACAACCTTCGAGTACGCGCTCTATGTATCCCGTGACAAAGCCGACGAGATCGCCCATCAATTGATCGAGTTCAACGAATACATTGATCAACTGCCATTTGATCGGCGCCAGCCTTTTACTGCATTAGTCGAGCATGTAAACGCCATCGTTCGAGAGCAGCCCATTGTCAATGACCTGCTTGATCGTATCAGTGTGATTCCGGTCGCACAGCAACTGGACAGCATTAACGAATTATTGAACGAGACTCAACGGCGCACTGGCGCGACGGACCACCAATATCACCTTTATCTCAGCGTATGCGCCGGCATCATGGCGTTGCTGTTGTTGTACCTGGTGGCCCGGCTGGTTCGCAGTTATGCCGTGATCAACAAGATGAACAACGAATTACAGACGGCAAACGAGCGGTTGGAGCAACGCGTCGAGGAACGCACCCGCGAGTTGATCGAAGCCGAGCGCGAACTGGTCGATGCCGCGCGAATGGCCGGCATGGCAGAGATCGCAACCAATGTGTTGCATAACGTCGGCAATGTGCTGAACAGCGTTAATGTCTCGGCAGAGTTGATCACGCGCAAATTAGCGGTCAGCAAAACCCTGGGCCTGGGTAAAGCGGTAAACATGATGAACGAGCATGCCGAAGATCTGGGGCAGTTCATGACCTTTGATGAAAAAGGCAAACTGCTGCGCGGTTACCTCAATCAACTGGTCGATTCCATCGCGGCTGAGCAATCGAGCATCGTTGAGGAACTGTCACAACTCAGCAAAAGCATCGATCACATCAAGGACATCGTTTCCACTCAGCAGGCTTATGCCGGCGCCGCCAGGCTGGTCGAGCCGTTGAACGTCGTCGATCTGTTCGAGGATGCGTTACGCATGAATTCCGGTGCGTTGAGTCGCCACCATGTCGTCGTCACCAAGGACTACCAGGACACGCCGACGATCATCGGCGACAAACACCGACTGCTGTTGATCCTGATCAACCTGATCAGCAATGCCAAATATGCAATGTCCAAGGTCAGCGATCATCAGCGCCATATGACGTTGGGCGTCAAGATTGTCGATAACGCAACACTGCGCCTCAGCGTAGAAGATCAGGGCGAAGGGATCGCTGCCGAGAACATCACCCGCATCTTTAATCACGGTTTCACCACGCGCAAGGAAGGCCACGGTTTTGGCCTGCACAGTTGTGCACTCGCAGCGGTAGAGATGAACGGGCATCTTTGCGTGCATAGCGACGGACCAGGCCACGGAGCGGTTTTCACGCTGGAGATTCCGCTGGAGACAGCGCATGCATTGCCGACCGCCGGAATGCCAGTCAGTTAAGCGCAGTACTTGTGGGAGCGGGCTTGCTCGCGAAGAGGGTGTGTCAGCCGACATCAATGTTGCCTGATACACCGCCTTCGCGAGCAAGCCCGCTCCCACAGGGATTAAGCGTCTGAAAGACGAAAGCCAGGGTCAGCATGCCAACGGCCGTAATGGCCCAGCCGATCAATATCGCGCCAGCATCGGCTTTCTCGGTCATATTCTGCGGCAGGGAAAAGATGCCGCCACCAATCATCGATGCCACTACTAAGGCAATCAGCGCATTCAAGCGGAGCTTTTGCGTCGTCTGTGACATTTTTTTTGAGCCTCCCGGTATTAACCAATCAACAAGGCGTAATAGGGGTTACCGATTAACGCCAGGCGGTAATCTTTTTTATACCTTATCGAAATAAAAACGGCAGTTTAATTACCAACACTTAATCCAGATTCTATTTGCACCAATTAAATTTGCCAAACCCCGGAAACCAACTAGCGTGAAGTCAGTAATTATTTTCTGTCTATCTGCAAAAAAATGTTCACAGCAACAAGATTGTTACGAACAGCCTTATCTTCGTAAGTCTTTAAATAACAACAAAATATAGATTTGCATTAAACGAAAGAAAATTACGAAACCAAATGTTGTTCTCCTCCCTGCAATGGAGTCATGCAATGTCTCAATCCCCCGGAAAACTAAAACTAGGCGCTCTGGTTGCATTGGTCGTCGGTTCAATGATCGGGGGCGGGATCTTTTCCCTGCCGCAGAACATGGCCGCCAGTGCTGACGTCGGCGCTGTGCTGATCGGTTGGGCGATTACGGCCGTCGGCATGCTGACCCTGGCCTTCGTTTTCCAGACGCTGGCCAACCGCAAGCCAGATCTGGACGGTGGTGTCTACGCCTACGCCAAGGCGGGTTTCGGCGACTACATGGGTTTCTCGTCTGCCTGGGGATACTGGATCAGTGCCTGGCTGGGTAACGTTGGTTACTTCGTTCTGTTGTTCAGCACCCTCGGTTACTTCTTTCCGATCTTCGGTGAAGGCAACACCGTGGCCGCGATCATTGGCGCATCGGTGCTGCTCTGGGCCGTGCACTTTCTCGTGCTGCGTGGAATCAAGGAAGCCGCATTCATCAACCTGGTGACCACGGTCGCCAAAATCGTACCGCTGCTGCTGTTTGTCCTGATCGCGATTTTCGCCTTCAAACTGAATATCTTCACCGCCGATATCTGGGGCCTCAAAAACCCGGACCTGGGCAGCGTGATGAACCAGGTGCGCAAGATGATGCTGGTCACCGTCTGGGTATTCATCGGCATTGAAGGCGCGAGCATCTTCTCGGCCCGGGCGGAAACACGCAGCGACGTCGGTAAAGCCACCGTGATCGGTTTCATCACTGTGCTGCTGTTTCTGGTGCTGGTGAACGTGCTGTCGCTGGGCATCATGACCCAGCCGGAACTGGCCAAACTGCAGAACCCGTCGATGGCCGCGGTGCTGGAACATGTGGTCGGGCCGTGGGGTGCAGTGCTGATCAGCGTCGGTCTGATCATCTCCTTGCTGGGGGCCCTGCTGTCCTGGGTGCTGCTGTGTGCGGAAATCATGTTCGCTGCCGCCAAGGACCACACCATGCCGGCGTTTTTGCGCAAGGAAAATGCTAACCAAGTGCCAGTCAATGCCTTGTGGCTGACCAACGCGATGGTGCAGCTGTTCCTGATCATCACCCTGTTCTCGGCCAGCACTTACCTGTCGCTGATCTACCTCGCCACCTCGATGATTCTGGTGCCGTATCTGTGGTCCGCGGCTTATGCCTTTCTGCTGGCAGTGCGCGGCGAAACCTATGAAAAAGCCGTGGCAGAACGCAAGAAAGACCTGTTCATCGGCGCCGTAGCATTGATTTACGCGGTTTGGCTGATCTATGCCGGCGGCGTCAAATATCTGCTGCTCTCCGCCCTGCTCTATGCCCCCGGCGCGATTCTTTTTGCCAAGGCTAAACTTGAAGTCAATAAACCGGTTTTCACCAACGTCGAGAAGTTGATTTTCGCAGCAGTCGTCGTGGGCGCCCTGGTCGCAGCCTACGGACTGTATGACGGCTTCCTGACCCTGTAACACCTGAGTGTTTTGTCATCTGGAGGATCACTGTAATGACCACCGAAAAAGTTAAGTACGGCGTCCATTCCGAAGCCGGCAAACTGCGTAAAGTCATGGTTTGCTCTCCAGGCCTGGCTCACCAGCGGCTGACCCCGAACAACTGTGACGAACTGCTGTTTGACGATGTGTTGTGGGTCGCCCAAGCCAAGCGCGACCATTTCGACTTCGTCACCAAAATGCGCGAGCGCAACGTCGACGTGCTGGAAATGCACAACCTGCTGACCGATATCGTCGCCATCCCGGAAGCGTTGGACTGGATTCTGGAACGCAAGATCACCGCCGACTCGGTTGGGTTGGGATTGATCAACGAAACCGGTTCCTGGCTGCGCAGCCTCGAGCCGCGCAAGATTGCCGAATTCTTGATCGGCGGCGTCTCTGCTGACGACCTGCCGGACAGCTTCGGCGGCAAGACCATCCAGATGTTCCGCGATTTTCTCGGGCACTCCAGCTTCATTCTCCCGCCGCTGCCCAACACCCAGTTCACCCGCGATACCACCTGCTGGATTTACGGCGGTGTGACGCTGAACCCGATGTACTGGCCGGCCCGCCGTCAGGAAACCCTGCTGGCGACGGCCATCTACAAGTTCCATCCGCAGTTTACCAACGCCGACTTCCAGATCTGGTATGGCGATCCAGACAAGGAGCACGGCAGTTCCACCCTGGAAGGGGGTGATGTCATGCCGATCGGTAACGGTGTGGTCTTGATCGGTATGGGCGAACGCTCGTCTCGTCAGGCTATCGGCCAACTGGCAGTCAATTTGTTCAAGAACAAAGCCGTCGAGAAAGTGATTGTCGCCGGCCTGCCGAAATCCCGTGCGGCGATGCACCTGGACACGGTGTTCAGTTTCTGCGACCGCGATGTGGTGACCATCTTCCCGGAAGTGGTGAACCAGATTGTGGCCTTTACCCTTCGCCCTGACGAAAGCAAACCGGGGAACATCGACATCCGTCGCGAAGAGACCAGCTTCCTCGACACCGTGGCCAAGGCCCTCAACCTCAAAACGCTGCGTGTCGTCGAAACCGGCGGCAACAGCTTCGCCGCCGAACGCGAGCAGTGGGACGACGGCAACAACGTGGTGGCCGTGGAACCAGGCGTGGTCATCGGTTATGACCGCAACACCTACACCAACACCCTGCTGCGCAAGGCCGGTGTGGAGGTCATCACCATCAGCGCCGGCGAGCTCGGTCGCGGCCGTGGCGGCGGCCACTGCATGACGTGCCCGATCATTCGTGACCCTATCGACTATTAAAATTGCCCACCTCGACTCGCGCTGCCTTCTACACCAAGCATGCGCGGCCAAGGGGATAACCGACATCTAAGGAGATCCAAAATGGCTTTCAACATGCGCAACCGCAGCCTGCTCTCGCTGATGCACCATACGACTCGCGAACTGCACTATTTGCTGGACCTTTCCCGCGACCTCAAACGCGCCAAGTACACCGGCACCGAGCGTCCGCACTTGCAAGGCAAGAACATTGCACTGATCTTCGAGAAAACCTCGACGCGCACCCGTTGTGCCTTCGAAGTCGCGGCCCATGATCAGGGTGCCCACGTCACCTACATCGACCCCGTGTCGTCGCAGATCGGCCACAAGGAAAGCATGAAAGACACCGCCCGCGTGCTGGGGCGTATGTTCGATGCCATCGAGTACCGTGGCTTTGAACAGGAAATCGTCGAGGAGTTGGCCAAGTTTGCCGGCGTGCCGGTGTTCAACGGACTGACCGCTGAATTCCACCCGACCCAAATGATCGCCGACACTCTGACCATGCGCGAACACAGCGACAAACCGCTGCACGACATCAGCTACGCATACCTCGGTGACGCCCGCTACAACATGGGCAACTCGCTGCTGATGATCGGCGCCAAACTCGGCATGGACGTGCGAATCGGCGCGCCGAAAGCCCTGTGGCCACACGCTGACTTCATTGCCCAGTGCAAAGCATTCGCCAAAGAAAGCGGCGCGCGCATTACCATCACCGAAGACCCGAAAGAAGCGGTCAAGGGCGTGGACTTCATCCACACCGACATTTGGGTGTCGATGGGTGAGCCAGTGGAGGCATGGGACGAACGCATCGAGCAACTGTTGCCGTACCAGGTCAACGCCGAGATGATGAAGGCCGCCGGCAACCCGCGCGTGAAATTCATGCATTGTTTGCCGGCGTTCCACAACAGCGAAACCAAGGTCGGCAAGGACATCGCCGCGCGCTATCCGCACCTGGCCAATGGCGTCGAGGTGACCGAAGAAGTCTTCGAATCGCCGGCCAACATCGCCTTCGAGCAAGCGGAAAATCGCATGCACACTATTAAGGCGATCCTGGTGTCGGCGTTGGCGGATATCTAAGGACCCATGCGGCTCCTCCTGCAGGAATACAAACCTTGTGGGAGCGAGCCTGCTCGCGAAGACGGACTTACATTCACCATTAATGTCGACTGATACACCGCTTTCGCGAGCAGGCTCGCTCCCACATTGACCGGGTTTCGACAGGGAGACCGAGTCACCTCATTTAGAAGGACTGCATTATGCGTATCGTCGTTGCTCTGGGTGGTAACGCCCTGCTCCGCCGTGGTGAGCCCATGACCGCGGATAACCAGCGCGCCAACATCCGCGTCGCCACCGAACAGATCGCCAAGATTTATGCCGGCAATGAACTGGTCATCGCCCACGGTAATGGCCCGCAAGTGGGCCTGTTGTCGCTGCAAGCCGCCGCCTACACCTCGGTTTCGCCGTACCCGCTGGACGTACTCGGCGCCGAAACCGAAGGCATGATCGGCTACATCATTGAACAGGAACTGGGCAACCTGCTGGACTTCGAAGTGCCCTTCGCCACCCTGCTCACTCAAGTCGAAGTCGATGCCAATGACCCGGCCTTCCAGAACCCCACCAAACCCATCGGCCCGGTCTACGCAAAGGCTGAGGCGGAAAAACTCGCGGCCGAAAAAGGCTGGGCGATTGCCCCGGATGGTGACAAGTTCCGCCGCGTAGTCGCCAGCCCGAGACCGAAACGCATCTTCGAAATACGCCCGATCAAATGGCTGCTGGAAAAAGGCAGCATCGTGATTTGCGCTGGCGGTGGCGGCATCCCGACGATGTACGGCGCCAGCGGCAAACTGCAGGGCGTGGAAGCGGTGATCGATAAAGACCTGTGCTCGGCGCTGCTGGCCGAACAGCTGGAAAGCGATCTGTTGGTAATCGCCACCGACGTCAACGCCGCCTACATCGACTTCGGCAAACCGACCCAGAAGGCCATCGCTCAGGCACACCCCGACGAAATGGAAAAACTCGGTTTCGCAGCAGGCTCCATGGGACCGAAGGTTCAGGCCGCCTGCGAGTTCGCCCGCCATACCGGAAAAGTCGCGGTGATCGGCTCACTCTCGGACATCGAGGCCATCGTTCAGGGCACGGCCGGCACCCGCATCAGCACAGCGAAACCTGGCATCAGCTACCAATAAAAGAACTCCGGGGACGGCCTGAAACCCGCCCTGATTCAATGTCTTTTTGAAGGAGAGACAACAATGGCTACCTTTGAGCCCGGTCATCTGCACATCGAGCGCCACGCGCTGAACAAGGACGATGTCAGTTACAACATATGCATCGACTATGAAGTCCACCAGGATCCCAAGGAAGGTAAAGGCATGCTGTTCACGATGCACGGCAATATCCAGGGCCGGGAGATGGAAGAAAAATTCTTCCTGCCCAAGGACCAGGCCTACAACTTTGGTCGCAACGTCACGCAAATTGCAGAGAAGTACGGCATACCCAAGATGTACAGCGCCATCGGTTCAATGCACAAAAACTACGACTTGATGTTCGAAGATGTCAGGGTGCAACTGGATATGAAGTCGGGGGACGCGGTCAAACCCGAGCATCTGGAATAACCTGACTTTTCTGCGTTTTAAGCGCCGAGTCAGAATGGCAATGATGCCATGCCGTAGCATCAACCTGGGCAAGCAGGTCATCGATGTATCAGAACTTAGCCCTGCTTGCCGCTTTCCTCATGACCTACAGCCTATTTGCGGGGCGTTTCGAGTCACGTCTGCTCAATGGTCCGCTCATGTTCATGCTTGCCGGTCTGATTCTCGGCCCGGCGTTTCTGGGGTTGGAATTGGTACTGGCGACCCTTCTGGCGTCCCACCGATGCTGCACTGGGTAAGGCCGTTGTGAGCAATCCCAAGGTTTCGGCGTCCGTGCGTGAAGGGTTAAACGTGGAGAGCGGAGTTGGGCATCGGTGCAGTCATCGGTATGTCTGTACCGTTTTACTCAGCGTGCTACTACATGGCTTGAGTGCCAATCCATGGGTTGCTCGGCTGGCTCGTCGTGATCATTGATTTCAGTGAAATTTTCCTCGGTTTATTAGTTCGCATTGTGAAGACATAGTGGCTACGCTTTTGTTCGAGTGACCTTTATGGAGCATGGGCATGGGCGCAAACATGAACGTTGTCAGACAGCTCGTCGGTTTGCCCATCGCCATTATGGTAGGGGTCTTAAGCCTGGTTGCAGGTTGCGGCAAAGAGCCCACTACGCTTGCCCGTCAAGCCCCCGATGTAACGGTCATGACGGTCACCGCGCGCAACACCCCGGTGACGTTCGAATTCGTTGCCCAAACACAGAGTTCCCGAGAGGTGGAGATCCGCGCCCGGGTTGCCGGCTTCCTGGAAAAGCGGCTGTACACCGAAGGCGATTTGGTGAAAAGCGGGCAAACGCTGTTCCAGATGGACCGTAAACCTTTTGAAGCCTCGTTGCTGTCGGCGCAGGGCCAATTGGCTCAACAACAGGCACGCTGGGAAGTGGCCAAGGCCACACTGGCCCGTGTCCGTCCCTTGGCGGCGCAGAATGCGGTCAGCAAGATGGATCTGGACAATGCGGTCGGCGATGAGCGTCAGAGCCGGGCCGCCGTGCTTGCCGCCGAGGGCACGGTTCGAACCGAGCAGTTGAACCTCAGTTACACCACCATCGCCTCTCCCCTCACCGGCCTTTCAAGCTTTGCCAAAAAGCAGGAAGGCAGTTACGTCACACCAGGTGAGTCCGGGCTGCTGACCACCGTCTCACAGATGGACCCGATCTACGTCAACTTCAGTCTTTCGGAAAACGAGACGCTCAAGTACCGCGACGAGATTGCCTCCGGGCACCTCATATTCCCTTTGCGCAGTGAGTTTGTCGTAGAAGTGGTGCTGGCCGACGGGTCAGTGGTACCTGACCGTGGTCGCCTGAATTTTGCCGCGCCCTCTTATAGCCAGGACACTGGCACCTTTCTGGTCCGCGCCGTGGTGGCCAACCCCAACGGCCAACTGCGTCCCGGCCAATTCGTAAGGGCGCGGGCAATCGGAGCTTCCAGGCCGAACGCCATTGTGGTGCCGCAAAAGGCAGTTCTGGAGGGTTCCAAGAGCCACTTCGTCTGGGTGATCAATGCAGAGGGCAAGCCCGAACAACGCGTTGTCGAAGTGGGTGACTGGCATGGCGATGACTGGTTCATTACCCAAGGCTTGCAAGCGGGCGAACGCATAGTGGTCGACGGAGCGATCAGAGTGACGCCCGGAGGGCCGCTGAATATCATCTCCCCCGCTCCCCCCGCGCAGGCAGGCGACACAACGGCGAAACCGACACCTGCCAAATCGGCGCAAGACACTGGGCGCAGCCCATGAGCATTTCACACTATTGCATTGATCGACCCATCTTCGCGTCGGTGATCTCGATCATCATCACCTTGGCTGGCGCAGTGGCGATGGCTAAATTGCCGGTCGCCCAGTACCCGGATATTACGCCACCGCAAATTACGGTTTCAGCAACCTACCCGGGGGCAGATGCACAGGTCGTGGCCAATAACGTGGCAGCGCCAATCGAGCAGCAGGTCAACGGCGCCGACAACATGATCTACATGAACTCGTCGAGCTCCGCGACGGGCAACATGACCCTCAACGTCTTCTTCGAGATTGGCACCGACCCTTCTCTTGCCCAGGTGGACGTGCAAAACCGGGTCAATCTGGCCCTGCCGCAATTGCCCTCCGCGGTTCAGAGCCAGGGTATTCAGGTACAGAAAAAATCCTCGGCGTTCATGATGGTTCTTGCCGTGTATTCTGCCGGCGACCGCTATGACAGCACCTATGTCGCCAACTACGCCAACCTCTACATTCTGGATGCGATCAAGCGTATTCCGGGCGCCAACCAAGCCAGTATTTTTGGCACACCAGACTACGCCATGCGGATCTGGCTCAAACCCGATCGAATGGCCCAGTTGGGGATTACTGCCGCTGACGTGCAGAAAGCGGTCACCAACCAGAACCAGCAATTCGCCGTAGGCCGTGTGGGTCAATCCCCGACGGGCCAGGCCGTGGAACAGTCTTTTGCCGTGACCACCAAGGGACGCCTGACTGAACCTGCGGAGTTCGAGAACATCATCTTGCGCGCGAGCAATGACGGGGCTGCCATTGTTCGTCTGAAGGACATTGGTCGAGCCGAGCTCGGGCAAAAAGACTACTCCCTGCGCAGCACCTATCAGGGACGTCCCGCCACATTGATCGCGGTGTACCAACAACCGGGGGCAAACGCGCTAGACGTCTCGGCAGCCGTGACGTCAACCCTGGCGCAAATGAAGACGACCTTTCCCGAAGGGATCGAATACAAAATCGTGATGGACACCACCGCGTTTACCCGCGCGTCGATTTCCGAGGTGATACACACTTTTTTCGAAGCGTTGGTGTTGGTGGTCGTGGTGGTTTTCATCTTCCTGCAGAGCCTGCGCGCCACACTGATCCCGGTGCTCGCCGTGCCGGTGTCGATTGTTGGCACCTTTATCGGCATGTCGGCCCTTGGGTTTTCGGTGAACATGCTGACGCTGTTTGGCATGGTGCTGGCCATCGGCATCGTGGTGGACGACGCCATCGTGGTGATTGAAAACGTCGAACGCAATATGCACGTGCACAAGATGAACCCCAAGGAGGCGGCCAAACGCGCCATGGATGAAGTGGCCGGTCCCGTGGTGGCCATCGTGCTGGTGCTGTGCGCGGTGTTCATCCCGGTGGCATTCATGGGGGGAATCACTGGCCAACTCTACAAACAGTTTGCGATTACCATCGCCATCTCCGTGGTGATCTCCGGCCTCGTGGCCTTGACACTTTCGCCGGCCTTGGCGGCCCTGCTGCTCAAGCCCCAACACGGCGAAAAAAACGCTTTTTTCCGCTGGTTCGAGCGCAGCTTCGAACGCATGACCGAGGGCTACTCACGCTCGGTGGCGTTTATGATCAAGCGCTTTGTCCTGGCGTTGTTACTCTTTGCCGGCATGATCGCTCTGATTCTGGTGATGGCGCAGCGCATTCCCAGTGCCTTCCTGCCACCGGAAGACCAGGGTTATCTGCTGGGGGCCGTGATCATGCCCGATGCCGCGAGCCTGGATCGCACCGGCGAGGTGGGCAAAGTAGCCAGTGACTTCTTCATGAACGATGCGGCCGTCGAGGGCGTCGCCATCGTTAACGGCTACAGCCTGCTCGACGGCCAGAACAAGAACAATGCCGGCGCCTTTTTTGTCGGGTTCAAGGATTTCGAGGAGCGCTACAAGGACTCGGAAACAATCAAGGCACAAAGTGCCCCTGCGGTGATTCAGAAAGCTGCCCGCGCTTTTTCCACGGTACAGGGCGGGATCATTCTTCCGGTCAATCCGCCCTCCATTCCCGGCCTGGGCACTACAGGCGGCATGGAGGTATGGGTTCAAAGCAAAGGGGACGCCACCGTCGACCAATTGGCTGAGATGGTCGGCACCCTTGTCGCAAAAGCCAAACAGCGCCCGGAACTCGGCGCTATCACCTCCACCTTCAATGTGTTTTCCCGGCAATTGCTGGTCGACGTAGACCGAGAAAAGGCAGAGACGCTGGGGGTGCCGGTGGAAGACGTCTACAGCACCATGCAAACCATGTTCGGCTCTCTCTATGTGTCTCAATTCAATAAATTCAGCCGCCTGTGGCAGGTGATTCTGCAGGCTGAACCGAGCTATCGGCTCAAGGCCGAAGACTTGCAGCAGATTTTCGTGCGCAGCAAAAACCTTGGGATGGTGCCGCTCAAGGCCCTGCTGACCACCCGCTACGTCACCGGTCCCGACCTGCTGACCCGTTTCAACAACTTCCCGGCGGTCAAACTCACTGCCAACGCGGCACCCGGCTACAGTTCCGGCCAAGCGCTCAAGGCCCTGGAAGAAATCAGCGCTGAAATCATGACCAACGACTACGCCCTGGCCTTGAGTGGCGAAGCCTTCGAGGAGAAAAAAAGCGGGGGAGCCTCCTCTCAGGTGTTCATCTTCGGCCTGATCATGGTGTTCCTGATCCTGGCGGCTCAGTACGAGAAATGGTCCCTGCCCGTCGGCGTATTGCTGGCGGTGCCCTTCGCATTGTTCGGTGCACTGCTTGCCGTCCTGATCCGGGGGTTAAGCAATGACGTCTACTTCCAGATCGGCTTGACCATGCTGGTGGCCCTGGCCGCCAAGAACGCCATCCTTATTTTCGAGTTCGCGGTACTGAACCGGGAAAACGGCATGTCTGCCTATGATGCTGCAATGACTGCCGCCAGGGAGCGCTTGCGGCCTATCGTGATGACGTCCCTGGCGTTCATTTTGGGTTGCGTTCCGCTGGCCATTGCCGTCGGGGCATCCGAAAACAGTCGACACTCCATCGGTACAGGTGTGATCGGCGGGATGCTGGCGGCGACCGTCATCGCCATCTTCTTTATCCCTCTCTTCTACTACCTCGTTGAACGTTTGACTGAGAAAAAAGGCGCGGTCAAACAGACAACTCCGCCACCTTTGTTAACGTCGCCCGGGGAGATTCCCGGCGGCGCCCCCCTGCACAGACATGAGGGGGATTGAGATGCGCACACGCCATCTCCCGTTGTTGATTTGCCTGGGCCTGACAGGCTGTATGCTCGGCCCGGATTATCAGCGCCCTGCCACAGACACCCCTGCTGCCTATCGCTATGCAGAGCAGGAGGCCAACAATCTGTCCAACACCCTGTGGTGGGAACAGTTCAAGGATCCGGTCCTGAATGACTTGATCCGCAGTGCGCTGGTCGAGAATAAAGACATCAAGATTGCCGCCGCCCGGGTCGAGGAATTCCAGGGTCGTTACGGTGTGGTGCGCTCGCAGATGTTTCCGCAAATCGGCGCCGCCGCGCTAGGCAGTCGCGCCAGGGCACCGCGCGACAACGGCCCGGTGCCATTGGATTCCAGCGTCGACCCGATTTACAAAAACTACCAGACGACCCTCAATGTGAGCTGGGAGTTGGACGTCTGGGGTCGTTTACGGCGGCTCAATGAGTCGGCGCGGGCTGACTTGCTGGCCTCGGAGGAAGGTCGGCGTTCGGTCATTCTGAGCCTGGTATCGTCGGTGGCATCCAGCTACATAGCGCTACGCGATCTTGACCGGCAGCTGGAAATCGCCCGCACCACCGCCAAGGCCCGCGGCGACTCCTACGGAATTTTTAAACTGCGCTTTGGCGCCGGCACCATTTCCGAAATGGAGCTGGCGCAAAACCTCTCCGAATTCCAGCGCACCCAAGCGTCTGTATCGCTACTCGAATACCAGGTGGCGCAACAGGAAAACAATTTGGCGGTGCTGCTTGGACGCAATCCGGGCCCCATCATCAGAGGCCGTGATCTGACGCAACTGACCCTGCCATCGGTCCCCGCCGGGTTGCCTTCGGACTTGCTGGAGCGACGCCCCGATCTACGTCAGGCCGAACTGGACCTGATCTCCGCCAATGCCCGTATCGGTGCCGCCAAGGCGCTGTACTTCCCGACGATATCCCTGACCGGACTGTTGGGCTCAGTCAGTAACCAACTCTCGAATTTGTTCACCGGGCCGGCCGCCACCTGGTCCTATGGTGTCGGCGCGAGCATGCCCATTTTCACCGCTGGCGGAATCGCCGGTCAGGTCCAACAGACCGAGGCCTTTCAACAACAAACCTTGCTGGTCTATCAGCAGTCGATTCAATCAGCCTTCAGGGATGTTGAAAACGCGTTGGTGGCGGCGAGCAAATCCCGCGAGCAGATGGCTTCCCAAGCCAGTCAGGTCGAGGCGCTGCGTACTTACACCAGGTTTGCGCGATTGCGCTACGACAATGGATACACCAGCTACATAGAAGTCCTGGATGCCGAACGCAGCTTGTTCGATGCCGAGTTGAATTACACCCAAACCCGGGGTTCGGTGTTCACCGCCATGATCGATGTTTACAAGGCAACAGGCGGCGGTTGGGTGACCGAAGCGGACAAGCTGACGGCAACCGTCAGCGAAAAAAGACCCTGATCAGATAGCCGCCCGCCAATATTCAATTGACGCGGCACAAGTGCAGGAATCCGACACGCGGCATCAAGCTATTGGGAAATAGGCCAGAAGGGTTGATTTTTATCAACAGCTTGCCGGTTATTCGAGTACAGGCTAACAAGCAGGAAGATCAACAGCATGAATGGCTACCGTCATCGTACTTAGAGAACAAAGGATGACTCTGCACAGGTCAGGATGATTGAAACCCTGTATCGCCGAGCGCCGTAAATGAACATTTATATTGAAAAAGATCCTGTACAGAATCTCTGGTGGGTTCACATGGATCTGTGGGGTGCAAGTTTCCGCAGCCTTGCTGGAGCTGAGTCATTTGTTGAGCGATTGAGTTCGAGAATTAATGCACCTCATTCTCTGGGAGCGATTGCGAATAATTCTCTGTCGCCAGAAACGTTTCCGAATAGTCAGCCGCTCGATCAGCACACTGTGTCTGACTCGGTAAAGACTCGTTCTCACGCTTGATACCAATTGAGGCCTCGGTGAGCCGTGCTTCCGACCACGATATTCGCGCATTGACCCGCACCGTGGTCAGCCGCGCAGCTCACCGCCAAGTCATCAGCTCCTTAAAGCAGCTGATCCGAAACAGAACACCTGGCGACGTGTGATCACGGGTTGACGTAGCCCCCCAACCGCACCTTTTTCAGCCCAATTCACTTTCCCGGATGAGCTTCTTGTTAATCTTCCCGACGCTGGTTTTAGGGATTTCGGCGACGAACTTGAACTGCTTGGGGATCGCCCATTTGTTGATGCGGCCACGCTCGACAAACCCTTGCAGGTGCGTCTCCAGGATCTTGCGATCGAGATACTGCCCGGGCTCGCACACCACCAGCGCCATCGGCCGTTCGCCCCATTGTTCATCGGCGATGCCCACGACTGCGACCGACATGACGGCCGAGTGCTCGCTGATCAAGCTCTCCAGTTCCAGCGAGCTGATCCACTCCCCGCCCGTCTTGATCACGTCCTTGATGCGATCCTTGATTTCCACTCCACCCAACGGTTCGATAGAGGCCATGTCGCCGGTGTGCAGCCAGCCGTTGTGCCACAACTCGGCGCCCTTTTCCGGCTCCTTCAAATAGCCTTGGGTCAGCCAGGGGGCGCGCACCACGATCTCGCCCAAAGACTCGCCGTCATGGGCAACGTCATTGCCATTGGCATCGATGATTTTCAGGTCGACCATCGGTACCGGTGTGCCCGTCTTGATGCGGCTGGCCAGTTGGGCTTGCGTGGATTGAGCAAGGTCTTCGTCGCGCAGGTAAGTCAGGCACAGCAACGGACAGGTTTCCGACATGCCGTAGCCGCTGTGCACCTGAATACCTTTGGCGCTCGCTTCGCTGGCAATACCTAATGTCAGCGCGCTGCCGCCCAGGAGCATTTTCCAGCCATCAAAACGGGTCTGTGCCGCTTCCTCGCAGTTCAGGATCATTTGCAAAATGGTCGGCACACAGTGGGAGAACGTCACCTTCTCCTCTCGATACAGCCTGACCAGGCTGTTGGGCTCGTAGCGTCCGGGGTACACCTGCTTGATCCCCATCAGGGTGGCGACATAGGGCACACCCCAGGCATGCACGTGAAACATCGGTGTGATCGGCATGTAGACATCATCGGAACGCAGCAACGGCAACCCCTGATAGACGCCCAAAGTGCCCACCGCATTCAAGGTATGCAAGACCAGCTGGCGGTGGGTGAAATACACGCCTTTAGGGTCGCCAGTGGTGCCCGTGGTGTAGAACAGGGTCGCGACGGAGTTTTCATCGAAATCGGGAAAGTCGTACTGATCTGCCGACCCGGCCAACAGGTTTTCATATTCGCCCAGCACTGGTAACGACGTGTGAGTGGCTGTGTCGTCCGTGAGCTGCAGGTAGCCTTTGACGGTTTCAAGCCGTCCGTGAATCTGTTCTACCAGCGGCAGGAAATCATCATGTACCAGCACCAGGTCATCCTCGGCATGGTTCATGGTGAAGAGCACCTGATCCGGCGAAAGACGGATGTTCACGGTATGCAGCACCGCGCCGATCATCGGCACGGCAAAGAAGCATTCCAGGTAGCGATGGCTGTCCCAGTCGAGCAGGGCCACGGTATCACCCGCCTTGACGCCGGCAGCGGTCAAGGCGTTGGCCAGCCGACGGATCCGCTGATTGAGGGTCTGGTAGCTGTAGCGCAGTTTGTCGGCGTAGACGATTTCCCTGCCCGGCTCGTAGCGCACGCCGGACAGCAGCAATTGCTTGATCAGCAAGGGATAGGCATAGGCGCCGTCGGCGGGCGGAATTATTTTTGTCGCCATCATGGTTGTGGTTCCCGGTCCTTTTTACGTGGGCTCAGAACTGCTCTGCATCCAATTGATAGAGGCATTCGCTGCCAGCCTTGGCCGATACACTCAACGAGTGGATGCGTGGCAACAGACGGGCGAAGTAGAAGCGCGCGGTGGCCAGTTTGCTGGCGTAGAAATCGTCTTTGGAATGCGTGCTCATGGCAGCTTTGGCCATTCGCGCCCACATGTAGGCGTACGCGGTGTAGCCGAACACGTGCAGGTACTCGACCGAAGCCGCGCCGATTTCATTCGGGTTGTTCTGGGCTCGGTCCAGCAGCCATGCGGTCAGTTCGTCGAGGGTGTCGACGGCGGCGTTCAATGGTTTGGTGAACTCGCGGAGGTCAGCGCAGGCATTGGCTGTAAAGTTGCGGATTTCTGAAGCGAACAGCCGGTACAGCGCACCGCCGCTGCCGACGATTTTGCGCCCGGCCAGGTCCAGTGACTGGATGCCGTTGGTGCCTTCGTAAATCTGAGTGATGCGCACATCGCGAACCAGTTGTTCCTGGCCCCATTCGCGGATGTAACCGTGGCCGCCGAAGATCTGCTGGCCATGCACCGTGGTTTCCAGCCCCATGTCGGTGAGGAACGCCTTGGCCACCGGGGTCAGCAGCGACACCAGTTCCTGGGCGCGACTGCGGGTGGCCGCGTCATCGCTGTACTTGGCGGTGTCCAGTTGCAGGGCCACGTAGCTGGAGAACGCTCGCCCGCCTTCGTTCAAGGCCTTCATGGTCAACAGCATCCGCCGTACATCCGGGTGCACGATGATCGGATCGGCCGCTTTGTCCTTGTTCTGCGCGCCCGTCGGCGAACGGCTTTGCAGGCGGTCACGGGCGTATTCGACGGCGTTCCGGTACGAACGCTCACCCAACGCCAGGCCCTGGATACCCACGCCCAAACGTTCGTAGTTCATCATGGTGAACATCGCCGCCAGGCCCTTGTTCGGCGCATCGATGATCCAGCCGGTCGCCTCGTCAAAGTTCATCACGCACGTAGCGGAGGCCTTGATGCCCATTTTGTGCTCGATAGAACCGCAGGACAGCGCGTTGCGTTCACCCAGCGAGCCATCGGCATTGACCAGCACCTTGGGCACCAGAAACAGCGAAATTCCCTTGGGGCCGGCCGGTGCATCCGGCAACCGGGCCAATACCAGATGGATAATGTTTTCGGTCAGGTCGTGCTCGCCGCCGGTGATAAAAATCTTGCTGCCGCTGATCTTGAAACTGCCATCGGCCTGAGGTTCGGCACGGGTGCGAATCAGCCCCAGGTCCGTGCCGGCATGCGCTTCGGTCAGGCACATGGAACCGGTCCAGGTGCCGGCGTACATGCTCGGCAGATAGCGTTCCTTGAGCTCTCGACTGGCGTGGGCATTGATCGACAGGCACGCGCCGGCGGTCAGCATTGGATACAGGCCGAACGACAGGCTTGCCGAGTTGACCATCTCCTCGACCTGAGCCGAAATGGCCTTGGGCATGCCCATGCCACCGAACTGCGGATCGCCGCCAACACCCACCCAACCGCCGTCGGCGAATGCCTGGTAGGCCGCGACAAAACCGTCCGGCGCCTGGACCGCGCCGTTACTCCAGGTGCAGCCCTGCTCGTCGCTGCTGCGGTTCAGCGGTGCGATAACTTCACCGCTGATTTTGCCGGCCTCTTCAAGGATCGCAGCGGCTGTTTCTTCATCGATCACCTCGGCCAGGCCAGGCAATTGGGCCCATAGCCGGGACACTTGGAAGACTTCGTTGAGTACGAAGCGCATATCGCGCAAAGGAGCTTTGTAATCAGACATGGTTGGCTTACTCGGAAGTGGTCAGGGCATGCGGCATACCCTGGCGTTGAGAGGTATCGGTTTCAGCGGCTTGCGCCACTTGGGCTTGCGCAACGGGGTGACGCAGCAGGAAGTACGACAGGGCAGGAATCAGCACCAGCGCGCCGAGCATGTTCCACAGGAACATGAAGGTCAGCAGGATGCCCATGTCGGCCTGGAACTTGATCGGCGACCAGACCCAGCACACAACGCCCGCTGCCAGGGTGATGCCCACCAGGCCCACGACCCGGCCGGTAAACGACACGGCGTTGCGGTAAGCCTGAGACAGCGGCAAGCCCTGGCGCTGGTAATGCAACTGCACGCTGAGCAGGTACAACGCGTAGTCCACGCCGATGCCCACACCCAATGCGATCACCGGCAGGGTCGCGACTTTCACGCCAATGCCCATGGCCACCATCAACGCCTCGCAGAGGATCGAGGTCAGCACCAGTGGCAACAGGGCGACCAGGGTCGCGCGCCAACTGCGGAAGGTGATCAGGCAGAACAGCGTCACCGCCGCATAGACGTAAAGCAGCATGGTGCGATTGGCCTCGCGCACCACGATGTTGGTCGCTGCCTCAATCCCGGCCGACCCGGCCGCCAGCAGGAACTGGCGATCTTCGCTGTTGTTCTCCCGGGCAAATTT
This sequence comes from Pseudomonas sp. 478, assembly GCF_003254125.1. Taxonomy (NCBI): domain Bacteria; kingdom Pseudomonadati; phylum Pseudomonadota; class Gammaproteobacteria; order Pseudomonadales; family Pseudomonadaceae; genus Pseudomonas; species Pseudomonas sp. 478. The sequence continues at coordinate 448,564 of NZ_QKZG01000004.1, forward strand.
CTCGGCGATGCCCACTACGGCATCCAGGGTCTCGGCCTTGTGGTCCTTGAGGAAGGTGATCACCGGCATCAGCGAACAATCGGTGTTGAACAACTCCGGGGAGTTGACCGAGGCTTGTTGCGCGGCGTAGTTCAGCACGTCCTGATTGCGCTGGATGCTGTTGAGCTTGGGGTTGCCTTCATAGGTGCCGGCGGTGATTTGGCGCACCGCGTTGACCAACGAAGCCGTGGCCTGTACGCCCGGGTACTGCTGTAGTTCCCAGGCCAGACGGTCGGCGAGGACCAGCGTCTTGTAGTTCAAGCAGCCTTCCGGCGCAGTCTTGATCATCACCGCGAACAGGTCACTGGACAGCGCGTAGTGGCTGGTGATGTAGGCGTTGTCACGGTTATAGCGCGAGTCGGCACGCAACTCCGGTGCGCCACTTTCCAGATCACCGATCTTCAGTTGCAGGCTGACCATGAAGCCGCCGATGCCCATCAGCACCGCGACCAATACCGCCCCCGTGGCCCACTTGCGCGTGGTGAAGCGGTCGAGCAAGTCCCACAGTTTGCCGAAGCCTTTGTGCCCTTCTGCGCGCGTGTCGATTTTCAGCGCACGCTCGGCCGCCTTGGTGCCGACGCCGACATAAGACAGCGCCACCGGCATCAGCAATAGCGAGGTGAAAATCAGCACCGCCACACCGATGCTGGCGGTGATTGCCAGGTCGCGGATCACCGGAATATCGATCAGCATCAGCACCGCGAATCCGACGGCGTCGGCCAGCAGCGCCGTGACGCCGGCGATGAACAGACGGCGGAAGGTGTAGCGTGCGGCGATGAGTTTGTGGGTGCCACGGGCGATGTCTTGCATGATCCCGTTCATCTTCTGCGCCGCGTGGGACACGCCGATGGCGAAGATCAGAAAAGGCACCAGCACCGAGTACGGGTCGATGGCATAGCCTAGCCAGGCGACGATGCCGAGTTGCCAGACCACCGCGATCAGCGAGCAGCCGACCACCAGCAAGGTGCTGCGAACGCATCGGGTGTAGGCGTAAATGATGATCAGCGAAGTGACGACCGCCAGGCCGAAGAACATCATCACCTGAATCAGCCCGTCGATCAGGTCGCCCATCAGTTTGGCGAAACCGATCACCCGGACTTTGTACTGGCCCTTGCCCTCCTCCCCGGCCTTGCGTGCCGCACTGTCACCGGCGAATTCGATCTTGTCGCGCAACTGCTCCTCGAGCATCTGCGAAAAAGCGTGGTAGTCGATGCGCTGACCGCTGGCCGTGGCCTTGTCCAGCAGCGGCACGATCAGCATGCTCGATTTGTAGTCGCTGGCCACCAGACTGCCGACGATACCGGCGCGGGAAATGTTCTGGCGCAGCTGTTCTATTTGCTCAGGCTTGCCCTCATAGGTATCGGGCATCACCGGGCCACCCTGGAACCCTTCCTCGGTGACTTCGGTCCAGCGCACCGCCGGGCTCCACAACGACTTCATCCAGGCGCGGTCGACGCCTTCGGTGAGGAACAATTTGTCATTGACCTGCTTGAGCACATCCAGATAGCCAGGGTCGAAAATATCGCCCTGAGTGTTCTCCACCACCACCCGCACCGAGTTGCCCAAACCGCGCAGCGACTGGCGGTTTTCCAGGAAGTTCTGGATGTACGGCTGACTCTGCGGAATCATTTTCTCGAAGCTTGGACGCAGCTCCAGGCGAGTCGCGGCCATGTAGCCCAACACCACGGTGGCCAGCGCCATCAGCAGCATGAACAGCGGACGGTAGTTGAACACCAGCCGCTCCAGCCGATTGCCGGATTGGCGGTCGAAGTCCCGCAGATCGCGGATCACCGGCATGGTTTCTTGTTTGATATGGCCCATGTCTGGGTTCTCGCTCTAAGGGTTCGAGGGCTTATTCAACGGACAGCGTCCGTGCACCACGGCTGCCAACCACCACCAGCGCACCGTTGGCAGCGCGCGTGACGCCCGTCACCGGGACCGGTTCGGCTTGCTGCAACCAGTGCAGTTGCGCACCGGCGCCCTGGCTCACCAGCATCTGCCCGCCCTGAGTGAACAAGCGGTAATCACCTTGCGCATCGACGATGCCGGCGGTGATGCTGACGTGCAGGCCACTTTCCTGCGGGGTCCAGCTGAGACCGCCATCGGTGCTGCGCAGCACATTGCCGCGCAAGCCGTAGACGAGCGCTTCCCCGGGCTTGCCGAGTACCCCGAAAAAACTGCCTTGATAAGGTGTCTGCACGGCGGCGAAACGCTGTTGGGCGTCATTCCATTTCAGCAACAAGCCTTGCTCGCCGGCGATGTACAGCGCATCCCCGGTGGAGGCGATGGCGTTGAGGTGAAAGCCCTGCGGGTTGTCGGTGCGGTCCTGGAACGGGGTCCAGCTCTGGCCGCCGTCTTCGGTGCGCAGGATCAGGTTGAACACCCCGACCACATAGCCGAGGCGGTCGTTGGCGAACCAGACATCGAGCAAGGGTTTGTCGGCGCCCTGCGCCACCAGGCGCTCACCTTCGGCGACCAGCAGTGGCCATTGTTCGTTGTCAGGTTCTGTACTGGCCAACGCACCGTAATGCTTGACCAACAACGCACCGATCTCGCGACCGTCCAGTTGCTTGCGCCAGGTCGCCCCCGCGTCGTTGCTGTGCAACACCACACCGTCGCCGCCCACCGCCCAGCCCTGGGTGGCGGATGGAAAGCTGACGGCATTGAGGTCGGCACTGACCGGCACCGCGGCCTGCTGCCAGTGCTGGCCGGCATCATCGGAAAACAGAATATGGCCACGCTGGCCGACGGCGATCACGCGCTCACCGGCGCGGGCCATGCCGGACAACGGACTGTTGATGGCCAAGGCACTGACCCTGGCGGGCAGGTCCAGCACATCGACGTAATCGGCCGCGTGGGTGACGCCCTGCAACAGGCCGAGCACAACCCCAAACGCCACCTGCAAATAATTCTTATACGAACACATACCGCGTCCTCTTCGGAAAACCGCGCCGGGACACACATCCGTGTGTCTGACGTTCACACTTGGCGCCCGCGACGATCGGCGTGCACCGACCGCCGCACGGTCCACGCCTTGTGAGTCGTGGACTTTGCGGGCGCTTTTTTGCGTTTGGCTTAGCGAATGCCGCTGCCGGCCAGGGATTCCGACGACCATTGCGCCTTGGAGAGCGGATCGATGTACTTGATGCCGCCGTAAGGCCCGACCACGCCGTTGATGTTGTAGGAGCCCCCCACCAGGTCGTAGATCATGAAGGGCGTGGAATCCGGGATCTGCTTGTCGTAGCTCTGGCTGAGGAACGCGAAGGAGCCACGGTACAGCTGACCACGGGCGTCGTATTGGTCAGAGGCCAGAGCGGTCCAGCTGTCTTCATCGAGGTAGAAGCGGCGCTTCTGATAGATGTGTCGAGCGCCGGCCTTGAGGTTGCCCTCCACCACCCAGACGCGGTGTTTTTCCCAACGCACGTAATCGGGAGCCAGGTGATTGGCGGTGGTCAGCGACTTGGGATCCTGGGCGTAGGTCAGCTTGTAGGTGTTGTAGGGCACGATCATTTCCTGCTTGCCCACCAGCTTCCAGTCGTAGCGATCCAGTGCACCGTTGAACACGAAAACATCGTCGTAGGTGCCCGCGCCGGCGGTGCCGGGGTTAGGCGTGTCATAAGCCAGGTTCGGTGCCAGTTTGACCCGACGCTGGCCAGGCAAGTACTGCCAGGCGCGGCGCGGTTGCTGCAGCGGGTTGGCGGCGTCCTTGAGCATCACCGCTTCACCGGCCCGGCGCGCTGGGCCGGTATAGGACAGCTTCATCTGGTAGTACACGTCGGCGCTGCTGATCGGCTGCGCGAGGTTTTCGTAGATCGGATAGGAAATGAACGCCTGCCCGGTAGTCGCGAGGCTCGGCACGCCGGCGGAGTCAACGTTCCAGGAGTCGTACTTGGAATTGATGCTCACGCCTTGATAGCGCAGCAGGAAGTTCCACATCGCTTCGTTGCCCGACTGCGGGATCGGGAACGGCACGCCCGGCAGCACGTTATCGATGGCCAAACCGCCTTCGAGGGACTTGGCACCGCTGGCATTCTTCACGCCGTTGTCGAGGATGGCTTTGGGCAGCGAAACGGTGCGGTGGGTCGGGTAGACATTGACGTGGAAGCTCGGGAAACGTTTGGCCAGTTCCACCGTGGTTGCACTGAGCAAGCCCTTGTACTGATCGACGTTTTTACCGTCGATCACCAGCAACGGTTTTTCGTTGACGAAGGGATCCGGGCGCATGCTGTCACCGGATTTGAAACTGGCCGGCGGCGTGGTCAGGCCACCGTCATAGGCGGGGATGGAACCATCAGCGTTCCCGGCCTTTTCGGCGCCCACCAGGGTCAGGCTGCTGCCCAATTTGGCAGCGTCCTGGGTTGAAACAGCGGCCTGTGCCTGGGCGGCAAGGACCATGGCCAGCGACGCGGCCAACACGGTTTTTGCGAATTTCATCTTGTTATTCTCCTGCTTGCATTGAGCAAATCAGTGGTGCATCAAAAAGTGGTTTTCATCGTCAGGTAAACGGCGCCACGGTCCTCAGTCGTGGCCCCTCCACCGGAGAAGGCTGAGTAGCCACCGCCGTAACAGGCGTAGTTTTCATTGCCGCTAAAGGCATTGGGTGTGGAGCCGTCGCCGCTGCCGGCATTGGCCGCGCCGGTACTCAGACCGCTGGTGTCGCACTTGTCGGTCTTGCCGAAGGAGTCCACGTACTTCAGGTCGACGAAGTATTTGTTGTACACAACGGCACCCACGCCCACGGCATAGTTACCGGTGTCTTTGGCGCCGCCACCGGACACTGGCGACACGCCGGCAAGGCCCACGTTGACGGACATCGGTGCGTTGAGGTCGACGCCGGGAAACACCTGGTACCAGGTCGGCGTGAAGTTGACCGCGACGCCCCAGTTGTCCCGGGTCGGCTGGTCGATGCCGCGATAGGTGTCCTTGCCCTTGTAGAGCGCCTCGTTCTTGCTATCGAGCTTGAGCAGGTTGCTGTAATACAGCTCGCCCAGCAGGGTTGCCGAATCGAACACCGGCGTTTTGGCAATGGTCATCAGACCGTTGAGCGTCCAGTGCAAGGTGTCGCCGGTGGCGGCCATGCTGTCGCCCCTCTCCGGGGTGTCATACACCACACCGGTGGCAGCCGTACGCGCCGGCAACAGGCCAAGACCCGCGCCCAGGCCCAGCGGACTGTTGGTGCTGACAATCGCCGGAATACTGGCCAGCGGCATGTTGTGACGAATGTTCAGGTCCGAACCCACACTCACCCCGCCCACATCCTTGGACAGGCTCAGGCCAACGATCTTGATGTTGTCGGCGTAGGCCATTTGATAGGTGGCGGTGCTCAGCGAGTTGAGCGTATTGACCACCGCAGGCACTTGCCCAGCCGGCCGGGTGCCGTTGGGGTTGGCCGAACTCAGGCCTCTGGCATCCAGCCACGCTTGCGGCAGGATTTCCGAGGTTTCGCGGTAGTAAACGCCGAGGGTGCCATCCAGCCAGGCCGGCGACCACTTGGCCATAACGCCCCAGTCACCGCGCTTGTCCGGCGTCAGGTCGTGACCGCGACGCACATTGGTCAGACCGTTGCAGGGCGCCAGACCACACCCCAGCGGACTGCCCGGCACCACGCCATTGGTGTTGCCCAGCAGGAAAGATTGCGCACCGAAACCGACCAGATCGGAACCGCCGTAATAAGTGCCGGCTTCCGGCAGGCGCGCGGCGTCCCAATCGAGGAAATACTGGGCACCCACGGTCAACTCGGGATTGACGGTGAACGACATCGACAACTGGTTACGCGGAACGAACAGTTCCTTGGCTTCGGTACCGGGCGAGGCAGCCAGTTTGGCCAGGTCCAGGCCCGATTGGCCGTAACTGATCGAGTGCACCGGGTTGAGAATGGTCTCGCCCCAGAACACGTTGTGCTGACCGGCCTTGACGCTCAGCAGCGACTCCTCGCCCACTTCGGTGCTGTAGAACACGAAGGCATCGAGGATTTCGCCGGACGGTCCGGTGTAGTAGCGCTGGGCATAGTTGCTCAGGTGCGGGCTGCCGTTGCCGACATTGTCGCCGGTGACCGCGGCCAGACGTGGGTCGTTGGCGACCAGCCCCGACCTTGCATCGTTGCCGTTGACGAACGGGTTGGAATTGGAACCGGTGTTCTCGTAGGCCTTGTCGTACCAACCGGCAGCGCTGACACGAAAACCCATGTGGTTCTGGTAGACCACATCCATCTCGGTCAGCAGGTCGACACGGTTGGTGATGTTGGTCCCGGCCCTGCGGAAGTTGTAGTCGCCGTCGTTGTTGTTCGGCGTTGCCAGCATGCGTTTGTCAGCACTTTCGGTGCGTACGCCGTAGTTGTACTTCACGGTGTTATCAAGACGTACGGTCCAGTCCGGGTTACCTGTGTCGAACTCGACCGCCTGCGCGACCGGCACGGCTGCGGCCAGAATGGCCGAGGCCAACAAGGTGTAACGCGAGGGTGCGAACCCGTGACTCTTATTGTTGTGCATTGCGTTGTCTCCGCCTTTTTGTATTTGTTTTAAGCGCAGCCGCCCTCGCGCACCCCCTTGTTCCAGGGGTTTACGGTTTCAGGAATGAGGGCAAATGCCGGATGGCGCGGGCCAACCGGCGCCTGAACTAGCGATCCAACTCGAGGATGAGGGCTTCGGCGTGTGGCCAGTGCCCATACCCGGCAGCAGGATTGAGATGACCGACTTCGCCGAGATTGAGCAGCTCGCTGCCCCAGCCTTCGGCCATGCGCGTGGCGGCGTCCAGGCTGGCGAGGTGGTCGTTGGTACTGGCGGCCAGCAGACTGCGGAAGGGCAACCGGCCTTTGGGTAAAGGGTCCCAACCCTGGGTACGCAGGGTTTCAGCGGATGGGTAGCCCTGCGGCCATTGGGCATCAAGGTCCGGCGGAGCGGCCAGCAGCGCGCCCTTGATCGGCCGACTGTGCTGCGCCGCCCAGTGCGCAACCATCAACACGCCGGCGCTGTGAGCGACCAGAATCACCGGCCCGTCAATCTGTGCCAGTGTGTGCTGGATCGCTTCGACCCGCTTGCTGCAATCAAGCTTGTCGGTGTCCAGCGGCGGCACACTGCGTACCTTGCACAGCCTGGTTTCAAGCAGCGTTTGCCAATGCTCGGCAACGTGCTCGCGCAGACCCGGTACGATCAGAACGGTTGCTGCAGTTTGCAGTTTGTTCACTTCAACACCTTCGCTTTCTCGATGACTCGACTGGCTCTATTCGCCAGGGGCTTTTTGTAGGACTGACATTAAAGAGCGCCCGCCCGAGGCGCTTTTCATTAGACGTCAGGCACTTTTCTTTTCATGACAAATTTCCAGCTGTTGGCACATGGTGACCATTGGTCGAATATCCCCGCAGGTTCTCTACAGCTCACTGTAATCAATGGGTGAGCGTCGATTGCTGCACAACGACGGTGTGATTTTGGACAGCATTGGGCGAGCGCCCTCGCCAACGTCACAACTGTTCAATTGTTGATGTGCTGGATATAGTCGCCACGCAAATTTGAATCGCAACTGGCCCAGGAAAGACCTTCGCATGCCCAAGCTTGTTCGCGCCGCCGTCTTGACCAACTACCTGGAGGTTACTCAGTACCTGGGGTTCAACCCGCGCGATGTACTGGCCGGCGTCGGCTTGAGCAAAGCCAAGCTGCAAGCCCCTGAACATCGCATTCCCATCGATGCCGCCGTGCGTCTGCTGGAGGATTCGGCCGTCGCCAGTGGCTGCCAGAGTTTCGGCCTGAGCATGGCCGAGTCGCGCCAGCTCTCGGACTTCGGCGTGGTCAGTCTGCTGCTCAGTCACCAGCGAACGCTGCGTGACACCTTGCAAGTGTTGGTGCACTACCGTCATCTGATGAACGATTCGCTGGCCCTCTTCATCGAGGAGGCTGGCAAGATGGTGATCATTCGCGAAGAGGTGGTCACCGAATCGCCGATGCCCTGCCGACAAGCCAATGAACTGGCGATCGGCGTGATGTTCCGCTTGTGCGCCGCCCTGCTCGGCGCACACTGGCAACCCTACAGTGTCAACTTCACGCACCAGCCACCCGACAACCTGCAACTGCATCGCCGTCTGTTCGGCTGCAAACTGGAGTTCGGCAGCGAGTTCAATGGCATCGTCTGTCCCAATGCCAGCCTCGACATGACCAACCCCCATGCCGACCCGGCCATGGCGCGCTATGCCCAGAGTTACCTCGACTCACTGCTGAACCACGAAGGCCCTTCGATGCTGTTCGAGGTGCGCAAAGCCATCTACCTGCTGCTGCCGATGGGACGCGCCACCATCGAGCAGATTGCCCAGACCCAGGGCATGAACGTACGCACCCTGCAACGTCGCCTGAAAGACGACGGCTGCGCCTTCAACGACCTGATCAACGACGTGCGCCGTGACCTGGTGTTGCGCTACCTGGAAAACCCGAATTACTCGTTGGGCCGGATCGCCGACATGCTCGGCTACTCCATGGCGAGTTCCTTCACACGCTGGTTCATCACCCAGTTCGGCATGCCGCCGGCGGCTTGGCGCAGCGCGCAAAAACAACCCAAGGCACCCAGCGAGCCGAGCACCCTGCCCGGCCCCACGCAACCTTGGGAAGACTGAAAGGGACGCAAAAAAAAACCGGTGTTCGTGACACCGGTCGAGGAGTTCTGTGGCGAGGGAGCTTGCTCCCGCTGGGCTGCGCAGCGGCCCCAAAAAGGACGCCGAGTGGTTTCTGAAAAAACGCGGTGTTCTTTGTGGGGGCGCTCCGCACCCCAGCGGGAGCAAGCTCCCTCGCCACAGTGTTGTGTGCCTACATTCCCCAACGCAGCAACAGCAGCACCAGCACGACGAGGAACACCGTTTCCCCCACCATCAGCAGGATCGGTTTGATGCCCACCGCTGCCAGCTCCTTGAGCTGGGTTTTCATGCCCAGGGCGCTGATGGAAACCACCAGGCACCAGCGCGACAGTTCATTGACCGAACCCTGCACCACCGGGGCCACCCAGCCGGTGCTGTTGATGCAGGCCAGAATCAGAAACCCGACGGCGAACCATGGCAGCAGCGGCGGTCGTTTGCCGGTCGGGTCGGCGCCCTGCATGCGGGTGATCATGGCTGCACAGACGATCACCGGCAGTAGCATGGCAACCCGCATCAACTTGACCACCGTGGCCGTATCGCCGGTCTCGGTCGACATGCTGTAACCGGCACCGACCACCTGGGCGACATCGTGAATGGTTGCCCCCAGGAACACGCCCGCCACTTGTGGCGACAACGACAGCCAGTTGGCAATCATCGGGTACACGATCATCGCCAGGGTCGACAGCGCCGACACCCCGATCACCGTGAACAACGTCGCGCGTTCTTTCTGCGGATGGTTCGGCAATGCCGCCGCCAGCGCCAACGCGGCCGATGCACCACAAATCGCCGTGGCGCCACCGGTGAGCATGCCGAACAAACGCTGAAAGCCCAGCGCCTTGGCTGCGATCACTGAAACGCCGATGGTCACCACCACCAGAATCACCACCAGCGCCACAGGCTTCCAGCCCAGCGCAGCCATCTGTTCGAGGGTGATGCGCATACCCAGCAGCGCCACACCAATGCGCAACACCGTACGCGCCGTGAACTCGATGCCAGCCTTGCAGGCACCGTCACCGGCCAGGAAGTTCACCGCCATGCCCAGCAACAAAGCGAACAGCATCACCGGCGCGCCGTAGTGCTCGGACAAAAAGGACGCAGCCGCTGCAACGATCAGACTGACGATAAAGCCCGGCGCCAATTCGCGCGTTCGGCTGTGGATACGGGTGAGAGCGATGGCGCTCATGGCGCGGCCTCCTGGGGAACGATGACGATGAATGCCTGGCCGTCGATGATCTCGACCGGGTAGTTGGCGACTTTGACTGCGGTGGAATTAAGCAAGTAACCGCTGCGCAAATCGAAGCGCAGGCCATGGGCGCAGCACTGAATCACCCGCCCCTCAAGGCGCCCGCCACACAGCGAGGCGCCCTGGTGCGGGCAACTGTCGTCGATGGCGAACACGTCACCTTCGACGTTGAATAACGCCAGGCTTTTGTCATCGAATTCGAACAGCGCACGACCGCCCGCCTGCGGGAGTTTTCCGGCAGGCACGGGGATACGCCGGTTCATGCAGGTTGCCGCTCGTGATCACTTTCTTTCAGTGCCTGGCTCATGGCCCCGAGCAATGCCTGAGCAGGTTGTGCACCGATCACCGTCATGCGACGGTCGAACTGAAAGCTCGGCACCCCACTGGTCGCGCCGGGGAGGCCTTCGAACGGCGTGGCGTCGCCCTTCAGGCAATCGAGCACCACGTCCGTATCGACGCCGCAGGAGCGGGCAATGGCGAGCAAGGTCTCGCGGCACCCCAGGTTTTCTCGTCTGCGGAAATAAGCGCTGAACAGCCGTTCGAGCAACATTTCACGCTGAGCAGCATTGCCCAGTACGCTGACTCGTTCGAACAAACGGTGGGCGTCTGCGGTGTTGGGCATCGTCTCGATGTGGTTGAGGTCGATGGTCAGTCCAACCGCCGCGGCAGCCTGCTGAACCTGGGCCTGGCGCATGGTCATAGCGTCGGCATTACCCAGACGTTTGCGGTAGAAATCGGCGAAGGGCTCGCCTTCTACCGGCAACTGAGGTAGCAACTGCACGCCATGCCACACCGTGGTGATCTGCACATCCGGGTGGCGACTGCGAAACTGTACCTGCGCATGCTCCAGTTGACGTTTGCCGATCAGGCACCAGGGGCAGATGAAATCGAAGAACACATCAATACGTAAACGACTACTCACAACTTCACCTCTAACACGGATTCGCCCACCGGATCGTTGACCCGCTCGCCCTTAAGCCGGGCAATGTCCTTGTGGTAATGACACTTGGCATAAAAGAACACCGCCGCTGCCGCGATGCTGACCAGCGGCACTAATTGAAAAGCAGCCTGCAAGCCAATAAGGTCGGACACCCTGCCGGTGATGAACGGCCCAGGCGCCAGCCCCAGCATGTTGTTGGCCAGGGTCAACGTGGCGAAGGCCGTGCCGTGGACCGAGTAATGGGTCAGGTTGGCAACCATCGCTCCGCAAGGGCCGGTCGTGCCGGCGGCAATCAACATCCCCAGGCAGATCAGCGCCAATTGCACAGGCCCTGCCGGCAGGGCGAACGCCGCCGACAACAACAGGCAACTGCCCAGGCAAAAGGCGATGGCCAAAGTGACTTTGCGCTCAGGTGAATGGCGCGACAGCCGATCGCTTAGCATGCCGCACAGGATCATCCCCGCACCGCTGCACAGCACGATGATCGCCGCGACACCGCCCGCCTTGTCCGTGGCCATGTCGTAATAACGATTGAGGTAACTGGGCATCCACACAATGACGGTGCCGCCGACGAACAGTTGCAAGCCACTGCCGATGTAGGCAGCGATCACCGAACGGCTGGAAAACAGCGTACGCAACGGACGCTTGACCGCTGCCGCCGCCTTGTTCGCCGCCAGGGAGGCGCGTTGCGGCGCAATGCGCGCTTCCTTGACGATAATCGGGTAAAGCACTGCCAGCAGCAGACCGAACAGCGCCATGCCGGCAAACGACCAGCGCCAGCCAAGCTTGGCGGCGATTGCACCGCCCAGCGCCATCCCTAATACCGAACCGAACATGCCACCCGCCATGAAGGCACTGGCCAGCGTTGCGCGCAGGTGTTTGGGAAATACCGAAATCACCACCGCGATGCCAACGCTGCCGTACGCCGCTTCGCCGACGCCGACCATGAATCGTGCAATGAACATCTGCTGATAGTCCTGCGCCACTGCGCAGCCCAGTGTCGCCAGACTCCACAGCAAAGCCATCAGCGCCAGGCTCTTGACCCGGCCGAAGCGATCCGCCAGCAATGACAGGGGAAACGTCAGCAGCCCCACCATCAGCGCGACAATGCCACTGAGCAGGCCGAGCTGGCCGTCGCTCAGGGCCCATTCGCCCTTGAGCATCGGGAACACCGCGTTCAGCACCTGGCGTGACATGTAATCGGAAATCAACAGCCCGAACGTCAGTGCGAAGACGATCCAGGCGTACGGTCGCGCAACACCGACAGCACAGTCGTCATCGTCTGCGGCGATTGGGTGAAAGGCCATGCAGCCTCCTCAAAGCTTTGTTTTATTGTTGTTATCAAGCGTGTTGCAGTGCAGCGAGCGGGAGGCCATCGACCACCCGCTTCGTCGGCCGATCAGCCGCGTTGCGGCACACCTTTTTGCCCAGCCTTGCGGTTGGGGGCCATGCCGTTGGCCAGCAACGTTTCTTCGATGCTTTGGTACTGCACGCCGATGCGGTAGATCTCACGGGCTTCTTTACCGGTGGCGATTTCCCGACCCAGCTCATGGGCGATACGCACGGTTTGCTTGATCTGCGCAACTGAGCCGAAACGATCGCCCTTGTGATCAATGATAGTGTCTTCATTGCCCACACGCGGGTGCATGCCCATGGCCATCGACATGGTGTTGAACGGCATGACGTTCTTGAGCAGCGACTCGGAGGTCAGGGTGCAACCGTCCGGCGCGCGGTGGATGAAGTTGAAGAAGTTGAACGGATTAGGGCCATCGAAACCGCCGCCAATGCCGATCCAGGTCAGGTTCAACGGGCCCTTGTAGACGCCCCTGCGCACCAGGCGCTCGAGGGTTTCCATGGCGTGCATGCCGGTCAGCTGGAAGTGCGGCTGGATGCCGTTGTCCATCAGACGCTTGAGGTGCTCGGCGACCCAGGCCGGACCTGCCGGAACAGTCATTTCGCTGTAGGCGGCCTGATACAGGGGATTGGCCAGGGAAGTGCCTTCCAGATATTCCGGATACAGCAGTTCCATGATGTTCATCTGGGTGGTGTTGATCGCCACCGTGACCTGATCCGGTTTAGGCGTCAGCTCGGCCAGCATGTGTCGCGTATCGTTCGACAGCCACTTGGCGGCTTCGCCATCGCTTTCCGGTGCGAAGGAAATCGAACCACCGACCTGGATGATCATGTCCGGCACAGCTTCACGCACACCAGCGATCAATTCGTTGAATTTGGACAGGCGCTTGGAACCCTTGCCGTCCAGCTCGCGCACGTGCAAGTGCAAGACGGTGGCACCGGCCTCATAACATTCGACCGCTTTTTGCACCTGTTCGTCCATGGTCAGCGGGATGTCTTCGGGGAAGTCTTCCGGCATCCATTCCGGGCCGTACGGGGCCACGGTGATGACCACCTTTTCCATATTTTCCGGGTGCAGGGAATCGTCGAAGAATTGCATGAGTTACTCCTGTTTTTATGATTGTCGCGCCCACCCGGGATCGTGCCGGGCAGACGTGTTTACGAGTGCGAATGCAGTAGGGGTCGATCAGTAGGTCTTGTCGCCGATAATCCCGGCACGCTCCATCTTGCGATGGCACGGAGGGTAATCCATGACGGCGTAGTGCTGGGTGCTGCGGTTGTCCCAGATGGCAATGCTGTTGGGTTTCCAGCGCCAGCGCACCTGATACTCGGGGATGTAGGCCTGGCTGATCAGGTAGCGCAGCAACTCGCTCGCACCAGGGTTGGCGTCCTGGCCAAAGCGCACGCGATCGGGGGTGTGGTAGTTGCTCAAGTGCGTCGTGAAGGCGTTGACGAACAGCACCTTCTCTCCGGTTTCCGGATGAGTGCGCACCACCGGGTGCTCGGCATCCGGGTACATCGCCTTGAGCGCCAGACGTTTTTCGATCGGCATGGCGGCGCCAAAGCTTGCTTCGATGCTGTGGCGGGCGCGCAGGTCGGCAATCTTGACCTTTACGTCCTCCGGCAAGCGCGCATAGGCCTCGACCATGTTGGCCCACATGGTGTCGCCGCCCACCGGAGGGCACTCTACGCAACGCAGCACACAGCCCATCGGCGGCGCCTCGCGCCAGGTCGCGTCGGTGTGCCAGGCGTTTTCGTAGCGGTCCATTGGCTGGTCCGGGTTCTTGTAGATGCGCACCAGCCCGGGATGATCCGGATCACTGCCAGCCACCGGATGATCTTCCAACTCACCGAAGCGGCGGGCGAAGGCCACGTGCTCGGCGCGAGTGATGTCCTGATCACGCAGGAACACCACTCGATGCTTGAGCAACTGAGCACGAATCTCGGCAAAAAGACCATCGTCATGGACCGCGTCGGCGAGGTTGACGCCGCTCAGTTCGGCGCCAATGCTGCAGGTCAATTGTTCGACTTTCATGGCAGACGACTCCCTTAAATGACGAAAATCGAAGAGCCCGTGGTTTTGCGTGATTCCAGGTCGCGATGGGCCTGCACGGCATCCTGCAAAGCATAGTGCTGGTTGATCTCGATCTTGATCCGTCCACTGCCAACATGGTCGAACAACTCGCCGGCCAGGGCGGCTTTTTCCGCCGGGTCGGCGATGTAATCGGCCAGGGCCGGACGGGTCATGAACAGCGAGCCTTTCATTGCCAGCAGTACCGGATCCAGGGCCGGGATCGGACCGGATGCCGTGCCGACGCACACCATCAGGCCACGACGCTTGAGCGAATCCAGCGAACCCATGAAGGTGTTCTTGCCGACGCTGTCGAACACCACATTGACACCGACGCCGTCAGTCAACTCGCGCACGCGCTGGGCGACGTCTTCGTGGCTGTAGTTGATGACATGGTCGCAGCCATGGGTACGGGCGATTTCGCCCTTGACCTCGGTGGACACGGTACCGATGACGGTGAGGCCGAGCAGCTTGGCCCACTGCGAAACGATCAGGCCCACGCCACCGGCAGCGGCGTGCAGCAGAATGCTGTCGCCGGCCTTGAAATCGTAAATGCGCCGCATCAGGTACGACGACGTCAGGCCGCGCATGGTCATGGCGGCGGCGGTCTCGAAACTGATGGTTTCCGGCAGCTTGATCAACGGCGCGGCCGGGATCAGACGCTCGGTGCTGTAGGCCCCCAAGGTATTGAGAAAACCGGTATAGGTGACGCGATCACCCACGCGGACATTGGTGACGCCCTCGCCGATGGCCTGGACCACACCGGAGGCTTCAACCCCCATGCCGTTGGGCATCGGGATCGGGTAGGTGCCATTGCGAAAGTAGGTATCGGCATAGTTCAGGCCGACCGCCACATGACGAAGACGAACCTGGCCTGGACCGGGGTCGCCAACTTCGACCTCCTCATAACGAAGGACTTCGGGACCACCGGTTTCGTAGAAGCGTACGGCTTTGGCCATTTTTTCTTATTCTCCAATCTGCAAGATGGGCGTGCTGCGTCGAATTGCGCTGATTGGACTGTAGGATGCCGCCTGGCGAGTCGCTTCTCATCAGACGACAATGGCTTTTCATTTCATGACAACGGTGTGCGTGTACGAATCCCGGAAATGTAAAAGCACGGCAAGGGGGGGGCTGATGCCGGGGTACATATCCGTTTCTGCGGTCACGGCGGCTATTGGTTTCGCTTTTACAGCGAGTCACTTGGAAGAGCCCCAAGTAACCAAGGGCTCTTGCCCCTAATGAGATGGTCAGCCCGGCGAGAACCTCGGCGAGTCTAAACTTGCCGGGGCGCTCTCTTTACCGAAGGAGGATCTCTC